>CAXBRB010000119.1:0-8467 GCA_963977795.1 uncultured Acidimicrobiaceae bacterium
TTCAAGCAGAAGACGGCATACGAGATGTAGCCGTGACTGGAGTTCAGACGTGTGCTCTTCCGATCTGGGCCCACCCGTCGGCGAAGCGCTCCGGCACCGGGAGCCACAGGTAGAAGGCGCCGGCCGGGATCCCGACGGGCAGGCCGGCCCCGGTCAGGGCGTCGGCCAGGAAGGCCAGCCGCTCGGCGTAGCGCTGGCGCTGCTCCTCCACATGGACGTCGTCGTCGTAGGCCACGGCCGCTCCGGCCTGGACCGGCCCGGGCACCATGAGCCCGGCATGGCGGCGGACGTCGAGGAGGTAGCCGACCAGGTCGGCGTCGCCGGCGTAGAAGCCGGCCCGGACCCCGGCCAGGTTCGACCGCTTCGACAGGGAGTGGACGGCCACCACGCCGTCGGCGCCGTGCTCCAGGATGGTGGCCGGCGGTCCGGCCCACGTGAACTCGGCGTAGCACTCGTCGCTCAGCACCGGGACCCCGTGGGCCCGGCCCCACGCCGCTGCGGCCCCCAGGTCGCTCAGCTTCCCCGTCGGGTTGGCCGGCGAGTTCACCCACAGGCAGAGGGCCCGGGCGGCGTCGGCCGGGTCGACCGCGGCCAGGTCGAGTCCGCCGCCGGGAAGCTCGGGCACAAGGACCGAGCGGATGCCGGCCAGCGTGGCCCCCATGGCGTAGGTGGGGTAGGCCACGTCCGGGGACAGGACGGTGTCCCGGTCGGGGGTGCGGAGGTGCAGGAGGTGGGCGGTGGTGGCCACCAGCTCCTTGGTCCCCACGCACGCCGCCACCTGGGTGTCCGGGTCGACGTCCACCCCGAAGCGCCGCGCCAGCCAGCCCGCCGCCGCCCGGCGGTAGGCCGGCGACCCCGGCGAGGTCGGGTAGCCCCGCTCGGACCCGGAGGTGGCCATGGCCTCGAGCACCGCCGGCGGTGGCGCGTCGCACGGGGTGCCGATGGAGCAGTCGACCAGGCCGCCCCGGTCGGCGAACCGCTCGGTGGCCCGGTCCCGGGCGCCGTGGAGGCGCTCGTAGGGGTACGGAGGCGGGGCGAAGCCCCCGGGGGCGGTCATGAGGCCAGGAACTCGGCGAAGCGGGCCTTGCCGGCGGCATCGAGGACGACCTGGAGCCGGGTGGCCGTGTCGCCGGCCTCCTCGCCGACGATCTCGCCCTCCCGGTGGACGGCGGCCAGGACGTCACCGCGTGCCCAGGGGATGACCAGCTCGACGACCCGGTCACCGGCCCGGAGCCGGTCGCCCAGGGTGCCCAGGAGGTCGTCGATGCCCGCACCGGTGCGGGCCGACACCAGGACCGAGCCCGGGTGGGCGGCCAGGAGGCGGCGGACCTCTTCGGCGGCACCGGCCACCTCGTCCGCCGGCGGCGCTTCCCCCGCGTCCTCCCCCGCGTCATCCTCGACGTCCGCCCCGGCGGCCCCGTCGTCGGGGTCGGCGGCCATCAGGGCGTCCGCCTTGTTGACCACCAGGAGCTCAGGGAGGTCGGTGGCCCCGATCTCGGCCAGGACGGCGTGGACGGCGGCGATCTGGCCCTCGGGGTCGGGGGCCGAGCCGTCGACCACGTGGACGATCAGGTCCGACTCGAGCACGACCTCGAGGGTGGAGCGGAAGGCTTCCACCACCTGGTGCGGCAGCTTGCGGACGAAGCCGACGGTGTCGGTCACCAGGACGGTCTCGCCGCCGGGGAGGGCGAAGGCCCGTGTCCGGGGATCCAGGGTCGAGAACAGCCGGTCCTCCACCAGGACGTCGGCGGCGCACAGGCGGTTGAGGAGCGTCGACTTGCCGGCGTTGGTGTACCCCACCAACGAGACCGTGCGCTGGCGTCCCCGCTGGCGGCCCCGGCGCTGGAGGCGGCGGGTACGGTCGAGCTGGCGCAGGTCGGCCTCCAGCCGGCTCATGCGGCGGACCAGGCGGCGCCGGTCCACCTCGAGCTGGGTCTCGCCGGGGCCCCGTGTGCCGATGCCGCCGGCCTGCTGGCTGAGCCCGTGGCCCCGGCCCCGGAGGCGGGGGAGGCGGTACCGCAGGAGGGCCAGCTCGACCTGGGCCCGGCCTTCGGGCGTGCGGGCGTTCTGGGCGAAGATGTCGAGGATGACCGCCGTGCGGTCGATGGCCGTCCGGCCCAGGATCTTCTCCAGGTTGCGCTGCTGGGCCGGGGTGAGGTCGTCGTCGAAGACCACGGTGTCGGCATCCACCTCGAGGCAGACCGCCACCAGCTCCTCGGCCTTGCCCCGGCCCAGGTAGGTGGCGGGGTCGGGGGCGGTCCGCCGCTGGACGACTCGGGCGGCCACGTCGGCCCCGGCCGTGTCCACCAGGAGGGCCAGCTCGTCCAGCCCGGCCTGGGTGGCCGCCGGCGTCGTGTGCGGGAAGGTGACCCCCACCAGCACGATGCGCTCCCGGAACTCACGGGAGATGAGGGTGTCGGTGAAGGCCGACTCCATGGGGCTCACCAGCCGTCCAGCAGCTCGTCGGCGGACACCTCCACGGCGGCGATCCGCCGGACCGGCCCCCGCAGGCGCGCCTGGAGGCCGCCAGCGACCTCTTCGAGGGTCACCACCAGGGTGCCCCCGGGGTTGTGGACGACCACCTCGTCGTCGACCAGACCCCAGCTGCGGGCCGCTGCGGCGGCCGCTGCGCTGCCGGTCCCGCAAGCCCGGGTCTCCCCGACCCCCCGCTCGAAGACCCGGAGCGTCACCGCACCTTCCTCGGGGCCGAGGCAGACGAACTCGACGTTGACCCCGCCGGCATGGACGTCCTGGAGCTGGGCCCCGATGCCGGCCACGTCGACCTCGGCGGGGTCCGGGCCGAGCATCACCAGGTGGGGGTTGCCGACGTCGACGGTGCGGACGTGGCGGTCCTCGAAGGGCTGGGGCTGGTCGGGCCCGAGGGTCACCGCCCCCAGGTCCACCGAGGCCTCGGCCGCTCCCGACACCGGGCCGGAGACGTACTCGACGGTGCGCAGGCCGGCCCCGGTGTCCACGGTGAACCGGGGCGGCGCCACCAGGCCGGCGTCGACGGCGGCCTGAGCCAGGCAGCGGATGCCGTTGCCGCTCATCTCGGCCTCCCCGCCGTCGGCGTTCTGGAGGACCATCCCGACATCAGCACCGGCCCAGCCGGCCACCACCCGGATCACCCCGTCGGCGCCGACGCCGGTGCGCCGGTCGCACAGGGCCTGGACCAGTCCGACAGGAAGAGGACCGCTGCCGTCAGGGTCGACCAGGACCAGGAAGTCGTTGCCGGCACCGTGGTGCTTGGTGAACCGGAGGGTGGAGGTCATCGACGTCGTCATGGTCGCTCCTCCCAGTCTCGCACCGATAGGGACCGGTCGGCGTCCAGCGCCGCCTCGACCACCTCCACCGGGTCCTCCCCGTCCGCCACCCACCGGATGCGGGGGTCCCGGCGGAACCAGGCCAGCTGGCGGCGGGCGAACAGCCGGGTCCGGCGCACCGCCTCGTCCACGGCGTCCTCCAGCGGGACGCCCTCCTCCACGTGGGCCAGGAGCTCGCGGTAGCCGAGCGCCTGGCGGGCGGTGCGGGAGAGCCCACCGGGACGGGCGGCCAGGGCACGGACCTCGTCGAGGAGCCCGGCGTCCAGCATGTCCCGGAACCGGGCCTCGACCCGGTCCGGACCGGGGCTCCCGTCGACTTCCGGCGGCGGGACGAGGCCGACCATGCGGACGGGGCTGGGCGGGTAGCGCTCCAGACCCGGCCCGAAGGTCGAGAAGGGCTGGCCGCTGCCCAGGGTCACCTCGAGGGCACGGACCACTCGGCGCTCGTTGCCTGGCTCGATCCGGCCGGCGGCCACCGGATCGCACCCGGTCAGCCGGGCGTGCAGCTCGGCGACGGCCAGGCGGCGGGCTGGAGAACCCGTGGGGCCGACAGCGTCCAGCTCGGCGGTGAGCCCGGCGGCGACGTCAGGGAACCGGCCCGGGAAGCGGAGATCGTCGACCACCGAACGCAGGTAGAGGCCGGTCCCCCCGACCAGCAGGGCGGCGTGTCCCCGTGCGGCGATCTCGGCTAGGGCCGACCGGGCGGCCGCCTGGAACCGGGTGACGGTGAACTCCTCGTCCGGGTCGGCCAGGTCGATCAGGTGCACCGGTACTTCGGCCTGCTGGGCCGGCGTGGGTTTGGCCGTGCCGATGTCCATGCCCCGGTAGACGGCCATGGAGTCCACCGACACCAGCTCCACCGGGACCCCGCCTGCCGGCGACCGCCGGGCCCTGTCCACTGCCGGCGCCCGCCGGGCCCTGTCCACTGCCGGCGCCCGCCGGGCCACGGCCAGGGCCGCCGCCGACTTGCCCGAGGCCGTCGGTCCGAGCAGGGCGACGGCCACCCGTCAGCCGGCCGAGACGGGGATCCGCACCCGGTGGCGCGGCCGGGCGGTGACCCCCACCAGCTCGCCGGTCAGGTGGTGGCGGGCCGCGCCGGTGACCCGGACGTCGGCATACGACCCCTCGGCGGGCGCTCCCTCGGCGGGGCGGGCGAAGTGGACGAGCTTGTTCTGCCCGGTGCGGCCGGTCAGCTGGGACGGGTCCCGCTTGGACGGCCCCTCCACCACCACCTCCTCGACCCGACCGATCCGGGCCTCGTGGCGGCGCAGCGCCGAGCGCTCGACCACGGCCCGCAGCCGCTCCATCCGCTCGGTCACCACGACGGGGTCCACGAACCGGTCGTCCATGGCTGCGGCCCGGGTGCCCGGACGGGGCGAGAAGACGAAGGTGTAGGCGCTGTCGTACTCGGCGGCGGCCACCACCTCCAGGGTGCGCTCGGCGTCCTCGTCGGTCTCCCCGGGGAAGCCGACGATGAGGTCCGTGGTCACGGCCAGGTCGGGCACGGCGGCCCGGGCGGCGGCCAGGCGCTCGAGGTAGCGCTCGGCGGTGTAGCCGCGGCGCATGGCGGACAGCACGCGGTCGCTGCCCGACTGGAGAGGGAGGTGCAGGTGGTTGCAGACGGCCTCGGTGGCCGCCATGGCCTCCACGACCTCGGCCCGGAGGTCCTTGGGATGGGGGCTGGTGAAGCGGACCCGCCGGATCCCCTCCACGGCGCCGACGGCAGCCAGGAGCTCGGCGAAGAGCGGACCCCGCCGGGTGATGTCGCGGCCGTACGAGTTCACGTTCTGGCCCAGCAGGGTCACCTCGGTGACCCCCCGGCCGGCCAGGGTGCGCACCTCGGCCACCAGGTCGTCCAGGGGACGGGACACCTCGGGGCCCCGCACGGCGGGGACGATGCAGTAGGCGCAGGAGTTGTCGCACCCGGTCTGGATGGTCACCCACGCCGCATACGGGAGGTCCCGCACGGCGGCCAGGGCGGCCTCCTGCTGCTCCCCGCCCCAGGAGGGGTCCCCGGCGTCGGCCGGCGGCCCGTCCAGCACCTCGACCACCGGCCCGCTGACGGCGGCCCGGCGGAGGAGGGCGGGAGCGGAGGTGAGGTTGTGCGTGCCGAAGACCACGTCGACGTGGCCGGCCCGGCGCCGGATGGCCTCGCCGTCCATCTGGGCCAGGCAGCCGCCCACGGCGATCTGCATCCCGGGACGCTCGGCCCGGAGCTGCTTGAGGGTGCCGAGGTGCCCGTAGAGCTTGTTGTCGGCGTTCTCGCGGATGCAGCAGGTGTTGAGCACCACCACGTCGGCAGCCTCGATGTCGTCGGTGGCCACCAGGCCGTCGGCCACCAGGGCCCCGGCCAGGCGCTCCGAGTCGTGCTCGTTCATCTGGCAGCCGAAGGTGCGGATGTGGAAGGTGCGCGGCCCGTCGTCGGTCACCCGCACAGGATACGGCCCCGGCCCGGGCCGCCGGGAGGGCCGGCGCCGGCGACCGGCCCGGCCGTCAGCCGACGGCGGGGTGGGAGGCCTCGACCACGGTGTGGATCCCGCCCCGGACCAGCCAGTCGGTGACCACCGTCATCCGCCGGGGGGCGATGGCGGCCACCAGGTCGTCGAGGATGCGGTTGGTCATGTCCTCGTGGAAGCCGCCTTCGTTCCGGTAGCTCCACAGGTAGAGCTTGAGCGACTTGAGCTCCACCAGGGAGGCGTCGGGGACGTAGGTGATCCGCACGCTGGCGAAGTCGGGCTGCCCGGTGAGCGGGCACAGGCAGGTGAACTCCGGGGTGTCGCAGGTGACCGTGTACTCCCGGCCCGGATGGGGGTTGGGGACGGCCTGGAGATCCTTGCTGGGCTGGGACGGCATGGGTGCGAGGGTAGCGGGACCGGCGGTCAGTCGTCGTTGTAGAGGCCGGCCGAGCCGTCCCGGTCGACGATCAGGCCGTCGTGGTCGGCGTGCAGGTGGAGGACCTGCCCGGTCAGTCCGCACTCGGCCATGGCCGCCTCGGTGGCCAGCACCACCTGGGCGGCGTCGATGCCGGCGCAGATGGCCATCAGGGAGGGTCCGGCCCCCGACCAGCACGAGGCCAGCGCGCCACCGGCCACCATGGCTGCCAGCATCTTCGGGGCCGCCGGGAAGAGCGGGCTCCGGTAATCCTGGTGCAGCCGGTCCTCGGCCGCCTCCGGTATGAGCTTGCGGCTGTCGGCCAGGCCGGCCAGCAGCAGCGCCATCCGCGACAGGTTGAACACGGCGTTCTCCCGGGTCACCTCGGCGGGCAGGGCCTGACGGGCCCGGGCGGTCGACAGGGTCACGTCGGGGACCATGACCACGAAGGCCAGGCTCACGTCGAGGGGGAGGCGCACCACGTGGACGCCGCCCCGGACCCGGGCGGCGGCCACCAGGCCGCCCACGGCGGACGCTGCGGCGTTGTCGGCGTGCCCGTCGATGGCGGCAGCCACGGCCAGGGGGTCCTCGGCGCCGGCGGCAGCCGCAGCGGCCACGGCCAGGGCGGCCGAGGAGCCCAGCCCGCGGGCGATGGGGATCTGGGACCGCACGGTGATGGCCAGGCGGTCGTGGCCGGCCACGTCGATGGCCACCCGGGCGGCAAGGTGGGAGGAGTCGTCGGCCAGACCCTGCCCCTCGCCCTCGGTCCGGACGATCAGCTTGGAGGCCGGCTCCACGTCGACCTCGACGTAGCGGTCGAGGGCCACCGCCAGGGTGTCGAAGCCGGGACCGAGGTTGGCCGAGGAGGCCGGGACACGAGCGCGCACGCCGCCACGGTACCGTCCGCCAGCCGCACGGCGCGGGACCGTCGGGCGAGGCGTCGCCGTCAGCGGCCGTGGAGCAGGCGCCACCACCAGGTGGGCTCGGGCACCGGGCCGGCCAGGACCACGGGGACCGACTGGCGCTCCTCGCTCAGCGCATAGGCGGCCGAGCCGACCACCGTGCCCGGGCCCGCTCCCGGAGCCACGTGGCCGAAGGTCACCGTCGACGCCACCTGCCCCCCCGGCCATCCGGCCAGCCAGGCGTCCCGGGCCGTCACGGCGGCCACGCCGTGGACCCGGCCGCCCCACCGGGCGCCCACCGACCCCACGGGCTGGTGGGCCGGAGCCGCCAGCACCGGGACGACCCCCCGCCGGGCGGCCTCGAGCAGCGCCTCGACGACGGGACGGGTGAACTTGAAGGGGTCGGGGATGACCAGCTCGTCGTAGGGGATGGACGTCGTCGTGGTGGTGGGGCCGGCCGGCCGGGGCGGCACCGTGGTGGTCGGCGGAGGCGGCGGGGGCGGCGGGGCGCCGGGGACCGTCGTGGTCGTGGTCGTGGTGGTCGGCGGGGGCCGGGTGGTCGTGGTGGTGGTCGGGAGGACCGGCGGCGGGGTGGGCTGGCCGAGGACGGCCACCAGGACGGGCACCGTGCGCCCGTGCACGTTCTGGTCGGCGGCGAGCACCATGCAGGCCCCGGCCCGGGAGGTGTAGCCCGACTTCACCCCGATCACCCCGTTCACACCCACCTCCGGGACGATGTTGGGCAGGGTGCCGACGCCTGGGAAGGTGATCGAGGGCATGGCCACGATCTCGGCGAAGGCCGGGAGAGCCATCCCAGCCGCCGTGACGGCCAGCACGTCGGCCGCCGTGGACACCGACGCCTGGTCGTACCCCGAGGCGTCGACGTACCGGGTGCCGCCCATCCCCAGCGAGGCGGCCAGGGCGTTCATCCGGCCCACGAAGGCGGGGACCGTGCCGGCGTCCCAGGTGGCCAGGGCGAAGGCGGCGTCGTTGGCCGACTGGGTGAGCATCGCCTCGAGGAGCTGGCGCTGGGTGAGCTGCTGGCCGGCGTGGACGGGCACGCTGGACTCGTCGTGGTGGACCTCGAAGTCGTACTCGGCATAGTCCTCGGGCGTGATGGTGACGGTCGGGCCCGGGGCGCCCGGGGCCAGCGGGTGGTCGCGCAGGACGACCACCGCGGTGGTGATCTTGGTCAGCGAGGCGATGGGGACCGATGCCTCGGGACCGGACTGGAGCGCCACCCCCACCGTCGGGAGGCGCACGGCGCCCTGGCCCCGTCCGGGCCACGGCAGGGCCGGGGCCGCCCCGGGCACGACCACGGGGGCCGTCCCGGTCGAGCGGGGCTGGGGATGCCCCAGAGGGCCGAAGACC
>CAXBRB010000120.1:0-8116 GCA_963977795.1 uncultured Acidimicrobiaceae bacterium
TTTTTTTTCAAGCAGAAGACGGCATACGAGATGTAGCCGTGACTGGAGTTCAGACGTGTGCTCTTCCGATCTAGGCCGCCGGTGGCCGGCCGCAGGAAGCGTCCGCCGACCAGGTAGCCGGTGCCGACGGCAGCCAGGGCGAGGACCACCACCAGGTTGACGGCTGCGCCGTGGGCCTCGTCGAAGCGGGCGAACCCCGACAGGAGGGCGGCCAGCGGCCGGGGCTGGGGGACGGCGGCCATGGAGGTCACCATGTCGGCCAGCGGGCCGGGCCGGCCGCCGATGCGCCCCTGCCAGCTCCCCCGCCCCGGCCAGGCCTGCAGCACGGCCGCAGCCAGGAGGAAGACCCCGGTGCCGGCGGTCAGCAGCCGCTTCGTCCGCGGTGCGGTCCACGCCTCCTCGGGCGCGGCCACCAGCCCCCCGGCCACGGCGTAGAGCAGGCCCGCCCCCGGCGCCCCGATCAGGACCGAGGCCCCGGGGGCGAAGATCCCGCCGAAGGCGCTGCCCACCGACCAGACCAGGAGGCCCCATCCGACGCTGACCACGCCGGCGGCCCGGCTGGGGAGGCCTCGGGGGGCCACGAGGAGGAGGAGCCCGATGCCGAGCTCGATCCAGACGGCCGAGGCTGCCGCGGCGGCCGGGTGGCGGGCCCAGACATCGGCCCCAGCACCCACCAGATGACGGACCCAGGCCGGTGAGGTGGCCGCCGAGGGCCGCAGCACGGCGGCGGCCAGCCCGCCGGGCATGCCCGGCTGGAGCTGGAGGAGGCCGTCGGCCATCCAGAGGAGCCCGAAGACGATGCGGAGGAACCGGCGGGCCGGTGGCTCGGCGGGCCGGGCGGGGACGGGGGGAGGGAACGGCTCGCCCCGGGACACGGCCCGTCGGTACTGGAGCGCCCGGAGCTGGTTCCAGGCCACGAAGAGGAAGGCGCCGACCACCAGCAGGAACGCCCCCTGCACCAGCAGGGCATGGTGGAACGCCTGGACGAGCGGCCCGCCATCGGACCCGTTCGGGCCGCCCATGCCGGGCATCAGCGTGCTCCGTCCCCGGCCGGTGTCATCGGTCCGACGCTACCGGCCGCACCGGGCGGGCGGGACCCGCCCCACGAGGCAGGGGCCGCCCGCACGGGGCGCCGACGACGGTCAGGAGGCGGTGTAGCCGGTCGAGGCGACGGCGGTGCCGTACTTGGAGGCGACCGAGACCGTCCCGCTGGTGGCACGGACCGACACCGTGGCCACGATGGAGGTGGCCGAGGCGGAGGTGATGGCCGCCTTCTTCCCTCCGATGACCACCCGCTTGGGGGACCCCAGGCCCGTGCCGGTGATGGTGACCGAGACCGGCGTCCCCAGCGGGCCCGAGACCGGGGTGAACGACGTGATGGACGGGATGATGCCGAAGACCTTCGTCGTGGCCGCCGACCCCTGCGGCGTCACCACCGTGACCGGTCCGCTCAGCGCGGCGGCGGGCACCACGGCCGCCACAGCCCCGTTGGTGGCCGACACAATGGTCCCGGCCACCCCGCCGAAGAGGACGGCCGTGGCGGTCGACAGGTTCGACCCGGCGACGGTGACCGTCGCACCGGCGAGGGCCGACTTCGCAGAGACGCCGGTGACCGCCGGCGCGTAGACGAAGGTCGACTCACCGGCGACGCACCCGCCCCGGCCGGCGCCGGCCCGGTTGGACCACATCTGCTGGACGGCGACGGTCCCGGAGTCGAGCACCAGGTTGAATCCCGGGGGTGAGTAGGCGCACAGGTCGCCGATCTCGGAGCCGTTGGACGAGAGCCAGCCCGGTGTCGGGCTGAAGCCGGGGAACTGGTCGGTCACCGTCTCGCCGTACTCGTGGCTGGCCGCTTCGGTGGCTCCGTCGAGGGTGCCCGGCGAGTTGACCGAGCCGGCCCCGCACGCCGCTCCGGCGTCGGGCACGTAGGGGAGGTTGGTGAAGGCCACCACCGGTCCGGCCACCGGGCCGCCGCCGTCGATGTACGGGTCCTCGGTGTCGTCGTGGTAGGCGCAGTACCCGTTCACCGGGTCGGTCCAGCCGTCAGGGTCCGACCCGGTGGGCGAGACGATCACGTACTGGGTGTTGCGGTTCGCCCCCTGGGTGGTGTTGCCGAAGTGGGCGGCGGCCGCCTCGGCCTCCTGGGCCAGCTGGTGGCCGGTGGCGCCGGCCGAGGCCGCCGAGGTGGCCCCGGCCGAGCTGTCGTACCAGACACCGGCCAGGACGCCGCCGGAGGGGTAGGGCACGTTGGGGTTCCCGAGGGTGCACGAGCTGGCTCCGACCGGTGCGCCGTCGCAGTACTGGCTGAGGATGTTGCTCCACGTCTCGCCGTGGGTGCCGAGACCGGCGAAGAGGGTCTGGAGGGCCGGGGCCATCTGGTCGGGGTCGCCGGTGAAGACGGCCTGCCCGGCGCCGTTGGTCGACCGGGTCCCCCACTGGCTTCCCAGGAAGACCAGGTAGACCTGGGGCTGCCCGGTGGTGACCCCGTCCCCGGCCAGCGGCCCGGAGGTGATCCCGCCGTTGTAGAGGAGGGTCTTGGCGCTGAGGCGGACGGCCTCGCGCTGGGACGCCGCCCGGCGGGCGGCCGAGAGCGAGGCGAGCGCCGAGGTGCGCACCCGGTGGTGCCGGGGGACCGCGCCGTGGCGGTAGGGGTGGTGGCCGCCGGTGGGATCGGTGAGCACGACGGTGGAGCCCGTGGTGGCCGCAGAGGCCGGGACGGCCGTGGCCGTCAGCCCGGCGGCCGAGGCCAGGGTCCCGGCCACCAGCACGCCGGCGAACACCGACCGGGCACCCGGGCGCACCGCCCTCCGTCCGCCCGGAGCCACACCCACCCCTCGCACTCGCACCTGCGGCACCTCCAGCCGGTCCGGGACGTCGGTGCGTGACGACGCCCTGCCTCCTCCTCCAGACGCTACCGGCCCGTCGCGGCCCGGAACCACATGGCGGCAGGGTGCACCTGCGACCTTGCGATGGGGAAACCGTCCAGCACCGCCCCGGCGTTACACCCGTCCGGGTGCAGAACGGGGTCAGCCGCCGAACAGGAGGCCGTAGTTGGCGCCGCGGCGCAGATGGTGGCCGCCGTCCACGGCCAGCGCCTCCCCGGTGATCCACCCCGACTCCGGGCCGGCCAGGAAGCGGACGGCGGCGGCGATGTCCTCCACCGTGCCCAGCCGGCTGATGGGCATCTCGGCCAGGTAGTCCTCCAGCAGCGGCCCGCCGGCCGTGATGGGGGCCATCAGCTCGTCGTCCACGATGCCCGGCTGGACGGTGTTCACCCGCACGCCCGACGCACCGAGCTCCTCGGCGGCGTAGCGGCACAGCATGTCGATGCCGGCCTTGGCCGAGCCGTAGGCCCAGAGGTAGCGGTGGGGGAAGTGGCCCGCCCCCGAGGACATCCCGATGATCGACCCGCCGGCCGCCGGCTCCCCGTCCACCCCGGTCCCGGTCCCGGCGGCCATCACCGGGGCACCGTGCTTGATGCACAGGAAGGTGCCGACCAGGTTGAGGTCGATGGTGGAGCGCACGCCGTCGACGTCGGCCGCGGTCATCGGGCCCATGGTGTGGGCCCCGCCGGCGTTGGCCACCAGGATCTCCAGGCGGCCCCGGGCCGCGGCCGCCTCGGCCACCGCGGCGGCCACCTGCTCCTCGACGGTGACGTCGGCCACCACGTAGCGCGCCGAGCCCTCGGGCCCGCCGGCCGCCGCCGCCTCGGCCGCAGCCGCCTGCATCCGGTCCACGGCGCCGGCCAGCTTCTCCTCGGTGCGCCCGCAGATCATCACGTGGGCGCCGTCGCGCACCAGGCGGGTGGCCGTGGCCTCACCGATGCCGCTGCCGCCGCCGGTCACCAGCGCCGCGAACCCGGCGATCCCGCTCTGTCCTGTCGTCCCCGTCACCGTGCCTCCTGTCGTCCCCGTCACCGTGCCTCCTGTCGTCCGCAGGGCCACCGGGTAGCGTTCCGAGGCCTGGCCGCATGCTACGGCGGCCGGCCGGACGGGGCCCCCGAGCGGCCCGACAGCGGGCGGCCCCGGACACCGGCGGGCACCGCACGACCCAGACGAGGAGCGACGCAGGACGTGTCCCCAGCACCCGAGTTCAACCTGGCCGACCTGTTCGAGGTGGTGGCCGACACCGTCCCCGACCGGCTGGCCCTGGTCGCCGGCGAGGTCCGCCTCACCTACCGCGCCCTGGACGAGCGGGCCGACCGGTTCGCCAACCACCTCGCCGCCGCCGGCCTTGGTCCCGGGGCCCACGTCGGCATCCTGGCCCGCAACCGGGCGGAGTGGGTCGAGGCCATGATCGGCTGCTACAAGGCGCGCACCGTCCCCATCAACCTCAACTTCCGCTACGTGGCGCCCGAGCTGGCCTACGTGGTCGACAACGCCGACCTGGAGGCCCTCGTCTACGAGCGCTCCCTGGCCGACCTGGTGGCCGAGTCGCTCCGGGCCGACGCCGACCGGGACGGCGACGGGCGGAGGCCGGTGCACCTGCTGGTCCTGGAGGACGGCAGCCCGGCGGACGGGCCGGACCCGGTGGCCGCCCTGTCCGGGTCGGCCCCTCTCCCCTACGAGGACGCCCTGGCCGCGGCACCCACCGGACGGACCGTCGTCCCCCGGTCGCCCGACGACCTCTACATCCTCTACACGGGCGGCACCACCGGGATGCCCAAGGGCGTGCGCTGGCGCCAGGAGGACATCTTCTTCGCCGCCATGGGCGGGGGTGGGTGGGGCCAGGCCCCCTTGACCTCGGCGGCCGAGCTGGCCGGCCGGATCAACCCCGACGAGGCGGCCCGCATCCCCATGCTGGTGGTGGGTCCGCTCATGCACGGGAACGCCCAGTGGGCCATGTGGAACGCCCTGATGATGGGCGGGACCACGGTGCTCTACACCGCGCACCGGTTCGATGCCGACGACCTGCTCCGCCTGGTGGGCGACGAAGGGGTCGTGTCCATGGCCCTGGTGGGCGACGCCATGGCCCGGCCCCTGGCCGAGGCGCTGGCCGAGGCCCCGCCGGGCACCTACGACGTCTCCACGCTGGCCGTCATCGGGTCGGGCGGGGCCATGCTGACCGCCACCGTCAAGGCCGAGCTGGCCGCCCACCTGCCCGGCGCCATGATCATGGACCGGTTCGGCTCCAGCGAGGCCGGCGCCCAGGGCGCCGTCGACGTGGGGGCGGCAGGCCCCCGGTTCGTGATGAGCGCCGACACCGCCGTCCTCGACGACGACCTGCGGCCGCTGGCCCCCGGCGACGGGCGCACCGGCCGACTGGCCCGGACCGGGCGCATCCCCCTCGGCTACCACAAGGACGAGGCCAAGACGGCGGCCACCTTCCCCACCGATCCCGACGGGGTCCGGTGGTCGGTCCCCGGCGATCTGGCCACCGTCGAGGCCGACGGCACCATCACCGTGTTCGGCCGGGGCTCGGCGTCGATCAACTCCGGCGGCGAGAAGATCTTTCCGGAGGAGGTCGAGGCCGCGGTGAAGGCCCACCCAGACGTCTTCGACGCCATCGTGGTGGGCCTGGCCGACGAGCGGTTCGGCCAGCAGGTCGCCGTGGCCGTCCGGCTCCGCAGCGGGGCCGCGCCGCTGGCCCTCGAGGCGCTGCAGGAGCACTGCCGGGACCACATCGCCGGCTACAAGGTCCCCCGACGCCTGCTGGTGGTCGACGAGATCCCGCTGACCGCCGCCGGCAAGCCCGACGCCAAGGCCGCCCGGGAGCTCTTCTGACAACTGTCCCGACGACGGCGTCCTGATCCCGGGGCCTCCGGCACGGCCCGGTCGGCCGGTGACGGGCCCGGCGGGCCGTCAGACGGCCGCTGCGCCGACGAACGCCGACCGGACGACCTCCACCACCCGGTCGGCGGTGGAGACGAGGAGACCGGTGTCGACGTCGGCGGTCCGCACCTCGGACGCCTCCGGCCACAGACCGACCACGCGGGCCGGCACCGGGCGGGCCGGCCACCGCAGGCCGGCGACGAGCGCCGGGAAGGCCAGCTCCTCCCGCCACGACCCCTGCGGGCGGCCGGCCAGGACGACCACCTGCACCTCGGCCGCCCCCCCGGCGCCGCCCACGGCCACCCTGGCCTCTGCGCGCCCCCGGAGGCGGACCTGCCGGGGGGCCGGGCACGTCCACTGGTCGTCAGGCCCGCCGATCCGTGCACCGTCGCCCAGGGACGCCCAGGGCAGTGCCGTCCACACCGGCGTGGCCCACGTCGTGGCCTCGGCCAGGACGACGGCCCGGGCTCCCGGGGCCAGGCCGGCCAACCACGGCTCCCAGTGGAAGGTGCGGTCGCCGGTGGCGTGCCACCGGGCCACCGCCTCCTCGGCCAGCGGGGCCACCGCCGCGGCCGGGGCCGTCCAGCGGCCGTCGGCGCACGCCCGCACGGCAGCCAGGCCGAGGGAGCGGCGGACGAAGGCGGGCTTCCACCGGAAGGGTTCGTGGGGAGCGATGCCGGCGGGTCGGCCGGCGGCTCCGGCCAGGGCGTGGCGGGTCACCTCGACCGGCGCCCGGCGGGGGGCACCGGAGACAGCCTCACCGATCCCGGCCGCCAGACGGGCCCGGGCGGCGTCGGGCGACACCTCGTGCCCGACGGGCGACGCCAGCAGCTCGGAGGCGCACGCCGACCACGTGGTGGTCACGCCGCCTCCTCCCAGCGGGCGTCCCGGGTCGTCGCCCCCGGAGCACCCGGGATGGTCGGCGCACCGGGATCGTCGGCCCCTGGTCCGGCCGGCCCGTCGGCCTCCGGTTCCCCCCGACGTGCCGCAGGTTCAGCCGCCGGCGGGACATGGAGCACCGGGCGAGCCGTCGTCCGCACCAGCGACCGGACGGACCCGGTGGCGCACCCCGGACAGCCGTGGCCCACCGGCAGCGCCGCCACCGGCTCGGCCCCCGGCGGCGTGCGGCCGAGCACCCGGGCCACCAGCTCACCCACGCCGGCCAGCAGACGCCGCGCTGCACCCACCAGCAGCTCCGGCGTCACCGGATCGACGTCCAGCTCGCCGGACCGGGTGGCGTAGGTGGCCGTGGCGAAGGGAGCCGCACCGGTGCGGACCGTCTCGACCAGGGCGGCGAACGCCCGGTCGGCAGGGTGCTCGGCTCGGCGGGGGCCGGTGACGACATCGACCAGGGCCACCGAGGACACGTCCCGAGCCGGCTGGCCGAGCGCCAGGTCGACGCGGGCCAGCAGCTCGACCGCCCCCCCGGCGAGCCCGGTGCGCACCACCTCGCGGGTGCGGGGCAGCCAGGCAGGGTCGAGCCGAGGCCAGCGGGCCCGGAGCGCCGACGCCTGCCGGGCCACCTCGGCGGCCAGCTCGGCGTGCTCGTGTGGCGGGAGCTCGGCGATCCAGGCCACGAGAGGCGTCTGGTGGTCGTCGAGGGCCAGGGCAGCGAGCCCGTCGGTCATCGGGTCGTCGACGGTGCCCGTGGCCACCAGCTGAGCGAAGAGCGCCCCGACCAGGGCACCGACGGCCAGGGGCAGCGACCACGGCCGCGCCGCCGAGCCGACGCCGTCCCGGTGATCCGGGCACGCCAACGCCCGTCGCAGCCGGTCGGGGGTGACCAGCAGGCGCCCGCCGGGGGCTGCGTCGTGGAGGTCGGCCCACGGGTCGGGGGTGCCAGGCGCCCATGCCAGGGCCAGGCGCTGCTCCAGACCGGGGAGGCGGCCCGGCCCGATGCCGAGGTCGGCCAGGCCCTCCTCGACGGCGTCGACCAGGTCGGCGGCCAACGACGGATCCACAGCGGGACGGGACCGGCCGGCCAGCCGCAGGCGGTCCAGGATGGCGTCGGCCAGCGTCGGATCGCCGATCGACTGGTGCCAGTGCTCGACCGACACCTGGCTGACGATCACCAGCGAACCGCGGCCATGGCGATCTTCGACCAGTTCGAGAAGATCCCGCCGTTGCTCGTCGCCCAGAGGCGACAGTCCCCAGTCATCCAGCACGAGCAAGCGCTTCTTTCCGTGAGAGGCGATCAGGCGCTTGTAGCGCCCGTCCCCCTTGGCGACGGCCAGATCTTGGAACAGCAGGGGGGCTCGGACGTAGAGGGTGTCGAATCCCTCTCGGCAAGCCTTCTGGGCCAAGGCGCAGGCCAGGTAGGTCTTGCCCACGCCGGTGGCCCCGGT
>CAXBRB010000121.1:0-7912 GCA_963977795.1 uncultured Acidimicrobiaceae bacterium
ACAGTTGCGCCTTGCTGGACGCATTGGCCACGCCTACCAGGTTCAGCAGCAGGGCGAACGACACAGGCGAGGTGTGGGTCGGCGGATCGCCCGCGTGGATCGACCAGACGGCGTTGTCGATCCGCTTGGCGGGCTCCTGCGTCTTGTAGCTTTCGATGAAGGCCAGATAGTCGTCGATCGCGCGCGGAATGACGTTGAAGTGCAGGCTCTTGGCCGACTTGGGCGACTGGAACATGTACCACGATAGGCTCTCGGGCGTGCCATAGCGCAGCCACTCGTCCATCGTCAGGCCGTTGCCCTTGGACTTGGAGATCTTCTTACCCTCGATGTCGAGGAGGAGTTCGAAGTTGAAGCCTTCGGGCGGGGTGCCGCCCAGTGCGCGGCAGACCTTGGAGCTTTCGCGCACGCTCTCGATCAGGTCCTTGCCCGACATCTCGTAATCGATGTCCAGCGCGACCCAGCGCATGGCCCAGTCGACCTTCCACTGCAGCTTGGCATTGCCGCCGAGGATGCAGGTCTCGACCATCTCGCCGTGGTCCTCGAAGCGGACGATGTCGTCCTCGCCGAAGTAGTCGCCGTGCTGGACCTCCACGAACACCACCAGGGCGTCGGAGGCGTTCTCGATGCGGTGGTCGGCGCCGCGGGGGATGTCGACGGCGTCGCCGGCCGCCACCTCGATGCGCTCCCCCATCAGGGTGACCACGGCGGTCCCCTCGACGATGAACCAGTGCTCGGCCCGGCGGGCGTGGCGCTGGTAGCTCAGGCGGGCGCCGGGCAGGACCTCGATCCGCTTGACCTTGAAGGTCGGGGCGTCCTCCAGGACGGTGTAGCGGCCCCAGGGCCGCTCGTCGGTCTCGCGCCCGTCAGCAGCCCCGCTCACGCCGCACGCTCCGCGGCCCGCACGGCGTTGCGCAGCAGCATGGCCCGGGTCATGGGGCCCACCCCGCCGATGCGGGGGGTGATCCACCCCGCCACCTCGGCCACCTTCTCGTCGACGTCGGACAAGAGCTTCCTTCCTTCCCATGAGGTGCCGGCACCGACCACGGCGGCTCCGGGCTTGATCATGTCGGGCGTCACCAGGCCGGCCCGGCCCGCCGCGGCCACCACCACGTCGCCCTGGCGCACCAGGGAGGCCAGGTCGGGCACCCCGGTGTGGACCACGGTGACGGCGGCGTTGCACCCCGGCCGCTTCATGGCCAGGAGGAGGGCCAGGGGCCGGCCGATGGTCAGGCCCCGGCCGATGACGACCACGTGACGCCCCTCCACCGGGACGTCGTTGGCGTGCAGCAGCTCCACGATGCCGGCCGGCGTGCACGGCAGCGGGCCCGGCGCCCCCATGACCAGGCGACCCAGGTTCACCGGGTGCAGCCCGTCCACGTCCTTGTCGGGCTCGACGGCCAGCAGGGTCCGCTCCTCGTCGAGGCCGTCGGGCAGGGGCAGCTGGACCAGGATCGAGTGGACGGCCGGATCGGCGTTGAGGCGGGCCACCACGGCGTCCAGCTCGGCCTGGGTGGTGTCGGCCGGCAGGTGCTCGTGGACCGAGGTGATCCCCACCTCGGCGCAGTCGGCGATCTTCATGTCCACGTAGCGGGCGCTCGGTCCGTCGTCGCCCACCAGGACGGTGCCCAGGCCGACGGTGACGCCGGCCCCCCGCAGCCGGGCCACCCGGTCGGTCACCTCGGCCTTGATCCGGGCGGCCAGGAGCTCGCCGTCGAGCAGCGTGGCCGTCATCGGGTGGTCCTCACCGTGCTCCCCATCGTGCGACCGGACCGGCCGGGCGCGACGGCCACGGGCTCAGTGCCGGAAGTGGCGCTCGCCACCGGCCATGACCATAGCGATCCCGGCCTCGTCGGCTGCGGCAATCACCTCGGTGTCCCGGATGGACCCGCCGGGCTGGACCACGGCGGACACGCCGGCCTCGGCCAGGACCAGCATCCCGTCCGGGAAGGGGAAGAAGGCGTCCGAGGCGGCCGCCCCGCCCCGGGCCCGCTCCCCCGCCTTGGCCACAGCGATCTCGGCGGCCACCACGCGGGACTGCTGGCCCGCACCGACGCCGGCGGCCTGGCCGCCGGTGACGATGGCGATGGCGTTGGAGGTGGTGCGGGCGCAGACCTTCCAGGCCAGGGCCAGATCGGCCCACTCGGCCTCGGTGGGCACCCGGGCCGTGGCCACCTCCCAGGCGTCCGGATGGACCCGGAAGCGGTCGGCGTCCTGGACCAGGGCGCTGGCCCCCAGGAAGCGGTACTGGCGCACCAGGGCCTCCGGGGCCGGGGCCGAGAGCAGCCGGGTGGCCTTGCGCTTGGCCGCCAGCTGGGCCAGGGCCTCGTCGTCGTAGGAGGGGGCGATGATGACGTCGGCCTGGGGGCCCGCAGCGATGGCTGCGGCCACCGCCGTGGTCACCGGTCCGCCGATGGCCACGATGCCGCCGAAGGCCGACTGGGGGTCGGCCTCCAGCGCCAGCTCGTAGGCGCGGACCAGGTCGGCGTGCACGGCCGCCCCGCACGGGTTGGCGTGCTTGATGATGGCCACGGCGGCCTGGCCGGTCGGGGTGCCGTCGGGGCCCTCGGCCAGCTCGTGGACGAGCCGCCAGGCCGCATCGGCGTCGAAGACGTTGAGGTAGGAGAGCTCCTTGCCGCCGTACTGGACCATGTCGTCCCACCACGAGCGCTCCCCGGCCACCCGGTAGCGGGCGCCGTGCTGGTGGGGGTTCTCGCCGTAGCGGAGGGTCTCGGCCCGCTCCAGGGTCAGGTGGATGGTCGGGGGCAGCAGGACGGCCGCCTCCAGCGCTTCGGAGCCATCGGCGCCGGCCGCCCGGTCGGCCTGCTCCCGCTCGTCCAGCCAGGCCACGATGGCCGCGTCGTAGCCGGCGGTGTGGGCGAAGGCCGCCCGGGCCAGGCGGCGCCGGGTGTCCAGCGAGACCGCCCCGGCCGCCCGCAGCTCCTCGAGGACCGGGCCGTAGTCGGCCGGGTCGACCACGATGGCCACGTGGTCGTGGTTCTTGGCGGCGGCCCGCACCATGGTCGGCCCGCCCACGTCGATCAGCTCGATGGAGGGGTCCGAGGTGAAGGGGTAGAGGTTGCACACCACCAGGTCGATCAGGCCGATGCCCAGCTGGTCGAGGGTCTCGAGGTGGTCGGGCTTCGAGCGGTCGGCCAGGATCCCGCCGTGGATGACCGGGTGGAGCGTCTTGACCCGGCCGCCCAGCATCTCGGGGGCGCCGGTCAGGTCGGACACCTCGGTGTGGGCGATCCCGGCCGCCGTCAGGGCCGCCGAGGTGCCACCCGAGGAGACCAGCTCCCAGCCCAGGTCGGTGAGGCCACGGGCCAGGTCCTCGATCCCCGTCTTGTCGTAGACGGACAGCAGTGCCTTCATGGGGTGACCTCCTCGGTCGGGGTGGGACCGGTCGGCGTGGCACCGGTCGGGATGGGGAACGTGGCCGTCGGGTCGGCGCCGCCGGCCAGGGCGGCGACGAAGGCGGCGACGGTGGCGGGGTAGAGCTGGCGCTCCACCGCCTTGATGCGCTCGTGCAGGGTGGCCTCGGTGTCGCCGGGCTCCACGGCCACGGCGGCCTGGGCCAGGATCGGGCCGGTGTCCATGGCCAGGTGGGCCACGTGCACGGTGGTGCCGGTCTCGGCCACCCCGGCGGCCAGGGCGTCCCGCACGGCGTGCCAGCCCGGGAAGGCGGGCAGGAGGGCCGGGTGGGTGTTGAGGATCCGGTCGGGGTAGGCGTCGTGGGCCGGCTGGTCGAGCACGGTGCCGAAGCCGGCCATCACCACCACGTCCACCCCGGCGGCCACCAGGGCCTCGGCCACGGCGGCCGAGTAGGCCGTCCGGTCGAAGCCGGGGCCGAACCCGCCGAAGCCGGCCCGGTCCACCAGGAGCGCAGGCACACCGGCGTCCTCAGCCACGGCCAGGCCCCGGCACGGTCGGTCGGCCAGGACCACGGAGATGGGCAGGTCGGCGGCGAGGAGAGCCTCCAGGATGGTGCCGCTTCCTGAGACCAGGACGCCGATGCGGACCGGGACCGGCGCACCTCCACCTGTCGTCCCAGCGGCCACGGCCGCACGCTACCAGCGGCGCCGGGGCCCTCCCGAGGGGACGGGACGACGGCACGGTGGGCGGGACCGGTGTGAGCGAGGGCCCCGGGGCGCCGGGGGGGCGGTCGGGGGAAGCAGCCGGGTGCCAGGCGGGCCGACCGGGGGAGGTCGGGAGCCCGCCTGGAGCCCGAGCTGCTGCGATGGGCCCGAGCGATCCCTCCCGGCCGGCCTGCCACCGGTCCGAGAGGGGTGTCGCCCGGTCCCCCTGCCCCGGGGTGCCCCTCGCTGACACCAGCATCGGGCCTCCGACGCGCCAACTGAAAGGGCTGCGCCCATCTCTCGCCGAACTGCAACCGTCCGGCGGCGGGGCCTCTCCGGAGAGGCGCAGGCCGCCCGAGTGCGCCTGCCAGGTCAGGCCGTCGGGTCCTCGAGGCGGCGCAGGGCGGCCTCGTCGAAGGCGGTGAGCGACCCGAGCACCAGGTCGCAGAAGCCCCACCGGGGTGAGCCGGCCGCCGCCGGCTCGGGCACGGCCACCACCCGCATGCGGGCGGCCTTGGCGGCGATGGCCCCGTTGAAGGAGTCCTCGAAGGCCAGGCAGGCCACGGGATCGAGGCCCAGCTCGGCGGCGGTGGTCAGGTAGACCGAGGGGTGGGGCTTGCCCAGGGGCTCCCACTCGGCCGAGTGCCACAGGGCCATGTCCCCGGCGATGCCCAGCTTGTCCAGGGCGGCCTCGATGACCACGGCGTAGCTGCCCGAGCAGACGGCCATGGGCAGTCCGAGGGAGCGGAAGAGCCCGACCAGCTCGAGGGCCCCGGGCATGGGGGCACCCTCGGCGGTGATGAGCTCGGCCACCCGGGCCGTGCAGGCCCGCTCCACCTCCTGGCGCGACGGGCCCGGCCAGGGGTGGCGGTCCCACCAGTGGCGCACGGCGTCGTCGATGCGCAGGCCCATGGTCTGGCGCACGTCGGTCTCGCTCAGGTGGAGGCCGACCGAGCCGAAGACCTCGATCTCGGCCCGGCGCCAGAAGGGCTCCGAGTCGATGAGCAGGCCGTCGAGGTCGAAGATGGCCGCGGCCACCGGCCGGCCCGACAGGGCGTCGGCCGAGGGCAGCGGCGGATGGCTCACCGGCGGGTCCCCGGGCCGGGGCGGGTGGTCAGCCCAGCGCCCGGACGATGTCGACCATGGCCTCGCCGGCCTCGGTCGGGTTCTGGGCCACGGTGACGCCGGCCGCCGTGAGGGCCTCCATCTTGGCCTGGGCGGTGCCCTTGGAGCCGGAGATGATGGCGCCGGCGTGGCCCATCTTGCGGCCCGGAGGGGCGGTGACGCCGGCCACGTAGGAGACGACGGGCTTGGTGACCGAGGCGGCGATGAACTCGGCCGCCTCCTCCTCGGCGGAGCCGCCGATCTCGCCGATCATCATGATGGCCCGGGTGTCGGGGTCGGCCTCGAAGGCGGCCAGGCAGTCGATGAAGCTGGTCCCGGGGACCGGGTCGCCGCCGATGCCCACGCACGTGGTCTGGCCCACGCCCTGCTGGCTGAGCTCGTGGAGGGCCTGGTAGGTCAGGGTGCCCGACCGGCTGACGATGCCCACCGGGCCGCCGGGCATGGCGATGTCCCCCGAGGTGATCCCGATGTTGCACTTCCCGGGCGAGATGATGCCGGGGCAGTTGGGGCCGAGCAGGCGGGTCCCCGGGAACTCCCGGAGGAGCCGGTTGTAGGCCACGGCCTCGTCCTGGGCCGGGATCCCCTCGGTGATGCACACCACGAAGGGCACGCCGGCCGCCGCCGCCTCGATGATGGCCGCCGCCGCGAACTTCGGCGGCACCGAGATGAACGAGGCGTTGGCCCCGGTGGCCTCGACGGCCTCGGCCACGGTGGCGAAGACCGGGATGCCCTCGATCTCCTCGCCGCCCCGGTTGGGGTTGGTGCCGGCCACGACCTGGGTGCCGTAGTCCCGGTTGCGCAGGCCATGGTAGAGGCCCTGGCTGGTCGGGCTGATGCCCTGGATGACGACCTTGGTGGTCTCGTCGACGAAGATGCTCATGACTGGCCTCCAGCGAGGGCGACCGCCCGGCGGGCGGCATCGAGCATGGTCGGCTCGGCGACCAGGCGATCGGACAGGTGGGGGGCCAGGATCTCCCGGCCGGCGACGGCGTTGGTGCCGTCGAGGCGGAGCACGATGGGCGAGGTGATCTCGACACGGCTGAGCGCCTCGAGGACACCCTTGGCCACCTCGTCGACCCGGGTGATCCCGCCGAAGATGTTGACGAAGATCGACTGGACCGCCGGGTCGGAGTTGATGACCTCGAGGGCGGCGGCCATGACGTCGGCGTTGGCGCCGCCGCCGATGTCGAGGAAGTTGGCAGCCGAGCCGCCGCACTGGTTGACCACGTCGAGCGTGCTCATGGCCAGGCCGGCCCCGTTGGCGATGATGCCGACGGTGCCCGACAGGCCGATGTAGTTGAGGCCGCGCTCTTTGGCCATGGCCTCGCGCTCGTCCTCCACGTCGCTGCCGGCGAACTCCTCCCACTCGGGGTGGCGGAACTCGGCGTTGGCGTCCAGGGTGACCTTGGCGTCGAGGGCGTGGACCTTGTCCTCGGGGGTGAGGATCAGCGGGTTGACCTCGGCCAGGTCGCAGTCGCCCTCGGTGTAGCAGGTGTACAGCTTGACCAGGAGCTCGGCAGCCTGGTCCCGGGCGACCTCGTCGAGGGCGGCCCGGTCCACCCACGCCCGTGCGGCCTCCAGCGAGAGGCCGTCGACCGGGTCGATGTGGAGGAGGGCAATGGCGTCGGGGTTGGTGGCGGCCACCTCCTCGATGTCCACGCCGCCCTCGGCCGAGAGCATGCCGAGGTGCTTCTTGGCGCTCCGGTCGAGCGTGAAGCTGGCGTAGTACTCCTTGGCGATGTCCGAGGCGTGCTCGACCCACAGGCGCTTGACCACGTGGCCCTTGATGTCGAGCCCGAGGATGTTGCCGGCGTGGAGGCGGACCTCGTCGGCGTCGGCGGCCAGCTTCACGCCGCCGGCCTTGCCACGGCCGCCCACCTTGACCTGGGCCTTGATGACCACCGGGTAGCCCGAGGCCTCGGCCTGGGCCACGGCCTCGTCCACGGTGTCGGCCACGCCGCCCTTGGAGATGGGGATGCCGAAGCGGGCGAAGTACTGCTTGCCCTGGTACTCGAAGAGATCCACCGGATCCGTGTCCTTCCTCTCGGACCGCCCCGTGGGCGCTCCGCTCGTGTTCGGGTGCTGCTGGTCTAGATGGTCGGGCGCAGGGTCGTCCGGGGTGCCGTGCGGGACGGCTCCGGACCCCGGCGGGCCGCAACGCGGCCCGGGGTGCCGAGGGTCAGACGCCCACTCCGGTCTCCCGGGCGTCGAGGGCCTCCTCGAGCCAGGCGCCGATGGCCGGCAGCGGGGCGCCAGGCGTGAAGACCTTGGCCACACCGTGCCCCTCGAGCACGGGGATGTCGGCCTCAGGGATGATCCCCCCCACCATCACCAGCACGTCGTCCCGGCCCTGCTCGCGCAGGCCCTCGATGACACGGGGGACGAGGGTCAGGTGGGCACCGGACAGCAGGGACAGCCCCACGGCGTCGGCGTCCTCCTGGATCACGGCCTGGACCACCTGGTCCGGCGTCTGGTGGAGGCCGGTGTAGATGACCTCGAACCCGGCGTCGCGCAGGGCACGGGCGATGACCTTGGCGCCGCGGTCGTGCCCGTCGAGACCGGGCTTGGCGACAACCACTCGATAGGGGCGCTTCACGGCGGCAGATACTAGATGCTGACGGACCGTCAGACCCAACCGACGGGCCGCCCCGCGGCCCGTCCCAGATCGGAAGAGCGTCGTGTAGGGAAAGAGTGTAGATCTCGGTGGTCGC
>CAXBRB010000122.1:0-7657 GCA_963977795.1 uncultured Acidimicrobiaceae bacterium
CCTGCTGGTCCTGGCCAGCGGCGGCCAGCCGGCCGGCGCCGAGACGACCACCACCACCGTGGCGCCCACGACCACCATCGCCCCGACCACCACCACGGTGCCGGCCACGACGACCACGGTGCCGGCGACCACGACGACCACGCGGCCGGCCACGACCACTACCACGTCGCACCCGTCGACGACCACCACCACCCACCCGGCCACCACCACGACCACGGTCCCGGTGGCTCCGGCCAAGTCGTCGACCCCGTGGGGCCTCATCCTGCTGATCGTGGCCATCCTGGCCGCCATCGTCCTGGTGGTCCTGCTGCTCCGGTCCCGGAACAAGGACGCCGCCATGGCGACCTGGCGGCGGCGGGCCATGCCGGCCCTCACCGACGCCCGGCTGGCCCGCGAGGCCCTGCTTTCGGCCAGCGCCACCGCAGAGGATCCCGAGCTGCGCGGCGCCATCCAGGTCCAGGTGGACAAGGCGGCCACGGCCCTCGAGCAGTCGGGCCAGTCGTCGCCCGAGCCGGGAGCGGGCGGGGCGGCCACCACGGCGGCCGGCGCCCTGCGGGGCCTGGCCTTCGCCGTCGAGGCCGACCGGCTCCTGCGCAACGGTGCGGCCGCCCCCACCGGCGTGCAGCTGGCCCAGGCCGATGAGGCCCGCCGGGCCCGAGACGCCGAGCTCCAGGCCGCCCTGGCCCGCCTGCAGGCCGAGGTGGCTCCGCCACAGAGTTAGCGGTGGCTCCGCCACAGAGCTAACGGTGGCTCTGCCACGGAGTTGACGCCGGCTCCGCCGCAGGAGTGGCGCCAGCCTGGCGGCGCTGCAACCGATCTGCCCTGGGCCGGGACAGGGCCCCTACCTAGACTGGGTGGTTGATGACCCGCATCGCCGACCTGCTGGCCAAGGGCCAGACGTTCTCGTTCGAGTTCTTCCCCCCGAAGACCGACGCCGAGCACGACACGCTGGTGGCCACCCTGCGCGATCTGGAGCCGCTGGCCCCGTCGTTCGTGTCGGTCACCTACCGCGGCGGGGCAGAGTCCCGCCGGCGCACCGTGGACCTGGTCACCGGGATGCTCCAGGCCACCAGCCTGGTCCCCATGGCCCACCTGATCTGCGTGGCCCACACCCGCCTGGAGCTGGCCGACATCCTGGTCGAGCTGCGCAAGCACGGCATCGAGAACCTCATGGCCCTGGGCGGGGACCCCCCGGCCGACCCCGAGGAGGGGCCCGGCGAGCTGGTCCACGCCGTGGAGCTGGTGGAGCTGGCCCGAGCGATCGGGGGCTTCTCCATCGGGGTGGCGGCCCAGCCGGCCGGCCACCCGCTCTCGACCGACCTGGCCAGCGACCGCGACCACCTGGCCGACAAGCTGGCTCTGGCCGACTTCGCCGTCACGCAGTTCTTCTTCGAGGCCTCCGAGTACACCTCGCTGGTGGCCGACCTGGCCGACCGGGACGTGACCAAGCCCGTCCTGCCCGGCATCATGCCGGTGACGAGCCTGACCTCGGTGCCCCGCATGGCGGCCATGGGGGCGGCCGTGCCGCCCTGGATGGTCGAGCGCCTGGAGGCGGCCGATGCCCGGGGCGGAGCAGCCGCCGTGCGCGACGAGGGGGTGGCGTGCGCCACCGAGCTGTGCCGTGAGCTCCTGGAGGCCGGTGTGCCGGGACTGCACTTCTACACGCTCAACCGGTCCAACGCGACCCGTGAGATCTACGCCGCCCTCGGCCTCGGGCCCCCGTCGGCCGACTGACCGGGTCGCCGTTGTGTAGGCCCCCTCGGGCTTCCCGTAGGACCCCCTGTCGGTTCGCCCGGCTCGGAGGCCGCACGGTAGCCTGCCGCCATGGCAGCCAAGAACCCCATCCACGTCACCGTGACCGGCGCCGCCGGCCAGATCGGCTACGCGCTCCTCTTCCGCATCGCCTCGGGAGCCCTCTTCGGCCCCGACCAGCCGGTCGTACTCCGCCTGCTCGAGATCGAGCCGGGCATGAAGGCCCTCGAGGGCGTGGTCATGGAGCTCGACGACTGCGCCTTCCCCCTGCTTTCGGACATCGAGACCACCACCGACCTCAACGTGGCCTTCGACGGCACCTCCTGGGCCCTCCTGGTGGGCTCCATCCCCCGCAAGGCCGGCATGGAGCGGGGTGACCTGCTGACCGTCAACGGCGGCATCTTCGGGCCCCAGGGCCAGGCCATCGCCAACAACGCCGCCTCCGACGTGCGAGTGCTGGTGGTGGGCAACCCGTGCAACACCAACTGCCTGATCGCCCGGGCCAACGCTCCCGAGGTCCCCGCCGACCGGTGGTTCGCCATGACCCGCCTGGACGAGAACCGGGCCAAGACCCAGCTGGCCCAGAAGGCCGGTGTCCCCGTGGCCGAGGTGACCAACCTGGCCATCTGGGGCAACCATTCGGCCACGCAGTTCCCCGATGCCGCCAACGCCCGCATCGGCGGGAAGCCGGCCACCGAGGTCGTGACCGACACCGCCTGGCTGCAGGGCGACTTCCTCACCACCGTCCAGAAGCGGGGCGCCGCCATCATCGAGGCCCGGGGGCTCTCCTCGGCGGCCTCGGCGGCCAACGCCGCCATCGACTCGGTGGCCGCCGTCCACCACGGCACCGCCCCGGGCGACTGGACCTCGCTGGCCGTCGTCTCCCACGGCGAGTACGGCGTGCCCGAGGGCCTGCAGTTCGGCTTCCCGGTGGCCACCGACGGCAAGGGCGGCTGGACCGTGGTCGAGGGCCTGACCCACGACGAGTTCGCCACCGAGCGGATCCGGGTGACGACCGAGGAGCTCGAGTCCGAGCGGGCCGACGTCGCCGACCTGCTTCCCTGAGGCGCACTTGCGGCACCGGCCGCTCCCGGCCCGGGCGCCGGCCCACGCCGGGCCCCTAGGGTGGGGCCCATGCACGACTCCGTGACCATCCACATGGACGCCCCGGCTGAGGCCGTCTGGGACCTGCTCAGCGACGTCACCCGGATCGGCAGCTACAGCCCCGAGACCTTCGAGGCCGAGTGGCTGGACGGGGCCGACGGTCCTGCGGTGGGCGCCCGCTTCCGGGGCCACGTCAAGCGCAACGGCCGCGGCCCGACCTACTGGACGACGTGCGAGGTCACCGAGTGCGAGCCGGGCCGCGCCTTCGCCTTCGCCGTGCTGCAGTCGGACAAGCCGGTCAACAACTGGGGCTACACCATCGCCCCGGCCGAGGCGGGGTGCGACGTCACCGAGTGGTTCCGTCTGGCCGACTCCCTGCCCATGAAGATCTACTGGACGCTCTTCGGCTGGGCCCGGGGTCGCACCAACCGCGACGGGATGCGCACCACCCTGGAGCGCATCCGGGCCGAGGTCGAGCGGCCGGCGGCCTGATCGGCCCCACCGCCGTGGAGCGCGCCACCGCCGGAGGCCGGGACGTGGGCCCGGATGTGGTGGTGATCGGCTCGGGCCTGGCCGGCCTGACCGCAGCCCGCCGTCTGGCCGATGCCGGCCGTTCCGTGGTGGTCCTCGACAAGGGCCGCCGACCGGGCGGCCGGATGGCCACCGAAGAGCTGGCCGGCGGGGCCCGGGCCGACAAGGGCGCCCAATTCTTCACCGTCCGCAGCCCCGAGCTGGCCGCCGCCATGGTGGCCTGGCAGGACCAGGGACTGGTCCACGAGTGGTGCCGGGGCTTCACCTCGCCCGACGGCCACCCCCGCTACGCCGTGGCCGGGGGCATGGCCGCGCTTCCCGCCGCCCTGGCCGCCGGCCTCGACGTGCGCCAGTCAGTCCACGTCACCTCCGTCGCCCCCGAGTCCGGCCGGTGGCGGGTCACCTGGAGGGCGGGCCACGGCGTACCGGCCGGATCCCTGGCGGCGCCTGCCGTGGTGGTCACCGCCCCGGTGCCCCAGGCCGCCGCGCTGCTGGCCGGGGCGGCTGAGGTGCCCGACCTGGCCTACGACCCCACGCTCTCCCTGGTGGTGGCCCTGGACGGGCCCGGTGCCGTGCCCGCCCCTGGCGGGGTGCAGCTGGACGGCGACGCCACCTGGTCGTGGGTGGGGGACAACGTGGCCAAGGGCGCCTCGGCGCAGCCGGCCGTCACCCTCCACACCACGGCCGCCCTGGCCGCCGAGCGCTTCGACGACGATCCGGACCGGCTCCTCGCCGACCTCCTGGCCGCAGCGGCCCCGTGGCTGGGCGGCGCGGCCGTGGTAGAGGCCCGCTGCCACCGGTGGCGCTACGCCACACCCACCGCTCCCTGGCCGGAGCGGTCCTGCACCGTGGCCCCGGGCTGCGTCCTCGCTGGCGACGCCTTCGGCGGCCCCCGGGTGGAGGGGGCCTTCCGCTCGGGCCTGGCCGCCGCCGACGCCCTGGGCTGAGCACCGGCACCGGCCCGCCCGACCGGCGTCGGGCTCAGGTTGCCAGCGGCGTCCCTCCGTCCGGCGACCCTCCGTCCGGCGACCCTCCGTCCGGTGCCCTTCCGTCCGATGCCCCGCTGCTGCCCCGGGCCAGGTGGCCGTCGACCACGGTGCCGGCGGCCCGCACCGCCGAGGGGTTGCCGGTCACCGTCTCCAGGAAGAGGTCGCCGTCGAGGCTGTAGAGGAGGACGTCGGTGGTGGCGGTGACGGTGGCCGTGCGGGGGATGGCGCGGATGAGGGCGATCTCGCCGAAGCCGGCGCCCCGGGTGACCCGGGAGAGGACGGCGCCGTCCTGGGTCACCTCGAGCTCTCCGTCGGCCACGGCGTAGTAGCGGTCGCCGGGGTCGCCCTGAGCCACCACCACGGTGCCGGCTGGCGCCCGGACGGGCTCGAGCTCCCGGGCCACCGCCTCGAGGGCGGGCGCCGGGAGCGGGGCGAAGATGGGCAGGGCCCGCAGCAGGCGGATCTCGACCTGGGGGACGGTGGCTGCCTCGTCCACCTGGCGCAGGCGCCGCCAGAGCACGGCCAGCAGGACCACGGCGACGATCCCCGGCGCCACCAGGGCCCCCCGGGGACCGGCCGCCCGCACGCCGACCCAGGTGACCACCGTGCCCAGGGCCAGGCCCAGGCAGAGCAGCGACTCGAGCACGGCGAAGGCCCCGGCCACGGCGTCGGCCGGTGCAGCCCGCTGGAGCAGGGTCTTGCCCGTGGTGTCGAAGACGGCGCCGGCCAGGCCCGAGGCGACCAGGAGGACGACGGCCGGCCACACCCGGGGCACGGCGGCGATGAGGGCCAGGGCCCCGACCGAGGCCAGCAGTGAGCCGGTCAGGGTGCGGAACAGCGGGTGGCGCCCCACCAGGAAGGCGGTGACCAGCCCGGCCAGGATCCACCCGGTCCCGAAGGCGGCGCTGAGGTAGCCGGCCCCGCCGGCCGGCAGGTGGAGGAGGGAGCCGGCCAGGACCACGTAGAGGAGGTCGAGGGCCCCGGTGAGGACGTAGAAGAAGGTGGTGAGGACCAGCAGCACCCGGATGCGGGGCTCGCCGAGGGTGGCCACCAGGGTGGACCACGTGTCGGCCAGCACGCCGGCGGGCCGTGCGGCGTCACCCGGGTCGGCCGGCTCCGGCCCGGACGCCGGGCGCCCGTCGGTCCGGGCCACCCGGATCCCCAGCAGGAGGGAGAGGACTCCGAGGCCGGCCATCACCCCGAGGGCGGCCCCGGTGCCCGAGGCCGTCACCACGGCCCCGGCCAGGGCCGGGCCGGCCAGGGTGGCCGACCCTTCGGACCAACCGGCCATGACCCGGGCCGCGGTCAGCTCCTCGGGGGTGCGCACCAGGGCGGGGAGCAGGCCCGACTGGGTGGGGCGGGTCATGATGAAGGCCATCGAGGTGAGCGGGGCCAGGGCGAAGACGACGCCGGTGGGCGCACCGAGCCCCACGGCGGCGGCCACCGCCCCGACGGTGGCCGTCTGGGCGGCGTAGCCCAGCACCAGGAACCGGCCCTGGTGCCGGCGGTCGGCCAGGGTGCCGAGGATGGGGGCCAGCACCACGCAGGGGACCAGCTGCACCAGGGCGATGGCCATGCCGGCGGTGGCGCCCCCGTGGGCGTAGGCCCAGATCAGCAGGATCAGCCACGTCCCGAACTCCATGGCGATCACCACGGCGTAGGCCAGCACCACGGCCCGCAGCGCCGGGTTGGCGAACGCCGAGCGGAAGACGCCGGCCATGGTGGCCAGGCGCTGGCGGAGCGGGGAGGCGGCCCCTCGGGCCATCAGGGCCCCGTGGCCACGAGCTCGATGCGGTTGCCGAAGGGGTCGGCGGTGAACCGCTGCACCATGCCGGGCACGTCCTCCACCGTCCGCACCGGGTGGCCGGCCGCCTCGAGGGCCGCGCACAGCGCCTCGACGTCCTCGACCACCAGGGCCGGGTGGGCCTTCCGGGCCGGGGTGAAGCCGTCCTCCACCCCCAGGTGGATCCGCACGGCCCCGGCCTCGAACCAGCAGCCACCGCGGGCGGCCAGCTCGGCCGGCTTGGGCACGCGCGGCACCCCGAGCAGGCCCTCGTAGAAGGCGGCGGCCTCGTCCTCGCCCCCGGCCGGCATGGCCAGCTGCACGTGGTCGATGGCGGTGATCCGGTAGGCGGCGGCCACGGAGCAGAACCTACCCCTGCAGCCGCTCCGGGGAAGGGTGGCGGTGCGCGCCGGGCCGGTCAGTAGGTGGTGTCGGCGTCGACGGCCCGGGTGTGCTCCCGGGCTGCGGCCAGCATCCCCTGGGCGGCGGCCAGGACCGAGAGATCGCCCCGGACCCGGATCCGGCCGGCCGTCAGCGCTTCGGCCGGGGTGAGCTCGCCCCGGGACAGGGCGGCGGCGTCGTCGTAGGCCAGGGAGAGGGTCACGACCACAGGGACCCCGGCACCGTCGTCGGCAGCGGCCAGACAACGAATAACTACGGCGTCTCCCGCGCGGGCAAGGAAAACACCCACAAAAGCGACATCAAGTCCGACTACAACCTCAGCTCCAAGGACATCTTCTCCTTCCGCTGGTCCTACCTCCGCCAGGACATCTACCGCGACGCCCTCTTCGAAGGCCCCGCCGATGGCGCCAACAACCAGGGCGGCCAGTTCAACACCAACCACTCCACCGGCGCCACCTGGACCAAAACCATCTCCCCTTCCATCGTCAACGTCTTCCGCTTCGGCTACAACCGCACCTACGCGACATTCACCAACCCCGGCATCGACGGCCCCGGCGCCGCCGCCTTCGGCTTCAAAAACATCCCCGCCGAAGCGATTGCCAAAGGCAACGGCGGCATCCCGCAAATCTCGGTGAGTAACTACAACTCCCTCGGCACCCGCAACTTCCGCCCGCAGTTCCAGGCTCCCGAACTGTTCCAGTTCCTGGACACGATCTCCCTGACCAAGGGCGAGCACTCTCTTCGCATGGGTTTTGAGACCCGGCAGAAGAACAACACGTTCCAGGATCTTGCTCGCACAGTCCCGGCGTACACTTTCGGTGGCCGTTTTACTGGAGAGGCGATGGCGGATCTCCTGGTCGGCTACGTTCAGCAGTTCGACGCGAATACCCAAGCCAATGTGGAACAGCTGCAAAAGGCGTACGCAACCTTCATCCAGGATGACTGGAAAGTCCTACCGAACCTGACGTTGAATCTGGGGCTGCGCTACGAATACACGACTCCGTTCTATGCGACCGGCAAGAACAAGAACGTCAACTTCGATCCGAAGACTGGCCAGTTGGTGTACCCCACCAGCGGCCGAGATTATTTGGTGAAC
>CAXBRB010000123.1:0-7646 GCA_963977795.1 uncultured Acidimicrobiaceae bacterium
GGGCCGTCCGGTGACCCCCGGCGCCGCCTGGCCGCCGCCCTGCGGCCGCTGATCACCCTGGTGACCGCCACGGCCTCGGACGACGACGCCCTGGCCGAGGCGGCCGACGCCGTCGAGGCGGCCACGGCCGCCCTGGCCGCCCGCTCCGGGGGCAAGCTGGCCCGCCAGGGCCCGAGCACCGAGGACGACGCCGAGGAGTTCTTCCCCACCAGCCCGATCATGGGGGCGCTCAACCCCCTGGCCCCTCCTGTCCGGGTGTGGACGGTGGACGGTGCCGAGCCCGGCTCCCGGGAGGTGCGGGGCGAGGCCTGGTTCGACTGGGCCTACGAGGGGCCGCCCACGTGCGTGCACGGCGGGGTCATCGCCGAGACGTTCGACGAGATGCTCGGGGCGGCCAACATGGCCTCGGGCAACCCGGGCATGACCGGCTCCCTGACCGTCCGCTACCGCAAGCCCACCCCGCTGCGGGCCACGCTCCGCATCGAGGCCCGGTTCCTGCGCCGAGAGGGCCGCAAGATCCACTCCTGGGCCGGCATGTACCACGGCGACCTGCTGACCGCCGAGGCCGAGGGCCTCTTCATCGAGGTGGTCCCCACGCAGTTCCTGGCCATCGCCGAGGGCAACGCCGAGAACGCCGATCCCAACGTCCTGGCCGCCATCCGGGCCGAGGCGGTGCGGGTCGGTGCGGCCTCCGACGTGCACCCGGCGGCCGACGCCTCCGACGCCTGACGGATCGTCGGTCCGAGCGTCCGATGGGGGAGCACGCCGCACCGCCCGACGCCGCCCCGGGGGACGGCGCCCTGAGGGACGTCGTGCTGCGGGACGTCGTGCTGCGGGACGCCGTCCTGCGGGACGCCGTGCCCGGGGACGCCGACGCCGTGGCCGCCGTCCACGTGGCCTCCTGGCAGGCCGCCTACCGCCACCTCCTGCCCGCCCCGCTGCTCGAGGGGCTCTCGGTGGACGACCGGGCCCGGTGGTGGCGCCGCCTGCTGGAGGCCCCCCGGGGCGACCACGTGGTGGTGGCCGCCCACGACGGCACCCTGCGCGGCTTCGTCCACGTCGGCCTCGGGCCGCCTGATGCACCGGGCCGGGGCGAGCTGGTCACCCTCTACGTGGCCCCCGGGCAGTGGGGGGCGGGGCTCGGCCGGCGGCTCCACGACACCGGCCTGGACCGCCTGGTCGATGAGGGCTGCGCCGAGGCGCGGGTGTGGATGCTGTCGACCAACGAGCGGGCCCGGCGGTTCTACGTCCGCCAGGGCTGGCACCGGACCGAGGAGGTCCGCATCCAGCAGTTCGGCACGGCCACCGTGGTGGACCACCGGCTGGCCATCGACCTGACGGTCCGCCGCCCGGGCTGAGCCAGGCGCACGCCGGCCCGGCAGGACCTGCCCGCCGCTCCGGCGGGAGCCAGGGTCAGATCTTCTCCCGGCCCTCCCAGTAGGGGTCCCGCAGCTTGCGCTTGTAGAGCTTGCCGTTGGGGTCCCGGGGCATCTCGGTGGTGAAGTCGATCGACTTCGGGGTCTTGAACTTGGCCAGCCGGGTCGAGCAGAACTCGAGGATCTCGGCGGCCAGCTCGTCGGAGGCCTCCACGCCGTCGGCCGGCTCGATGACGGCCTTGACCTCCTCGCCCCAGTCCTCGTGGGGGATGCCGAAGACGGCGGCGTCGCCCACCTTGGGGTGGCCGAGCAGGACGTTCTCGATCTCGGCCGGGTAGATGTTGGCCCCGCCCGAGATGATCATGTCGATCTTGCGGTCCCGCAGGAAGAGGAAGCCGTCCTCGTCGAGGAAGCCGACGTCGCCCACGGTGAAGAACTTGCCGATCCGGTTGCTCTTGGTCTTCTTCTCGTCCTTGTGGTACTCGAAGTCGCCGGTCTGCATCGACATGTAGACCGTGCCGATCACGCCGGGCTCCTCGATCCGGTTCCCCTCGTCGTCGAAGATGGCGATCTCGGAGATGGGCCACGCCTTCCCGACGGTCCCGGGCTTGGTGAGCCACTCCTGAGCCGAGACAAGGGTTCCGCCGCCCTCGGAGGCGGCGTAGTACTCGTCGATGGCGTCGCCCCACCACTCGATCATCTTGTGCTTGACGTCCACCGGGCAGGGTGCGGCGGCGTGGATCATGTGGCGCAGCGACGACACGTCGTAGCGGGCCCGGACGTCGTCGGGCAGCGCCAGCAGGCGGTGGAATTGGGTCGGCACCATGTGCGAGGTGGTCACCCGGTACTTCTCGATCAGCTGCAGCATCTCCTCGGGCAGCCACTTGTCCATCACCACGATGGTGTGGCCCAGGTGGATGGAGGCGCCCGAGAAGCGCATGACCGCCGTGTGGTAGAGCGGCGAGCCGACGATGTGGACGTTGTCGTCCTGGGGCTGGATGCCGAAGAGGAAGAGGATGCCCGACTGGCTGAGGGCGGCCTCCTCGGGGGAGAGGCCGCTCAGGGCCCGGTAGACGCCCTTGGGGTTGCCCGTCGTGCCCGAGGTGTAGTTCATGACGTCGCCGATGGTCCGGTCGGCCGGGTCGGTGGTCGGCTGGGTGTCCCGCATCCGGGCGTAGGAGCTGAAGCCGGTGATCTCGCCCACCCCGAAGCAGACCGACGAGGGGAGCTCGGCCTCCTCGGCGGCGTCGAGGGCGATGTCGGTGAAGCGCTCGTGGGCGATGAAGGCCTTGGCCTCGGAGTCCTTGAGGATGTAGGCCACCTCGGGGGCGACGAGGTGGTGGTTGATGGGCACCAGGTACCAGCCGGCCTGGAGGGCGGCCAGGTAGACCTCGAACATCTCGACGCCGTTGGGGAGGAGCGTGGCCACCCGGTCGCCCGGCTTCAGGTCGAGGCCGCGCAGGCCGTGGACCACCTGGTTGGCCCGGACGAGCAGCTCGCCGGCGGTGTACTCGGCGCCGTCGGGCGCCACCAGGGCCAGGTGCTCCGGGTTCTCGTGCGCCAGTGCCCAGAAGCCGAGATCACCCATGTCCATCCCCTGTTCCGTCGTGCGGTTGCCTGTGGTCGGCCGGCCGGTGCTGCGGGTGGGCGGGCCGTCGCGAGACGGCCGGCGGCCCGCCTGCGAGGTGGCGCGGACGTGAGCGGGACGCTAGAACAGGTTCCAGTGGACGGTCAACAGACCGGCACGGCACCGCACCCCTCTCGAACGGCCTGATCACGGGCCTACGGGCGGTCGGCGCCGCCGGCGGCCGCAACACGAGACAGCGCAGTATGAGACAGCGCGGTACGAGACAGCGCCGCGGGCGACCGCAGCACGAGTGCACGAGACGAGGAGTGACGGGCAGATGAGCGGATTCCTGGACGGCAAGGTCATCGCCATCACCGGAGGCGGCGGCGGGATCGGCCGGGCGGTGGCCCTGGCCGCGGCCGCCGAGGGCGCCAAGGTCGTGGTGGCCGACATCGGCGTGTCGATGGCCGGCGAGGACCCGACCAGCGAGGTGGCCGAGGCCGTGGTGGCCGAGATCGTCGCTGCCGGCGGCGAGGCCGTCGCCGTCGCCCAGAGCGTGACCACCATGGAGGGCGGCGAGGCCATCGTCGGGGCCGGGGTGGAGCGGTGGGGCCGCATCGACGGCGTGGTCGCCGTGGCCGGCATCCTCCGCGAGCGCATGTTCTTCAACATGTCCGAGGACGAGTGGGACGCCGTCATCGAGACCCACATGAAGGGGCACTTCACCGTGTTCCGGGCCGCCGCGGGCATCATGCGCAAGCAGGAGGGCGGCGGGTCGCTGGTGGCCTTCACCTCCGGGGCCTTCGCCGGCAGCGTGGCTCAGGCCAACTATGCCGCGGCCAAGGGCGGCATCGTCTCGCTGGTGCGGTCGATCGCCGCGGGCATGCACCGCTACGGCGTGACGGCCAACGCCATCGCCCCTGTGGCCCGCACCCGCATGTCGGCCAACGTGCCCATGGACCTGGCTGAGATGGGCGATCCCGAGGACGTGGCCCCGCTGGTCGTCTACCTGCTGTCCGACCAGGCCAAGCACGTGACCGGGCAGGTCTACACCGCGGTGGGCCCCAAGATCGCCGTCTGGAACCAGCCCCGCGAGGTCCGTGCCGTCTACGCCGACGGCCGCTGGACGCCCGAGCAGATCGCCGCCCGCCTGGACTCCACCGTGGGCCAGGAGCGGATGCCGCTGATCGACCAGCTCGAGGAGTACCGCAAGGCCGCCGAGGCCAAGGCCGCCGCCGAAGCCGCCGGCCAGGGCTGAGCGCCCGGGGGTCGGGCGCACGGAAGGCCGGGCGCCCCTAGACCTCGTCCAGCACGCAGAACTCGTTCCCCTCGGGGTCGGCCAGGACGACCCACGACTCGGTCCCGGTCTGGCCGATGTCGGGCCGGGTGGCCCCGAGGGCGACCAGCCGCTCCACCTCGGCCTCCTGGTCGTCGGGGACGAGGTCGAGGTGGAGCCGGTTCTTGGCCGCCTTGCCGTCGGCCACGGCCACGCACAGCAGCGGCGCGCACCTCCCCCGCAGGGGGTGGCCCTCGCCGGGCTCGACCCAGACGTCGCCGTCCTCGTCGGTGCGGTCCTGCCATCCCAGGGCCTCGGCCCAGAACCGGCCCAGGGCCACGGGATCCCCGGCGTCGATGCTCACGCACTCGATCCTCAGCGCCACGCGTCCCTCGCTCTCCCGTCCGACGGCGGCGCTCCCGCTCCGCCGCCGGCCTGCCGGTGCCCCGCCTCCGGGCCGGCCGCCTGCCCGGCAGCGTAGGGCGGGCCGGTCGGTCGGACCAGGGCCGAAGGGCACTCGCTGCCCGCGGCGATGCCGGCCGGAAAGCCACCGTTCGGGCGGGTGCGCTCCCTACAGTGGGCCGCGAGTCGAGGGCAGGCGGCACCGGCCGCCGGCGGTCGGGGAGGTCGGTCGATGGTGGCAGTATGCGTCGTGCTCGGGGCCGTGGTGGCCCTCCTGGCCGTCCTGGTGGCCGGCCTCCTCCGCAGCCACGCCGACATCCTGAAGGCCCTCCACGACCTCGGGGTGGGGGTGGGGGATCCGCTGGGCGACGCCGTCCCAGGCGGCCACAGCGCCCATGGCGGCGGACCGGGCCGGACCTCGCCGGTGGCCTTCACCATGGGGCCGCCGCTGCCGCCTGAGCGCGACGCCGTGTCGGCCCCGGCCATCGCCGGCGTCACCCCCGGGGGCGACGCCCTGGCCGTCAACCCGGTGGGCGCCGAGGGGCTCACCCTGCTGGCCTTCCTCTCCACCGGGTGCGCCTCGTGCGCCGGCTTCTGGGAGTCCTTCCGCCAGCCCGCCGCCCTCGGCCTGCCGGCCGGCTCCCGCCTCGTGGTGGTCACCAAGGGGCCCGACCGGGAGGTCCCCGGCGAGGTGGCCGCCCTGGCCGCCCCGGGCCTGGCCGTGGTCATGTCCAGCGACGCATGGACGGAGTATGAGGTGCCGGGGTCGCCGTTCTTCGTCCTGGTCGACGGAGCCGCCGGCCGCCGCATCGGCGAGGGCGTGGCCAACCGGTTCGAGCAGGTCGCCGAGCTCATGCGCCGGGCCGCCGTCGACGCCACCGCCTTCGGTCCCGGGACCCGGGCCGAGCGGGCCGTGGCCCTCGACGGTCCCGAGCGGGAGTCCGACAACGACCGGGTGCTCCGGGAGGCGGGGATCCTCCCCGGCGACCCCAGCCTCTACCCGACGTCGCTGGACGACCTCTATGGCCCGCCCGACGCCCGCATGCCGGCCGCCCGCACCGGGCTCGGCCGGGCCGGCTGACCGGTGGCCACCCTCCGGGCCCACGGGATCCGGGCCGACCTGCCGGCCGGGTTCGAGGGCCGCATCTTCCGCCATGAGACGACCGGGCCCGAGCGGTCCCACGCCGTCGCCCACTTCGCCACCTTCGCCCTGCCCGCCGAGGTCGGCGACTTCGGCGGCGGTGCGGTCACCCTGATGCGGGAGACCGACGTCTTCGCCGTCCTCTTCGAGTACGGCCCCGAGAGCCTGGGCACCCCGCTCTTCGACCACCCGGCCATGCCCCGGGCCCTCGGCCCGGAGCACTTCGCCCCCCACGTCCTCCGTCGGGGGCTGGTGGGCCAGGCCGGGACCCAGTGGTTCTTCACCGAGAACGGACGGCCCTTCACCCTCTACGTCGTCCTCGGCAGCTTCGCCCGGCGCCGGGCCCTGGTGCCGGTGGTCAACCGCCTCCTGGCTCAGCTGGCCGTGGAGCCGGCGGCGGCACCGGCCCCGGGGGGCGCGCCGTGGAACTGATGGGCATCTACCTTGCCGCCTGCCTGCTCCTGGTCGCCGCCGGCGCCGCCAAGGCCGTCCGGCCGGGCGACACGGCCCGGGGGCTGGCCGCCACCGTCCCGTTGCCCGTGGCCGTCCTCGGGCCCCTGGTCCGGGTGGGGTCGGTGGTCGAGGCGGTGATCGGCGTGGCCGGCCTGCTCCGTCCCGGTCCGGTGACGGCCGGCCTGGTGGCCTGCTCGTACGCCGCCTTCGCCGCCTTCGTGTCTGTGGTGCTGGTGCGGGGCGGCCCGCTGGCCAGCTGCGGGTGCTTCAGCCGGCCCGACACCCCGGCCACCCGGCTCCACGTGGCGGTCGACCTGGTGCTGGCGGCCGCGGCGGCCACCGTGGCCGCCACCGGCCCGTCAGGTCCCCTGTGGACCGCGCTGGCCGGTCAGCCGTGGCACGGCGTCCCGCTGGTCCTCCTCGGCGGCCTGTGCGCCGTGCTGGCCTACCTGGCCCTGGCCGTCCTGCCCGAAGTCGGCGCCGCCCGGGCCCGGCTGGGGATCACCCGCGGGGAGGCCGGGTGAGCACGGCCCTGGTCGAGCGGGCCGCCGGGTTCCTCGGGTCCCGGCTGTCCCGGCGCAGCTTCATCAACCGCTCGGCGCTGGCCGGCAGCGCCGTCACCGTGGGGTCCGGCCTCGACCTGCTCCTGCGCCCGGGCACGGCGTACGGCTATGTCTGCACCTGCGGATCGAGCGCCTGCGGGTGCGGCTCGACGTGCTGTGCGGGCTGGTCCGAGTTCTGCTGCTCGATCAACGGGGGGTACAACTACTGCCCGGCCGACACCGTCATGGGCGGCTGGTGGAAGGCCGACAACTCCACCTACTGCGGCGGGCCCCGCTACTACATGGACTGCCACGCCACCTGCGGCTGCACCACGGGGTGCGGGGGCGGGTGGGGCTTCTGCGAGCCGGGCTGCGACGGGACGACGTGCGGGTGCGGGCCCGAGGGGTGCAACTCCTGGGTCACCGGCTGCTTCCAGTTCCGGTACGGCCAGTGCAACCAGCACATCTCGTGCATCGGCCGGATCGTCTGCCGGGTGGTGGCCTGCGTGCCGCCCTGGACGGTCGACCCGTCGTGCACGACGACGGTGGCCCGGGACAACAACACGGCCGAGCACAACGAGCCGTGCTGGACGCCGGCACCGCCTGCCCCGCCCCCACCACCACCGCCGCCGTGCAACGCCCCGGCCACCGAGTGCAAGGTCCGGGGCATGGCCGCCGCCCCGGGTGCCGGCGGGTACGCCATGGTGACCTCGTTCGGGAAGCTCTTCCCCTACGGCTCCTTCCCCTCGCTGGGCGACCTGTCGGCGGCGCCCCTCAACCAGCCCATCGTGGGGATGGCGGCCACCCCGACCGGCAAGGGCTATTGGCTGTGCGCCGCCGACGGCGGGATCTTCGCCTTCGGCGACGCCGCCTTCGCCGGCTCCATGGG
>CAXBRB010000124.1:0-7609 GCA_963977795.1 uncultured Acidimicrobiaceae bacterium
ACCGTCGCGTGCTGTTATGTGGCGCTGAAGCATTTATTTACTGATGTGCCTGCGAACGCTGGCTGCCTCGCACCGATCGAGTTCGTCATCCCGGATGCGACGTTGCTCGGCGTGTCCGCGCCCAAGCCGGTCGGCGGCTATACGGAAACGATCCTCCGCGTGATCGACGTCATCTTCGGCGCTTTCGCCAAGGCCACGCCGGAGCGGACCCGGGAACTGGGGCTCCCGGTTCACCCACCGAACTTCATCGAGCTGCTCGGGATCACCCCTCTGCCGGAATCACCCGAGGGCATGACGGTCGCGTGGTCGAAGGATGGCCGGTCGCTCATCGTGACCGGGCCGGTGCGCCTCGGCGAAGGCCTCCGCCCGCAGCAGGCTGTCGGCAGTGGCCACCACCTCCGGCACGTCCGTGCGCAGCGGGGACCGGGGGTCCGCCAGGACCGGCCAGCCCAGAGCCCGGGCCAGCGCCAGGACGCCCTCGGGCCGCCCGCACCCTGCGCCGGCGGAGATCACGCCGCGGCGTGAGCGATCGAGCAGGCCCCTGGTGACCAGGGCCCGGGCCAGGCCCGGGGGCGGGACAGCAGGCGGCGCCGCCACGGTGTGCCACGGGCGTCCGTCGGGGCGCCCCTCGGGCATCCCCCCGACGTCGGCACTGCCCAGCAGCGGCTCGCGGAAGGGGAGGTTCAGGTGGACCGGGCCCGGGGCGCCGCTCCCGCCGGACGCCGCAGACAGAGAACGGGCGGCCAGCGAGCGCCAGGCGTGGCGCGCCTCGCCGGCGGGAACCCCGGGATCGGCGAACCAGCGCACGGCGACGCCGAACAGCCGGGTCTGGTCGGCCGTCTGGGGGGCGCCGACATCGTGGAGCTCCGGCGGCCGATCGGCCGTGCAGACCAGGAGCGGCACGGCGGCCAGGTCGGCCTCGAGCACTGCAGCGTGCAGCTCGGCGGCGGCCGTGCCGCTGGTGACCACCACCGCCGCCGGGCTTCCCGTGGCCAGCCCGATCCCCACTGCGGTGAACCCGGCCGAGCGCTCGTCGAGCCGCACGTGGACGGCGATGCGCCCGTCAGCGGCCAGCGCCAAGGCCAGCGGGGTGGACCGGGAGCCCGGACAGACCACGGCGTGGCTCAGGCCGCACCGGACCCATTCGTCGACCAGCGTGGCGCAGAAGGCAGCCTGGAGATCACCCACCCCGGGTGCGGCCGTGCCGCCGTCGCCCTCCCCGGGGGCATCGGCCCGGGCGCTCACGCCACGCCGCCGGTCGGTACGCTCGGCTCCGGTCCGCCATGCCATCCCGAGACGCCTCCCACCTTCCCGGCACCGATCCCGGCACCGGCCCGGCTCCCGTCCCGGTGACCACCCCGGCCGGCAGCCAGGTCCTGCACACCGCCGTCTCCGGTGCGGGCCCACGGGTGGTGCTGGCCCACGGCTTCACCCAGGACGGCACCGTGTGGGGCGGCCTCGACGATGCCCTGGCCGTCGACCACGAGGTCGTCGCCGCCGACCTGCCCGGCCACGGCGGCTCGGCCGACATCCGCGCCGACGTCCCCTCCGGCGCCGCCCTCCTGGGTGCGGCCGGCGGACCTGGCGACTACCTGGGCTACTCGATGGGCGCCCGCCACTGCCTGCAGCTCGCCCTCGACCGGCCCGACCTGGTCGGCCGCCTCGTCCTCATCTCGGGGACCGCCGGGATCGAGGACGTCGGGGAGCGGGCGGCCCGGCGGACCGCCGACGAGGCGCTGGCTTCCCGGCTCGACCCGGCCGACGGCAGCCCGCCCGTCGACACGGTGGCCACCTTCGTCGAGGCGTGGGTCCGCCTCCCCCTCTTCGGCGCCATCCCGGACGCCGCCCTCGGGATGGAGGCCCGGCGCCGGGGGTCCGCACCGGGCCTGGCGGCCAGCCTGCGCCTGGCGGGCACGGGCAGCCAGGGGCCGCTGTGGGACCGGCTGGGCACGCTGTCCGTCCCGGTCCTCCTGGTGGCCGGGGCGGAGGACGCCCGCTACGTCGACCTGGCGCACCGGATGGCCCGGTCCATCGGCCTCCGGGCGGAGGTCCACCTGGTGGCCGGAGCGGCCCACGCCCCGCACCTGCAGGCGCCCGGCGAGGTCGCCGGGGTCGTCCGGTCGTTCCTCGATGGAGGCCGACGCATCGACTGAGCAGCGACGTGGACGACGGCAACGCCCGGGCTGGACGACGGCATGTCTCATGGCAGCACCCGGGGCAGGGCCAGCCACAGGGCGACAGCCAGGAGCCCGCCGTAGGCCAGCTGGAGCCGGCCGGTGGCGGCCAGCACCGGAAGCAGGGCCCGCCCCTCGGCATCCCCGGTGGCCAGGCGCACCGGGGCCGCGGCCAGCGGCAGCGCGGCGAGCGGAAGCAGGAGCCACCCGGGAGCGGGGATGTCTGCGACACCGGCCAGCCCCAGCGCTGCGGCCACCACCGCGGCACCGAAGGGCACCAGGGCGCACGCCGCATAGCACCACCCGCCGGCCCGGCGGCCGATCCGCACGGCCAGGGTTCGCTTCCCGCTGACGGCGTCGGTGGCGATGTCGCGGAGGTTGTTGGCCAGGAGGAGGCCGGTGGCCAGGAGGCCCACCGCCGTGGCCGCCCACCAGATGGCGGCCGGTCCGAGCCGGCCCGTCTGGACGTACCAGGTGCCGACGGTGGCGACGAGGCCGAAGAAGACGAAGACGAAGACCTCGCCCAGGCCGGCGTAGCCGTAGGGACGGGGGCCGCCCGTGTAGAACCAGCCGGCCAGCAGGCAGGCCGCCCCGACCGGCACCAGCCACCACGAGGTGGCCCAGGCCAGTCCCAGGCCGGCCACCCCGGCCACGGCGAAGGACGCCAGCGCAGCCCCACGGACCGCCGCCGGGGCGGCCAGGCCCGAGGCGGTCAGGCGCACCGGGCCCACCCGGGCGTCGTCGGTCCCGCGCACCCCGTCGGCGTAGTCGTTGGCGTAGTTGGTGCCGACCTGGATGGCGAGGGCCACCACCAGGGCGCCTGCTGCGCACCACCACGGATCCACCCGGGGGACGGCACCGGCGCCGTGGGCCGCCCAGCCGACAGACCCGGCGGCACGGGTCGGCACGCCCCGGGCGTGGGCCGCCGCCGTGGCCACCACCACCGGCACCACCGCCGCCGGCAGGGTCCGGGGCCGGGCCCCGAGCCACCACCGCCGGACCGGGCCGATGTCCGTGACATCGGAGGCGGCCGGGCCCGGACCGGTCACGGCCGACGGGGGAAGCGCCCGAAGTCGGGCTGGCGGCCCTCCTGGAAGGCGTTGCGGCCCTCCTGGCCCTCCTCGCTCATGTAGAAGAGCATGGTGGCGTCGCCGGCCAGCTGCTGGAGTCCGGCCAGCCCGTCGTCGGCGGCGTGGAGCCCGCCCTTCAGCATGCGCAGGGCCAGCGGCGAGAGCGAGAGCATCTGGCGGCACCACGCCACCGTCTCGGCCTCGAGCTCGGCCAGCGGCACCACCTCGTTGACCAGACCCCAGTCGAGGGCCGTGGCGGCGTCGTACTGGCGGCAGAGGAACCAGACCTCCTTGGCCCGCTTGAGCCCGACGGTCCGGGCCAGCAGGCTGGCCCCGTAGCCGCCGTCGAAGCTGCCGACCTTGGGCCCGGTCTGGCCGAAGCGGGCGTTGTCGGCGGCGATGGTGAGGTCGCACACCAGGTGGAGGATGTGGCCGCCCCCGATGGCGTAGCCGGCCACCATGGCCACCACCGGCTTGGGCAGGCGACGGATCTGGATCTGCAGGTCGAGCACGTTGAGGCGGCCGATCCCCTGGCGGGCCACGTGGTCGTCGCCGATGTAGCCGTCGTCGCCCCGGATCTTCTGGTCCCCGCCCGAGCAGAAGGCGTCGGGGCCCTCCCCGGTCAGGACGATCACCCCGACCGACGGGTCGTCCCGGGCCACGGCGAAGGCGTCGCTGAGCTCGAAGAGGGTCTGGGGGCGGAAGGCGTTGCGGACCTCGGGCCGGCAGATGGTGAGCTTGGCGATGCCGTCGGCCACGTCCATCCGGATGTCCCGGTACTCCCCCCGGGTCTCCCAGGTGGGCAGGGGCTGGCCCCGGAACCGCTCGACGGGGTCGACCGGGGGCCCGGTGATCGCCGTGGGTGCGCCTTCGGTGCTGTCGGATGCGGGAACCATGCGACCGATCACTCCTAGAGTCGTTGCTCGTACGGTCGCTAGGCTACCTGCATGCCCGACCTGGTGGTGCTGGACCTCCCGGCCGGCCCCCTGTTCGTCGACGCCCTCCGGGGGGCCTGGGACGCCGGCGACGCCGTGCTCCCGCTGGACCCCCGGCTGCCGCCGCCGGCCGCCCGGCGCCTCCTCGAGGCGTTCCGTCCGTCCCGGGTGGTGTCCGAGACGGGCACGGCCTCGCTCCCGGGGGGCCAGCCGGTGGAGCCCGGCGATGCCCTGGTGGTGGCCACCAGCGGCACCTCGGGCGAGCCCAAGGGCGTGGTCCACACCCACGCCTCGGTGGCGGCGTCCGCCCTGGCCACCTCCCGGGCCCTGGGTGCCGACCCCGGCCGGGACCGGTGGGTGGCGTGCCTCCCCCTGGCCCACATCGGGGGGCTCGCCGTGGTCACCCGGGCCCTCGTCACCGGCACCCCGTGCACCGTGCTCCCCCGGTTCGACGCCGGGCAGGTGGCCGCCCTGGCCGCCGAGGGGGCGACCCTGGTCTCCCTGGTGGCCACCGCGCTCGGGCGGACCGACGTCTCGGGGTACCGGGCCGTCCTGCTGGGCGGGGCGGCGCCGCCCGACGGCCTGCCCGCCAACGTGGTGGCCACCTACGGCATGACCGAGACCGGCTCCGGCTGCGTCTACGACGGACGTGCGCTCGACGGTGTCGAGGTCCGGATCGGCACCGTCGGCGACGGTGCGGACGACAGGGCCGCCGACGCCGGCATCGGCGAGGTCCTCCTGCGGGGACCCATGCTCCTCCGCGCCTACCGCGACGGCACCGATCCCCGCCTCCCCGGCGGCTGGCTGCCCACCGGCGACGGCGGCCGCCTCCGTGCGGACGGGACCCTCGAGGTCGTCGGCCGCCTGGCCGAGGTGATCGTGACCGGCGGCGAGAAGGTCTGGCCGGTGGCCACCGAAGCCGTCCTGGCCCGGCATCCGGCGGTGGCCGAGGTGGCGGTGTGGAAGCGCCCCGACCCGGAGTGGGGCGAGCGAGTGGTCGCCTGGGTCGTGGCCCGACCCGGGCACGCCGTCCCCACCGTCGCCGAGCTGCGCGACCTGGCGGCCGGCCAGCTCGGACCGTGGGCGGCACCCAAGGAGGTGGTGCCCGTCGACGCCCTGCCGCGCACCCCGGGCGGAAAGGTCCGCCGGGCCGACCTGCGCTGATCCGGGCGGAGTCGGCTCCCTACCGGGCCGACCCGTGCGCGCCGTGGCTCAGGAGAGCGATCCGCTGGGGATGCAGAGCGACCCGCCGTCGACCACCAGGGTCTCGCCGGTGATCCAGGAGGCGGCGTCGCTGCACAGGAAGAGGGCGGCGTGGGCGATGTCGTCGGGAACGCCCAGGCGGCGGGTGGGCAGGCGGGCCGAGATCTTCTCCTCCCCGGCCTCCCACAGCGCCCGGGCCAGCTGGGTCTTCACCAGGCCCGGGGCGATGGCGTTGACCCGCACCTTGGGCCCGAGCTCGCCGGCCAGCTGGCGGGTCAGGTGCATCACGGCGGCTTTGGTCACGTTGTACCAGCCGATCCCGCCTTCGACGGTGAGCCCGCCGATGGAGGCGATGTTGCAGACCACGCCGCCGTGCTCGGCCATGCCGGCCCGCCAGGCGGCCTGGGTCCACTCCAGGTAGCCGGTCTGGTTGACCCGGACCGTCTTGTCGGCCCGGCCCTGGTCGATGTCGATCATCGGCCCGTAGTAGGGGTTGGTGGCGGCGTTGTTGACCAGGATGTCGACCGAGCCGAAGCGCTCCCGGGCCGCCTCCACGGCCGCCTCGGCCTGGGCCGGGTCGCCGGCGTTGGCCACCGTCCACGCCACCGAGCCGCCGTCGACCGCCCCGTCGGCGGTGATCTCGGCGGCTGCTGCGGCCAGGCCCTCCTCCCGGCGTGAGGTGAGCATCACCGTGGCTCCGGCCCGGGCGAAGGCGGCGGCGATGGCCTGCCCGATGCCCCGGGACCCTCCGGTGACCAGTGCCGTCTTCCCGTCCAGTCGGAGCTCCATGCCGCCGAGCCTACCGCCGGTCCTCCGGACGGCTCCGAGGGGACGGTGCGCCGGCACGCGCAGGGTCCGTCCCCTCCCCGGTCCGTACACTGGGCAGGCGTCCCGACCGGGGCGTGCCGCCGTGACGACCAGGAGGGTGCGATGACCGTGGTCGACGAGGCGGCCCTGTCCTCAGCCATCGCCGCACTCCCTGGCGAGGAGCCCCGGGTGGTGGTCAGCGGGAACTTCGCCACGCCCCACCACCTGCTCGGGCTGGTCGACGGCGCCCTTCCCCATTGGCGGGCCTTCGTCCTCAACCCCCAGGCGGGATGGCCCCGTCGCCCCGGCCTCGTCACGGAGACCCCCTTCATCGGGCCGGGCGTCCGCGACGACCCGACCGTCGTCTACCTGCCCATGCGGCTGTCGCTGGTGCCCCGTCTGTTCGAGACCGACCGGCCCCCCGACGCCGTGGTGCTGCACACCTCCCTGCCGCGCCACGGGAGGGTCTCCCTGGGCATCGAGGTCAACATCCTCCCGGCCGCCGTCGAGGAGGTCCGGCGGCGCGGCGGCCTGGTCATCGCCCAGATGAACCCGCAGATGCCCTACACCTACGGTGACGCCGAGCTCCCCCTCGAGGCCGTCGATCTGGCCATCGAGGTCGACACCCCGCTCCCCTCGCCGCCGGAGCGGCCGCTGGACGACGCGTCGCTGGCCATCGGCGACACCGTGTCCCGCTACTGCGCCGACGGGGGCACGCTGCAGCTCGGCATCGGCCAGCTGCCCGACGCCGCCGCCCACAGCCTGCGGGACCGGCGGAGGCTCGGCGTGTGGACCGAGATGCTGAGCGACGGCGTCCTGGCCCTCGAGCGGGCGGGGGTCCTCGACCCCGACCGACCGCTCATCTCGACCTTCCTCTTCGGGTCCCCCGACCTCTACCGGTGGGCCGACGGCAACGACCGCCTGCGCATGCTGCGCACGGAGGTGGTGAACAGCCCCACCCGCATCGCCGCCCAGCCCGGGATGCTGTCCATCAACACCGCCCTCCAGGTCGACCTCTTCGCCCAGGCCAACGCCAGCTACGTCGGCACCCGCATCTACTCGGGCTTCGGCGGCCAGCCCGACTTCGTCTCCGGCGCCCTCCACTCCCCCGGCGGCCATGCGGTGATCGCCATGCGGTCGTGGCACGCCAAGAGCGACTCGTCCAACGTGGTGCCGCTCCTGTGGTCGCCGGCCAGCTCCTTCCAGCACTCCGTCGTGGTGACCGAGCACGGCGCGGCGGAGATCTTCGGCCGGAGCCAGCCCGATCAGGCCTCGGCCCTGATCGAGCACGCCGCCCACCCCCGGGTGCGGGACCTGCTGCGTGAGGCGGCCGCCGAGCTCGGTCCGGCATAGATCGGAAGAGCACACGTCTGAACTCCAGTCACGGCTACATCTCGTATGCCGTCTTCTGCTTGAAAAA
>CAXBRB010000125.1:0-7576 GCA_963977795.1 uncultured Acidimicrobiaceae bacterium
GAGGACCTGCTCGCGGTCCTTGAGGCCCGACCACTGGTCTGGCAACGGCCGGATCGCCTTGGTCAGGAGCCGCAGCTCCTCGACGAGGATCGAGATTTCCCCGCGCTCCGTGCGCATCACCTTGCCCGTGGCCTCCACGATGTCGCCGATCCACGGGAGCCGCCCGAGGACGGCCCACGGGACCCAGACGCCCCGGCCCGGGGCCAGCGAGCACAGGGCGGCCAGTGCACCCAGGGCACCCAGCAGCCACCGGCGCCGGTCGGGCCGACCCGCGAAGAGGCTGGTGGCCAGACCGACGAGGGCCAGGGCCAGCACCCCGAGGCCCAGGGTGCCGAGGCCGAGCAGGACCGGGCCCTGGTAGCCGCCCAGGCGGAGCATGGCCGACCGCAGCGACTCCAGTCCCGACGGGGAGAGGAACGAGGCCGGGGTGGTGCCGAAGCGGGCGGTGGCCCCGGTGGACCAGATCGGCCCCGAGAGGTGGGCCGGGCCGGCCAGCAGCGTCCACAGCGGGTAGGCCAGGACCGCTGTGGCCACGCCCACGGCCACGGCGCCGGCCCGGACGGCATGGCCCACCCGGGGAGCCACCTCGGCGGGCCGCCGGAGGCCGGCCCACCCCACCAGAAGGAGGGTGCCGACGGCGGCGGCCAGCACCGAGATGAGGAGGACCTCGGTGGAGAGGAAGAACTGGAGGACCACCAGGCCGGCCAGGGAGAGTCCGGTCCGCCACGGGGACCGCCGCTGGGTCACCAGGAGGTCCTCGAGGACCAGCACGAGGAGCGGCGGCACGGCCAGGAAGGCGATGTTGGTCTGGTTGAGGGCCAGCTCGGTGAGGACGAAGGGCGAGAAGCCGTAGGCCACGCCGCCCAGCCAGGCGGCGGGCGCCCAGGCCACCCACCGGCGCAGCAGCACGTACATGGCCAGGGCCGAGAGCGCCGGGGCCAGGGTGAGGCCCACGTTCATGGACAGCACCGGGCCGGCGGCCAGGGTCAGCGGGGCCAGGACCACCCCGAGGGCCAGCACGCTGGTGTCGTCGAGCAGGGCGATCCCGGTGGGGTGGAACAGCCACGGGGACCAGAGGAGGCCATGGCCGTGGGCCAGGGCGAAGGCGGGCCACTCGGTGAACCAGAGGAAGCGGGCGGCGTCGCCGCAGCCGCAGGTGGCCATCGACGACGGGTGGCCCGACCACACGCCCCACCACACCCCCACGGCCAGGACCAGGTAGGAGGCACCGGCCAGGACCAGGCCCCGCACGCCACCGGCCCGGACCGGCGGCCCGGACGGCGCCACGGGATGGTCCGCCGGCATGAGGGAAGGGGCGTCGGCCGTCACCGGCCGCCTCCCGGTCCACACAGCTGGGCGGCGGCCCGGACCGGGTCGGCGCTGAAGCGGAACGTGGTGAACCCGGGGCTCCCCGTCAGGTTCGCCCAGGCCCGGGACGGCGTCCACGGGGCGGTGATGGCTGTCAGGTAGGCGTGCAGCCGGCCGCAGCCCACGGCGGCCCGGGCGGCGGCCACCGGGACCGGGCCGGGGCCGCCGGGCACCGTGGTGGCCCCGGGGACCCCGAAGCGGCCCACCATCCACGCCGGGCCGACCAGCTTCTCGTGACCGGGCCGGGCGTGGCGGGTCACCGTGGTGTGGCTGCCGATGGGGTCGGCCAGCGAGAAGGAGTCGAAGACGTAGACCTCCGGGCCGACCAGGTAGCCGATGACGCCGATGGCCGGCAGATCGACGGCCAGCCGGAAGGGCAGGGCCGACCGGGCCGGGAGGGTGGTCCGGGGCACCGGGGCGAAGGGGTCGGTGATGACCACCATCCGCTGGGCGCCCGACGGCACCCGGGCCGCCTCGGCGGACAGCACGGCCGCGGCCCGGCCCGACAGGGCGCCGGCGTAGTCGCCGGCGGTGACCGGGTGGGCCCGGCCGGTGGCGGCGATCCAGCTGTCGCGCTCGTTGGAGATGAAGACCGTCTGGAGGCCGAGCACGTGGGGCACGGTGGGGACGAAGCGCAGCCAGCCCAGGCAGACCACGGCCCACACGGCGATCCCGGCGGCGGGCACGGCGGCCCAGGTGCGGCGCTGGGCGGTGGTGACCCACACCGGGAGGCAGCAGGCGAAGAGGGCCGGGAGGAGGAGGCGGGCGTGCATGTAGTCGCCGCCCAGACGGACCACGTAGGCGGCGTCGACGAGGCCGGCGACCAGCGGGGCCAGGAGGACCACGGTCCCGGTGCGGTCCCCGGCCCGCCACCACCGGGCCGCCCGGGCGGCCACCAGCGGGACGGCCAGGAGGGCGGGCAGCCACAGGGCGTAGGGGGCGACCAGGTTCCCCAGATAGGTGGCCCCCTGGGACCACCAGGACCCCCCGGCGTCCTTGGCCAGGGCCGTCGAGGGGACCAGCAGGGCGTAGTAGGCGGCCTGCAACAGCGTCACCGTGACCGGCAGGGCCAGGGCCACGGCCACCACGGCCGCACACCGCCGGAGCCGGCCGGTGGCGCTCCCCCACCCCGGGGCGGCCACCACGGTGACCAGGGCGGCCACGAAGACGGCGGCGGCCAGGGTCAGCTCGGGCCGGATGAGGCCGCCCAGGCCGAGCACCACGGCGGCTGGAAGGGCCCGCCGGCGGGCGCCCTCGACCCGGACCAGGAGCAGGGTCGAGAACCCCAGCCACAGGAAGACCATCGACATCTCGAGGCCCGAGGTGGCGAACTCCCACACCCCGGCCACCACCGAGGCCGCCGCCATCCCGAGCGGGACCACCGTGCCCGACTCCCGGGGGCCGGCAAGCCGGACGGCGGCCAGCCCGCCGGCCAGGAACCCGCCGGCCGTGCAGACGAGCCCCAGGACCACCGAGGTCCACTCCAGGGAGGCGAACGGGGTGACGGCGTGGACCAGCGTGAGCACGGCCACCCACAGGGGGTCGGAGGAGACGTCGACCCGCTCGCCCACGTTGTAGACCGGGCCCCGGCCGGCCAGCACGTTGGCGATGACCCGGAAGTTGATGAAGGCGTCCTCGTCCACCCACCGGTAGGCCCAGGCGCCGGCCACCACGACGACCACGGGGACGAGGGCCGGCCACCACGCGGAACGCCGGGCGGGGGCGGCGTCCGGCGGTCCCCCGGGACCGGCGTCCGGGGCGGCCTCGGCCACACCGGGTGCGGCGGCGGTGCCCACGATGTCCCCCCGGTGTGCGATGGCGGTGATGGTACCGGCTCGCCCCTCGGCAGCGGTGGCCGGACGGGTCGCTGAGCCCAATTGCGTCCGAGGCCCTGGGATACCATCGGCCCGATGCGGGCACCTGGACCAGCAGCCGGACCGGGGACGCCCCGCCCGATGCCGCCGGCAGCAGGATCGACGAGCCCCCGGTGAGCGACACTGCGCTTCCAGCCGCCACCCCGGCCCCGCCGGCCGCTGCACCGGCCTCTGCCGCACCGGACGCCGGATCGCTCGACGCCGGGCCACCCGCGAACACCGCCGAAGACGCCCCCTCGCCTCCCACTCCGGACCAGGGAGCCACAGAGGGAGCCCAGCCCGAGCGCTTCCGGCTGGGCAACCGGCCGCCCCTCACGGGCATCCGGGCCCTGGCCCTCTTCACCGTGCTGACCTACCACTCGAACTTCCGGACGCTGCCGGGCACCTGGGTGGCCTTGCAGGTCTTCTTCGTCCTCTCGGGCTTCCTGATCACGGCCATGCTGGCCGCCGAGGGCCAGCGCAACGGCCGGGTCAGCCTGGGCCGCTTCTACTCCCGCCGGGCCGTCCGCCTGCTCCCGCCGCTCCTGCTCACCGTGGCCCTGCTGGCCGTCTACGCCCACTTCGTCCACGTGGCCGACGCCGCCCACCGGCTGTGGGGCGACAGCCTGGCCGCGCTCTTCTACTACGCCGACTACCGCCAGGCCCTCGGCCATGCCCCGTTCTTCGGCTACCTGGCCCAGACCTGGTCGCTCTCGGTGGAGGAGCAGTTCTACATCCTGTGGTCGCTGGCCATGGTGGTGGCCGTGGCCCTCCACAAGCGGCGCCTGGCCTACGGGTTCGCCATCGCCGGCCTGGTCCTCTCCACGGCCGACCGGGTGTGGCTCACCCTGCACGGCCACTTCACCAGCATGGTCTTCACCCGGGTGTACTACGCCTTCGACACCCGGGCCGACGCCCTCTTCCTGGGCTGCCTGCTGGGCCTGATGGCCGCCGACGGGCTCTTCGACGGGTGGCCCCGGTGGGGTCGGCGCCTCATCACCGCAGCGGCGGCGGCCTCGGCGCTCTTCCTCTGCTGGATCCTGGTGTACGCCCCGCTGTTCACCCGGGACCTGGCCCTGTGGTGGCTGCCCACCACCACGGTGGCCTCGGCAGTGCTCCTCACCTACTTCGTGATCTGCCCGACCAGCCTCGGCTCGAAGTTCGTCGGCCTCGGGGTGCTGGTCTTCATCGGCGACCTCTCCTACACCATCTACCTGGTCCACTTCCCCGTCTACCTGGCCCTCGAGCCCTCGACCACCGGGTGGGGGTTCTGGCCCAACGAGCTGGCGCGGCTGGTCGTGGTCTTCGCCATCGGCATCGCCAGCTGGTTCCTGATCGAGAAGCCCCTGGCCGCCTGGCGGCAGCGCTCGGCCCAGCGCTGAGCGGCCCGCGCACCCCGTCAGGGTCGAGGCGCGGGCGACCCCGGGGTCGGAAGAGCCCAGGAGTACCATCGACGCCGTGGACGTCGCTGTCGGGGGCCAGACCTCGGTCGGGTCGCCGGCACCGGCCGGCGCCTCCGGTGCGGCCCGCGCCGACGGGCCCGACGGGGACCGCGGGACCCCCGCCCACCACGCCCCGGCGCCGCCCGAGCCCGACCTGCGCCGCATCCCGGCCCTGGACGGGGTGCGGGCCCTGGGGATCGCCCTGGTGCTGGTGTTCCACGGGGGGTTCTCGTGGGCCGGCGGCGGGTTCTTCGGCGTCGACGTGTTCTTCGTCCTGTCGGGCTTCCTCATCACCGGCCTGCTGGTCTCGGAGTTCGGGCAGAACGGCGGGATCGGCCTGGTCCGGTTCTGGGGGCACCGGGTCCGCCGCCTGGTGCCGGCCCTGCTGGCCGTGCTCTGCGGCATCGCCCTCTACGCCTGGCTGCTGGCGCCGGCCGACACCCTGGGCCAGCTGCGCGGGGATGCCGTGGCCACCCTGGTGTACCTGAACAACTGGCACCAGGCGTGGGGCACCCAGGGCTACTTCGCCGCCCTCAACACCCCCCGGCCCCTGCTGCACACCTGGTCGCTCTCGATCGAGGAGCAGTTCTACGTGGTCTGGCCCCTGGTCGTGCTCGGACTGCTCCGGTGGGGCCGCTCGCTGCGGCTCCTGCTCACCGTCACCGTCCTCGGGGCGCTGGCCAGCGCCGTGGCCATGGTGGTGGTCTACGGCGACGGCTCGGGCCAGAGCCGGGCCTACTACGGCACCGACACCCGGGCCCAGGCCCTCCTCATCGGGGCCGCCCTGGCCATCGTGGTGGCCCATCCCCTCCCCCGCCGCCGGGCCGAGCGGACCCCGGCCACCTCGCTGCTCCGGCCCATCGCCCTGTCCCGGACGGCCCGGGCCGCCCTGGTGGCCGTGGGCGGGGTGGCCCTGGCGGCCATCGTGGCCTGCTCGGTGGCCACCGACGCCGCCACCGCCTGGATCTACCGGGGCGGGTTCACCCTGGTGGCCCTGGCCACGGCCGGCCTGATCGCCAGCGTGGCTCTGGTGCCTACCAGCCCGTGGGCCCGGGCGCTCTCCTTGCGGCCGGTCCGCTACCTCGGGGCCATCTCGTACGGCCTCTACCTCTGGCACTGGCCGGTCTTCGTCGCCCTCGACCACGACCGCACCGGTCTCACTGGGCTCCCGCTGTTCGCCCTGCGCGCCGGCGTCTCCATCGGGGTGGCCGCCCTCTCCCTGCGCTTCCTGGAGATGCCCGTGCGCCGCGGCCTGGCCCGGGGGTGGCGGGCCTGGGCCGTCGCCCCCTTCGCCGTGGTGGGCACGGCCGCCCTGGTGGCGGCGGCTGCCCGGCTGGAGCGCTACTACAGCATGAACAATTGCTATCCAAGTTCCGCATGCGGGAGTCCCGCGGCGACCGACAGCGTTTCCGCGCTCTCCGCTGCCGGGATACAAGGCTTCTCCGGGGAAAGCGCGGCGAAGGCCTGCTGGCCCTTCGACTGGGCCGCCTGCTCGATGGCGCCAACCTGATGCCGTCGTCCGCGGCACTGTCGATGCCCGACAGCACCGCGTTCCAGGAAGGACTGATCACGATCGCCTCGGAAAAGCGCGGCCTGTTCCAGGTGCTCGACGCGATCCAGCGACTGACCGGCACTCTGCGAGACCGATTCTCGGCCGACATGACGGCGGCGGTCGGTCCGCTGCTGGCCGACGTCCGGCAGAAGGTACTGTCGACCCGCGGCAATCTCGACCTCCTGCTCGCCGCCCTCGACAACATCGCCCGCTTCGTCGCCACGCTCTCCGGATTGGCGCAGGAGAACATGACGCGCGGCACCGGCTGGCTGTTCCTCGATCTCGGCCGGCGACTCGAGCGCGCGCAATTCGTCCTGACCGGCGCGTTGGGGCCTTTCCAGCACTCGCCGATCGACTGGGACGCGTCGATGCGCATCGCGCTCGAGCTGTGCGACAGCACCATCACCTATCGCTGGCGTTACCTCGGCCAGCTGCAGCCCGCGCCGGTGCTCGACCTCGTGGTGGTCGACGAGTCCAACCCGCGCTCCTTCGCCTTCCAGATGCGCACGATCGCGAACCATCTCGAGCGGCTCGGCCAGGCTTCGGGCGTACAGGTTGCCGCGTTGCCGCCGGCGCTGGAGGAGGATCTTCAGCGGGTCGTCCGCCAGTTCGGCGGCGAGGAGAAGAGCTGGCGGCACGAGGGCCTGGCGCTTTCGATGCTGCGCGACGTTGCCAACGATGCCGAAGCCCGGCTGGAGACGTTGTCGGAGGCGCTCACGCGTGGCTATTTCAGCCACGTGCCGACGGCGCAGGCCGTCGGCTTCATGGGCAGCTAACCATGCGCTACCTGCTCTCGCACCGCACCTCGTACAGCTACGCCAGCAGCGTGGATTCGGCGCACCACATCGCGCATCTGTGGGCGCGCGAGTTCGTCGGGCAGACCGTGTCGGCGATCGACATCGTTGCCCATCCTGAACCTGCGCTCGCGGTGCGCCATCTCGACTACTTCGGCAACCACATCGGCGTCTACCGCATCGACCAGCCGCACACCCGCTTCGATATCGAGGTGCGCGCGACGGTCGAAGTAAGATTTCCCGACCCGCCTCCGGCCGCCGAGACGCCGCCCTGGGAAACGCTGCGCGAGGCACTGATCGGCGGCGGCTTCCCGGCGCCGATCGAGGCCAGCGAATTCATCTATGAATCGCCCCTTGTGCCGATCATTCCCGAGCTGCGTGCCTATGGGGCAGAATCGCTGAAGCCCGGGCGACCTATCCTCGAGGCGGCGCGCGAAATCACCTCGCGGATCAAGAAGGATTTCGAATATCACCCCGGCGCCACCGACATCAGCTCCCTTATAAGACCAACCTCCCTTCCTCTCCCTCCTCCTTCTCCTCTCCCTATTCCTCCCATCAATTTCCCTC
>CAXBRB010000126.1:0-7563 GCA_963977795.1 uncultured Acidimicrobiaceae bacterium
CGTGCCTGGTCACCGGCCTCACCGCCGGGACGGCCTACACGTTCACCGTGACAGCCACCAACGCCGCAGGCACCGGGACCGCCTCGGCGGCGTCGGGCTCGGTCACCCCCACCGCAGCCATCGCCAAGGTCCGTGAGGTCACCCTGTCGGGCAGCACCAACATGACCGGCAAGACCTCGGCCGCCCTGTCGCTCCCCGCAGTGACCGCCGGCGACACGCTGGTCCTGGCCGTGGCCGACGACCACGGCGGGACCGGGGGAGGCGCGACCGTCTCGGCCGTCACCGGCGGGAACGTGGCCGCCGGCGGCTGGACGTCGGCCATCGTCCAGAAGGGGTCGGCCAACAACGGCGAGGTCGAGCTCTGGTACGGGCGGGTGGCGACGACCAGCGCGTCGGCGGTCACCGTCACCGTCACCCTGTCGGTCGCCACCAACATCCAGCTGGCCGACGTGACCGAGTGGTCGGGCATCGCCGCCACCAGCCCCACCGACGGTGCGACGGGGGCGAACGGCACGGGCACGGCGATCACGGCCGGCCCGGTCACCACCACGGTCTACGGCGACCTGGTGGTCAGCGCCACCTGGTCCTCCGTGGGGGCGGCCACGGCCCAGAACTCGACCACGTCCGGGTACACGGCGCTCTCCCAGGCCGTCCAGGGGACGACCTACCGAGGCTGGGGCGCCTACCAGACGAAGCTCCCCGTGGGTGCCGTCTCGGCGGCCTGGTCTCCGCCGTCGTCGGCCACGTACGTCACCGCCATCGCCGCCTTCAACCCCTGAGGCGCCGACCGGGACCTCCGTGGCGGCCGCTAGCCTGTCCCGTCTATGCCCATCCGCAGCCGTGACGACATCCGCAACGTGGCCATCGTGGCCCACGTCGACCACGGGAAGACGACCCTGGTCGACGCCATGCTCTGGCAGTCGGGCGCCTTCCGGGACAACCAGGCCGTCAACGAGCGGGTCATGGACTCGGGCGACCTGGAGCGGGAGAAGGGCATCACCATCCTGGCCAAGAACACCGCCGTCACCCACGGCGGGGTGAAGCTCAACATCATCGACACCCCGGGCCACGCCGACTTCGGTGGCGAGGTGGAGCGGGGCCTCACCATGGTCGACGGCGTCCTCCTCCTGGTCGACGCCTCCGAGGGGCCGCTCCCCCAGACCCGGTTCGTCCTCCGCAAGGCCCTGCGGGCCCGCCTGCCGGTGGTGCTGGTGGTCAACAAGGTCGACCGGCCCGACGCCCGGATCGAGGAGGTGGTCCACGAGGTCGAGGAGCTCTTCCTCGACCTGGACGCCGACGAGCACCAGATCGACTTCCCCATCCTCTACGCCAACGCCCGGGCCGGCTGGGCCACCACCGCCGCCGGCACCGAGGGGACCGATCTCGAGCCGCTCTTCGCCGCCATCCTCGAGCACATCCCGGCTCCCCGCTTCGACGACGAGGCCCCGCTGCAGGCCATCGTCTCCAACCTGGACGCCTCCCCCTACCTGGGCCGCCTGGCTGTCTGCCGGGTCCACAACGGCACCCTGCGCAAGGGCGACACGGTGGCCTGGTGCAAGCTGGACGGCACCGTCGAGCGGACCAAGGTCACCGAGCTCTACGTGACCGACGCCCTCGAGCGGGTGGAGGCCGACGAGGCCGGGCCGGGCGAGATCGCCGCCGTGGCCGGCATGTCCGACATCACCATCGGCGAGACCCTGGCCGACGCCGAGGACCCCCGGCCGCTCCCGGCCATCACCGTGGACGAGCCCAGCCTGGCCATGACCATCGGCATCAACACGTCCCCCCTGGCCGGGGCCGACGGGAACAAGCTGACCGCCCGCCAGGTGCTCTCCCGGCTCGAGTCGGAGCTGATCGGCAACGTCTCGCTCCGGGTGGGCCCCACCGAGCGGCCCGACACCTGGGAGGTCCAGGGCCGCGGCGAGCTCCAGCTGGCCGTCCTGGTCGAGACCATGCGGCGCGAGGGGTTCGAGCTCACCGTCGGCAAGCCCCAGGTGGTGACCCGGGAGATCGACGGCAAGCGGCACGAGCCCGTGGAGCGGGTGGCCATCGACGTGCCCGACGAGTACCTCGGCGTGGTGACCCAGCTCATGGCCCTGCGCAAGGGCACGCTGATCGAGATGGTCAACCACGGGACCGGGTGGGTCCGGATGGACTACCGCATCCCCGCCCGGGGACTGGTCGGCTTCCGGACCGAGTTCATGACCGAGACCCGAGGCACTGGGATGCTCCACCACGTCTTCGACGGATGGGAGCCGTGGTTCGGCGACCTCAAGACGCGCCGCAACGGCTCCATGGTGGCCGACCGCCGGGGGGTGACCACCGGGTACAGCCTGATGAGCCTCCAGGAGCGCGGCGTGCTGCTGGTGGGACCGGGCACCGAGGTCTACGAGGGCATGGTGGTGGGCGAGAACGCCCGGGACGAGGAGATGGACGTCAACCCCACCAAGGAGAAGAAGCAGACCAACATCCGCTCGGCCGCCGCCGACGAGGCCATCCGCCTCACCCCGCCCATGCTGCTCTCGCTGGAGCAGGCGCTCGAGTTCATCAGCGACGACGAGTGCGTCGAGGTGACCCCCACCGCGGTGCGGCTCCGCAAGGTCGTCCTCGACCAGACGATCCGCGGCCGCCAGCGCAGCCGGGCCAAGCGGGGCCAGTAGGCCCACAGGGGCCACGTCCCCTGTCGGGAGCCCTCTTCGTGCGCTCCGAGGGGAGGGCTCGAACCTCCAACATCCGGCTCCAAAGGCCGGCGTTCTGCCAATTGAACTACCTCGGACCGGCGACGGGCCGCCCGCCGGAGCCGACCGGCAGCCTGTCGCAGACGACACGCTAGCCCTGGCCATCACCGCAGACCGGCCCGCATCGTCGTGCAAGACCCCGTGCCACTTCCCCACCGGGGCCCGTGGCGCAGACCCGCCGGGGCCCGTGCCCCAGCCGGTACCGGTGCCGCCGGTAGGCTCCCCGACCGTGCACGTCCTCGTGGTAGACGACGATCCCGCCGTCAGCGGCGCCCTCCAGCGGGCCCTCAAGCTCGAGGGCTACCAGGTGACCCTGGCCGCCGACGGACCGGCCGCATTGGAGGAGCTGGCGGTCCGCCCCCCCGACGCCGTGGTGCTCGACATCGGCCTGCCCACCATCGACGGCCTGGACGTCTGCCGGCGGATCCGGGCGGCCGGCGACGACACCCCGGTGCTCATGCTGACGGCCCGGGACGCCATCGACGACCGGGTCCAGGGCCTGGACGCCGGAGCCGACGACTACCTGGTCAAGCCCTTCGCCCTGGCCGAGCTGCTGGCCCGCCTCCGCGCCCTGCTCCGCCGCCGGGGCGACGACACCTCCGAGGCCCTGACCTTCGCCGACCTCACCCTCGATCCGGTCACCCGGGAGGCCCGGCGGGGCGAGCGGCCCTTCTCCCTGACCCGCATCGAGTTCGACCTCCTCGAGCTCTTCCTCCGCCACCCCCGTCAGGTGCTCACCCGGGAGCTCATCTTGGACCGGGTGTGGGGCTACACCTTCGACTCGGGCACCAATTCACTGGCCGTCTACGTCGGCTACCTCCGCCGCAAGACCGAGGAGGGCGGCGAGCCCCGCCTGATCCACACCGCCCGGGGCGTGGGCTATGTGCTGCGCGAGGGCTAGGCGCCGGCGGTGACGTTCCGGACCCGCCTCGTCCTGGCCGCCGCGGCGGCGGCCGTGGTGGCTGTCCTGGCGGGCACCTCGGCCTCCTACCTGGTGGCCAAGCACTCCCTGGTGGCCTCCGTCGACGTCTCCCTCACCCAGCAGGCCCGGGGCCTGGTCCGCAACGGCTACATCACCAACACCTGCGGGTCCACCGCCGGCTACTGCACCCAGATCGTCTACGCCGACGGCACGACCATCCCCCGCCGCCAGGTCCTCCCCATCACCCAGCTGGTCCGCTCGGTGGCCGCCGCCCGGGGCGGCAGCGATCCCGTCTTCTTCTCCACCGAGGCCGACGGCACCGACGTCCGCCAGATCGTCTACCCCCTGCCCCCGGGCTACCGCTACGCCGGCTCCGAGAAGCTCCTCTTCAACGGCGGCGCCTTCCAGGTCACCCTGCCCCTGACCGGCGTGAACGAGGAGCTCCGCTCGCTGGCCTTCGCCCTGTGGCTCATCGTGCTGATCGGGGTGGCCCTGGCCGTCTTCCTCGGCCTGCTGGTGGGGCGCACCGTGCTGGCCCCGCTCAACGAGCTGACCGACACCGTGGAGGACCTGGCCGAGACCACCGACGTCTCCCAGCAGCTCGACCCCGGCGGACCCGACGAGCTAGGGCGGCTGCGCCGGGCCTTCAACCGGCTCCTGAGCGCCCTGGACCGGTCCCGGGAGAGCCAGCGCCAGCTCGTCCTCGACGCCTCCCACGAGCTGCGCACCCCGCTCACCAGCCTCCGCACCAACATGGAGGTGGCCCGCCGCATGGAGGACCTCGACCCCGAGGACCGCGAGGTGCTCATCGGCGACGTCCTCACCCAGCTCGACGAGCTCACGACCCTGGTGGCCGACCTGGCCGAGCTGGCCCGGGGCGAGCAACCCGACACCGAGGCCCGTCCGCTCCGCTTCGACCTCCTCGTCCAGGGAGCCATCGAGGCGGCCACCACCCACGGGCGCAGCCGGGGCATCACCCTGATGGCCCAGCTCCACCCCTGCTGGGTCTCGGGCTCGGCCCACCGGATCGAGCGGGCCGTCCACAACCTCCTCGACAACGCCGTGAAGTACAGCCCCGACGGCGGCGCCGTCGAGGTCCACCTGGCCGCCGGGGAGCTCTTCGTGCGGGACCATGGGCCCGGGGTGGCCGAGGCCGACGCCGCCCTGATCTTCGACCGCTTCTACCGCGCTGCGGAGGCCCGCAGCCGTCCCGGATCGGGCCTGGGGCTGGCCATCGTGGCCCAGGTGGCCCGGGACGAGGGCGGCGAGGTCAGCGTGCACACGGCCCCCGGCGGGGGTGCCCTCTTCCGCTTCCGCCTCCCGGTCATTGCACCGCCGGACGCACCCGGGGCCGACGACGACGGCACCTGACCGGCCCCGGTCCCAGATGGCGGGCCTGACCGGCCTCGGCTAGGGTCTGCGGCGACATGGGATCGCTCATCAAGAAGCGCCGCAAGCGCATGCGCAAGAAGAAGCACAAGAAGATGCTGAAGGCCACCCGCTGGCAGCGGAGGGCCGCCGGCAAGTAGGCCGGTCCCGCCCGGGCGCCATCGGCGGCCCGGCACCGCACCTCCCGCCTCACCCGACCGTCGGACCGCTCCTGTCGTCCGTCGCCGCCGGGACTGTCCGGGCCACCACCACCAGGGCCGTAGTCCCGTCGCGCCCGACCAGGCGGTGGTCGTCCACCCGGGGCGGTGCCGCCGGGTCGACCTCCACGAACCACGTCGAGCCGCTCCCGGCCAGTCGGGCCGCGGCGCCCACCAGCGCCTCCAGCGCCTCCTTCCACGGGCCCAGACGGGGCTCGACGTCGAGCGCGGCCGCCTCCAGGTCGTTGTCCGATGAGCCCGGCGCCGGCAGCCGTCCAGCCGCATGGAGCTCGTCCCACCGCCGGTAGACGGCCACCGTGTCGACCCCGAAGGGGGGCAGGAGGAGGACGAAGGTGCGGGCCTCGAAGGGCAGCGGGGTAACCGACTCGCCGATGCCGGTGACCCGGGCCCGACCCCCGGTCAGGCAGAAGGGCACGTCGGCCCCGAGCGAGGCGGCCACAGCAGGGTCGGAGCAGCCGGCCCAGCGCAGCACGGCGGCGGCGTCGGACGATCCACCGCCCAGGCCGGCACCCGGGGGGATCCGCTTGATCAGGCGGACCCGGGCACGACGCCCGGTGACGGCCAGCGCCCGGGTCACCAGGTTGTCGGCAGCCGGGCCGACCGAGAGGTCCCGCCACCCCTCCCCGCCGGCCGGCCAGTCGGCCACCACCTCGAGGTCGCCCGCTGGCTCGCCGTCGACCGTCTCGGTCAGTTCGAGGCGGTCGGTCAGGTCGAGAGCGACCATCTCGGACTCCAGCAGGTGGTAGCCGTCGGGGCGGACCCCGGTGACGGCCAGGGTCACCGTCAGCTTGGCCGGGGCGACCAGCACCGCCGTGGCCGGATCGGGCCCCGCCTGGCTGCTCACGACGGGACCGCCCCGGGCGACACCGCGCCCTCGGGCACCCAGGCGGCCAGCCGCTCCCAGGCGGCCAGACCCAGTTCTTCGGCCCGGGCCGTGGGGGCCACGGCGGCGGCGATGAAGGCGGCGGGGTCGATCACCCCGTCGAGCGACCGGCGGAGCATCTTGCGGCGCTGAGCGAACCCGGCCCGCACCACGGTGAAGAGGCGGTCGTAGGCGGGCGAGCCGGGACCAGGCCGGCCACCGGCCGGCGCCTCGTGGCGGACCAGGCGGACCAGGGCGCTCTCCACCTTGGGCCGGGGGACGAAGACAGTGGCCGGCACCCGACCGACCAGGGTCGCCGTGGCCCAGTAGGCCACCTTGACCGAGACGGCTCCGTAGGCGTCGTCCCCCACGCCGGCGGCCAACCGCTCCCCCACCTCCCGTTGGACCATGACCAGGAGGGAGCGGACTCGGGGCGCCTCCTCGAGCACCCGCACCACGAGAGGTACGGCCACGTTGTAGGGGAGGTTGGCCACCAGTGCCCAATCACCGGACGGCCCGGCCGCCCCGGGGCTCGGCCCGGCCCCGTCCTCCAGCACCCCGGCCAGGTCGACGGTGAGGGCGTCGGCCTCGACCACCCGGACCCCGGCCGGCTCGACCTGGGTGCGCAGCAGGGGGACCACGTGGCGGTCGACCTCCAGGGCGGTCACCTGGGCCCCGGTCTCGACCAGGGCCAGGGTCAGGGACCCCAGACCGGCACCGATCTCCAGGACCCGGTCGCCGGGGCCGACCTCGGCCAGGCGGGCGATGCGGCGGACCGTGTTGGCGTCGGCCACGAAGTTCTGGCCGAGCGCCCGGCTCGGGTGGAGGTCGTGGGCCTCGAGGAGGGCGTGGATCTCCGCCCGGCCGTAGGTCATCGGCTCAGTGTGCCACCGCCGGAGCGGGACCAGTCACCGACCGCTTCGCCGCACGAGTCACCGCCCGCTTGGGTGCACGTGTCACCGACCGCCCAGGCGCACCCGTCACCGACCGCCCAGGCGCACTCGTCACCGACCGCCCAGGCGCTCCGTGCCCGCCAGCACCCGGACCGTCTGGCACCTCACCAGCGAAGGTGAGCGTCGACCACGCCCTGCCACAACGGGGCAAGCTGGGCGAAGGTGGCCGTCGAGAGGTCGATGGCCCGGGCCGTGTCGGCCTCCCGGTCGTCGACCGTGCACACCACGGTGGCCCCGGAGGCCGGGTTGGTGATGGTCACCACCGTGCCGAAGGGCAGCCACGGGCTGGCACACCGCCCGGCGGGGTGGTCGTAGTAGGTCACCTGGCCCGTGCCTCGGTCGCTCCCGGCAGGCAGCGTGGTCGTGGTCGTGGTGGTCGGCGGGACGGTGGTGGTCGTCGGCACCACCAGGCGCACCGGTGACGTGGCCAGCGTCCGGGGCGCCAGCGACGCCGGCGGGGCGGTGGTGGTCGGCGCCGCCT
>CAXBRB010000127.1:0-7553 GCA_963977795.1 uncultured Acidimicrobiaceae bacterium
TGGAGGATGCGCGGAGACAATATCAGCGAGACCGCGACCCCCGCGAGCCAATCTTCGAGTTCAAGCGGCGCACTCTAGTGCACTTCGCCGTTGACACGGAAAGCGTGCGGATGACGACGCGTCTCGCGGGTAGCGCGACACACTTCCTGCCCTTCGACAAGGGTCATAACGGCGGAGCGGGCAACCCACCCGATCCGGCCGGGCGCACGTATCGCACGGCTTACCTGTGGGAGGAAGTGTTTGCGCGCGATAGTCTGCTCGACATCCTAGCGCGCTTTCTGCATCTGCAGATCGAGGAGAAACGCGACGAGCAAGGGCGTATGGTGAAGGTCGAGTCGATGATCTCGCCCGCCTGCAGCGGCGTGGAGGCCTTGAGCACCGTCACCGTGCCGTCGGCCTCCACATAGGCCAGGCCCGCCTCGGGCTCCAGGTAGGCGTGCTCGATGGGGGCGGTGCGGTAGGTTTGTTCCACCACCAGGTCCGCCTCCTGCAGGGCGCGGTCCACCGGGGACCGGCTCCTTCGCCGGGTCTGCCACCATGAGGACGTGCAGACGGCCCCGTCCTCCCCGGTCACGCCGCCGGCCGGCGGCACGCCCATGGACCGCTACGACTACGGCCTGCCGCCCGAGGCCATCGCCCAGGAGCCGGCTGAGCCCCGCAGCGCAGCCCGCCTGCTGGTCGGTCCCGGCGTGAGCGGGCCCGGCCTTCCGGACCGCCCCACCATGGCCGACCTGCCCCGTCTGCTGGGCCCGGGGGACGTCCTGGTGGTCAACGACACCACGGTGCTGGCTGCCCGCCTGGCCCTGGCCAAGACCACCGGGGGTCGGGCCGAGGTCCTCCTCCTCGAGCCCGAGCCGGGTGGCACCGGCCGATGGGAGGCCCTCGTGCGGCCGGGACGGCGGCTCCCGCCGGGAACCCCGCTGGTGGAGGCGGGGCCGGACGGGGCCCCGGCGGGGGAGCCGGTGGTGGTCGTCGAGGGGCCGGCTCCCGACCCGTCGGCCGGCACCCGCTGGGTGCGGCTCCTGGACCCGGAGGCCGTCGGCCGGGCCGGCTCGCTGCCGCTGCCGCCCTACATCCGCCGGCGCCTGGCCGATCCGGCCCGCTACCAGACCGTCTACTCGGGCAAGCGGGCCCTCGAGGACCGCTCGGCGGCCGCTCCCACGGCGGGCCTCCACTTCACCCCCGAGCTGCTCCGGTCGTGCCAGGCGGCCGGCGCCCGCCTGGCCCGGGTGGACCTGGCCATCGGCCTGGGCACGTTCCGACCGGTGACGGCGGCCACGGCTGAAGAGCACGTCATGCACACCGAGCGCTACACCGTCCCCCCGGAGACGGTGGCCGCGTGCGGTGAGGCACGCCGGGTGGTGGCCGTGGGCACCACCGCGGTGCGGGCTCTCGAGTCGGCTGCGTCCACCGGTGCCCTCTCGGGGCGCACCGACCTCTACCTCCACGGCGACGCACCGTTCCGGGTGGTCGACGTGCTCGTCACCAATTTCCACCTGCCGCGCTCGAGCCTGCTCCTGCTCGTCGAGGCGTTCTGCGGTCCGGTGTGGCGGGACCTCTACGCCTCGGCCCTGGCCGACGGCTACCGCTTCCTCTCCTTCGGCGACGCCATGGTCGTGGCCCGGGACCGTCCGAAGGAGCCCGCCCGCTGGAGCGCCGACCGGTGACGGCCCACGTCGTCGAGGTGACGGCCACCGACGGGCTGGCCCGCACCGGCCGGGTGATCACGCCCCGGGGCTCGTATCCGGTGCCGGCCTTCATGCCGGTGGGCACCCGGGGCGCGGTCAAGGCGCTCGACGCCGCCGACCTCGAGGCCCTCGGGGCCGGGGTCGTGCTGGCCAACACCTACCACCTGATGCTGCGGCCCGGCGCCGAGACGGTGGCCGCCCTCGGGGGCCTCCACCGGTTCACCGGGTGGGACGGCCACCTCCTCACCGACTCGGGGGGCTTCCAGGTGCACTCGCTGCGGCCGTCGGTGGACGACGACGGGGTGAGCTTCTCCTCGGTCTACGACGGGGCGCCCCTGCGTCTCACCCCCGAACGTGCCGTGGAGATCCAGGGCCTGCTCGGGGCCGACGTGCAGATGGTCCTCGACGTGTGCGCCACCCTGCCGGCCACCCCGGACGTCCTGCGCACGGCGGTGGACCGCACGGCGGCCTGGGCGGCACGGGCCCGGGAGCGCCACCGCACCCTGGAGGCCCGCCCTGAGGGCCAGGCCCTCTACGGGATCGTCCAGGGCGGGACCGACCTGGCCCTGCGGGCCGAGAGCGCCGAGCGCACGGTGGCCCTGGCGTTCGACGGCTACGGCATCGGCGGCCTCTCGGTGGGGGAGCCCCGGCCGGCCATGCTGGAGGCCCTGGCCGCCACCGTGCCGCTGCTGCCGGCCGAGCGGCCCCGGTACCTCATGGGGGTGGGCGACCCGGTGGGCATGCTGGAGGCAGTGGCGCTCGGGGTCGACCAGTTCGACTGCGTGGCGCCCACCCGCCAGGCCCGCCACGGCTCCCTGTGGACCTCCGAGGGACGGCTCAGCCTGAAGGCGGCGGCCAACGCCGTCGACGACCGGCCCATCGATCCGGCGTGCGGGTGCACCACGTGCGCCCGGTGGTCCCGGGGCTACCTCCGCCACCTCCTGGGCGTCGGGGAGCCCACGGCGTGGCGCCTGCTGTCGATCCACAACCTCCACGTGGTGCTCGACCTGATGGCCCGGGCTCGGGAGGCCATCGCCACGGGCACCTTCGACCGCCTCCGCGCCGAGGCGGCCGCCCGCTGGGGGGCGTGAACGAGGGGCGTCGCGGCCGCTCCGGTGCACCTCGGGCGCAGGGATGGAGGCGTCCCGGTTCCCGGGGTGGTGTCGGCTACAGTCGGTCCGCTGTGTTGACCATCCGTCCCGCCCATCGCCGGCTCGCCGGCCGAGCCCCGGAGCACGCCCGATGACCGCCGCCCCGTTGCTGCTCGCCGCCGCACCGCAGAAGTCGAGCGGCGCGGGGATGCTGCCGATCCTGCTGGTGATCGGCGCGGCCTTCTACTTCCTCATCTACCGGCCCCAGCAGAAGAAGCAGAAGGCCGCCCGGGAGGCGGCCAACGCCTTCGGCGTGGGCGACGAGGTGGTCACGGCCGGCGGGATCGTCGGCCGGGTGCTGGCCGTCGAGGGCGACCGGGTGACGTTGGAGACCGGGGTGGGGAACTCCTTCGAGGTCCTCCGGCCCTACATCCTGCGCAAGATCGAGCCGACGCCGCCGCCCGAGGAGCCGGCCGCGGCGGCTGACCCGTCCGAGGCGCCGGAGGCTGCCGCCGGCTCTGAAGGAGTGCCCGCCGCCGAGTCCGCCGACGCCCCGCCGGCGGCACCCGATCCCGCAGCACCCGGCTCCGCAGCACCCGGCCAAGAGGACGGCCCGTCGGGGCCTGACGGCCCCCACTGAGCGAACGAGGAGCTGACGGCGGCATGAAGAAGCAGACGCGAGCGCTCTGGACCAGCCTGCTGGCGGTCCTGGCCGTCACGGCCATCGCCCTGGGGGCGGTGCTGGCTGCCGGGTGGTCGCCCAAGCTGGGTCTCGACCTCGACGGCGGCCTTTCGGTCGTCTACCAGACCCACACGCCGGTCTCCTCGGCCGAGCTCGACACCATCGTGACCATCCTGAACAACCGGGTGAACAACGGCACCTCGGGAGCGACCGTCTCCAGCCAGGGCAAGAACCAGATCTCGGTCTCGGTGCCTGGTGCCAAGAACAGCCAGCAGATCCTGGCCTCCCTGGGCAACACCGGCCAGCTCTTCTTCCGGCCGGCCCTGTGCTACGCCAACGCCTTCACCCTGTCCAAGGGCCAGACCGCCTCGACGGCCCCGCTGCCCGCCCAGTGCGCCGCCCCCTACCAGCTCACCGCGGCCAACCTCGGGGTGACCCCCGACAGCAACTCCACGGCCGGCTACACCTCGAAGAACGTGGGGCCCGATCCCCAGTTCACCACCACCCCCTCGACACCGGCCACCGCCGACAAGGCGGCCGCCACCGTCCTCATCCCGGGCTCCCGGGCCGCCGGCACCCAGGACATCCGCTATCTGCTCGGTCCGGCCGGCCTCTCGGGCACGGCGGTCAAGTCGGCCAACGCCCAGCTGAACAACGGCCAGTGGTCGGTCAACCTGGACCTGACCAGCAGCGGCGCGTCCCAGTGGGACGCCCTGGCCCAGAAGCAGTTCCACGCCATCATCGCCATCGACCTCGACGGCCAGGTGGTCTCGGCCCCGATCACCCAGCCCACCCAGTCGTCGTTCACCTCCTTCGACGGCCGGGTGTCGATCTCGGGCGGGTTCACCGAGGACTTCGCCAAGACGCTGGCCGCCGACCTCAACTTCGGGGCCCTGCCGGTGAAGCTCGACCGCCTGACCGTGCAGACCGTCTCGCCCACCCTGGGCAAGGCCTCGCTCCAGGCCGGGCTGCTGTCGGGTCTCATCGGCCTGATCCTGGTCATGATCTACACGATCGTCTACTACCGGCTCCTGGGCGTGGTGGTGGTGGCCGGGCTGGCCATCACCGGTGCCCTCCTCTGGACCATCATCGCCATCATGGGTCAGACCCTGGGGACGACCATCGACCTGGCCGGCGTGATCGGCATCATCGTGTCAGTCGGCATCACCGTCGACTCCTACATCGTCTACTTCGAACGACTGAAGGACGAGACCCGGTCGGGACGCACGGTGCGCACCAGCGTCGACCGGGGCTTCAAGAGCGCCTTCCGCACCGTGGTCGCCGCCGACCTGGTCTCGCTCCTCGGTGCCGTCATCCTCTATGAGCTCTCGGTGGGCCCGGTCCGGGGCTTCGCCCTGTTCCTCGGGATCTCCACCGTGGTCGACCTGGTGATGACCTACTTCTTCACCCGTCCGTTCGTGATCCTCCTGGGTCGCAGCCGCTCGGCCACCGAGGCCAAGGGGATGGGCGTGGCCAAGGGGCTCGGCGTGGGTGCGGAGGTGCCGGCATGAGCGAGCACGAGAACGACGAGGGCCTGGCCACCCCGGCCGAGGAGCTCGACCGGGAGTTCGACGAGGAGCTGACGCTGGCCGCCGAGGCCCAGTCCGGCCGCCGGCCGAACGTGCTCCTCCGCCTCTACCGGGGGCAGACGTCCTTCGACTTCATCGGCCGACGCCGGTGGTGGTTCGCCCTCTCGGCCATCGTCATCGTGGCCGGCATCGTCTCCCTGGCCACCCGGGGCCTCAACGAGGGGATCGACTTCAAGGGCGGCACCTCGTGGATCGTGTCCTCCCAGACCCTGACCGTGGGCCAGGCCACCGCGGCGGTCAAGGCGGCCGGCGTCACCGATCCCACGGTGGTGCAGCTGACCAACCAGCTCAACCACCAGAAGCAGATCGAGGTGACGGCCGACCTCAACAACCTGAGCCAGGCCCAGCGCCAGGCCGTGGAGAACCGGGCCCAGGACGCCCTGGCCAAGGCGGCGGGCCTGAAGGACGTCAACGAGGTGAGCCTGAGCGAGGTCGGCTCCACCTGGGGCTCCCAGGTGACCAAGAAGGCCCTCGAGGCCCTCCTGGTCTTCTTCATCGCCGTGACGGCCTACATCTCGTTCCGATTCGAGTTCAAGATGGCCGTGGCCGCCATCATCGCCGTGGTCCACGACGTCCTGGTGGTCATCGGGATCTACGCCCTCTTCGGCTTCCTGGTCTCCCCGGACACGGTGATCGCCGTGCTCACCGTGCTCGGCTACTCGCTGTATGACACCATCGTCGTCTTCGACCGGATCCGGGACAACGCCCAGGGCCTCGGCGCCTCGGGGCGCATCACCTACTCGGACATGGTCAACCTGTCGATGAACCAGACGCTGGCCCGCTCCATCAACACCTCCCTGGTGGCCATCGTGCCCGTGCTCTCGGTCCTGATCATCGGCTCGGTGGTCCTCGGGGCGACCAGCCTCCAGAGCTTCGGCCTGGCCCTGGTCATCGGTCTGGCCAGCGGCGCCTACTCGTCGATCTTCATCGCCAGCCCGCTGCTGGCCCTGATGAAGGAGCGTGAGCCCCGCTACGTCACCATCCGCCAGCGCCTCGAGGCCCGGGGCGAGCGTGGCCCGGCTCTCACGCCGGCCATGGCCGCGGCCATGGCCGGGACGGCGGGCACCGGTTCTGCCCGGTCCGGCAAGGCCAAGGCCCCGGCCGGGGTGATCCGCCCGGGGGCGGGTGCCGAGCGGGCGTCGGCCGCATCGGCGGCCCCCGCCGGCGGGTCCTCCGCCAACCGGCCCGCTCCGCGCCCGCGCAAGGCGAAGGGCAAGGGCAAGCGGCGCTGACCGTCGAGGCCGCGCCTCCCGGGGGGCGTCGCTCCCGGCGTGCCCGCACGGGTACCGTGTAGGCATGGCACTGGCCACGCCCGCCCCCGCCGAGGGGGCCGCCGAGCAGGGACGGGGGCGTCGTGGGGGCCGGTCCGCCCCCGCTGTCGACCGTGCCCTCCTCCAGCCCGTCCTGGACGCCTACACGGCCCGCCATCCCGGGGCCTCCACCGACCTGATCGAGCGGGCCGCCGCCCTGGCCACCGCCGCCCACCAGGGCCAGGTGCGCAAGTCGGGGGAGCCGTACGTGACCCATCCGGTGGCCGTGGCCGGCATCGTGGCCGACCTCGGCCTCGACGCCCCGACGGTGGCCGCCGCCCTCCTGCACGATGCCGTGGAGGACACCGGGGTGACCTCGGCCGACATCGAGGACGCCTTCGGGGTCGACGTGGCCCGCATCGTCGACGGGGTCACCAAGCTGGACCGGCTCCAGTTCGACTCCAAGGAGGCCCAGCAGGCCGCCACCGTGCGCAAGATGCTCGTGGCCATGGCCGACGACTGGCGGGTCCTCATCATCAAGCTGGCCGACCGGCTCCACAACATGCGCACCCTGGGCGCCATGCCCGAGTGGAAGCAGCGCCGGACGGCCCAGGAGACCCTGGACATCTACGCCCCTCTGGCCCACCGCCTGGGGATGCAGGGCATCAAGTGGCAGCTGGAGGACCTGGCTTTCGCCACCCTGCACCCCAAGTGGTACGCCGAGATCGAGCAGATGGTGGCCAGCCGGGCCCCCCTGCGCGACGAGTTCCTGGCCCGGGTGCTGGTGGCGGTGCGCGAGCGCATGGCCGCCTCGGGCCTGGCCGCCGAGGTCACCGGCCGCCCCAAGCACCTCTGGAGCATCTACGAGAAGATGGTGGTGCGGGGCAAGGAGTTCGACGACCTCTACGACCTGGTGGGCATCCGGGTCATCGTGGAGTCCGAGAAGGACTGCTGGGCCGCCCTCGGGGCCATCCACGCCATCTGGCCCCCGGTCCAGGGCCGGTTCAAGGACTACATCAACTCGCCCAAGTTCAACCTCTACCAGTCGCTCCACACCACGGTGATCGGCCTCGACGGCAAGCCGGTCGAGGTCCAGGTGCGCACCCATGAGATGCACCGGCGGGCCGAGTACGGCATCGCCGCCCACTGGGGCTACAAGGCCGAGGTGGCCCGCACCGAGCGCAGCGCCGGCCCGGGCGAGACGACGGGCCGCGGGCGCGCCCCCAAGGTGCCGCGTGCGGGGCGGCCCTCCC
>CAXBRB010000128.1:0-7518 GCA_963977795.1 uncultured Acidimicrobiaceae bacterium
TTTTTTTTTTAATGATACGGCGACCACCGAGATCTACACTCTTTCCCTACACGACGCTCTTCCGATCTCGACTCGGCCGCCACCCGGACTACGGGCGGACGACCGGCGAGTACGAGCGGGGCGGGCCCGGCGCCTGAAGTACGGGCCCTCAGGCCGACCCGCGGTCGAAGTCGGCGTCGCTCCAGGTGGTGACCGGGAACCAGCCGAGCACCCGGCGGAGGGTGGCCAGCTGGTCGTCGTCGAGGCGCCGCTTCCAGGCGTCGGCCAGGTCGGAGGCCACCCGTTGGGTGACGAAGCCCTCGCCCGGGGTGTCGTTCTCAACCAGGAAGCGCTCGGTCTCGTCGGACCAGGGAAGGCCGAGGTCGTCGAAGAGGACCCGGAACGTGGCCACCGAGTCGGTGCAGAGCTGCTCGTGGGTGCGCACCACCCAGTCCGGGTTGCGGGCCAGCGCCTCCTCGAGGGCGGCGATGAGCAGGCCGATCCGCCACGACATCTTCTCCACCGGGTCGTCCCCCGGCGGCGGCACGCCCCACCGCTGCGCATACCGGGCCTGCACCTCGGGCCGGGACTCCAGGGTGGAGTTCCGGCCGTCCTTGAGGCGGACCTCCATCCAGCTGGCCAGGACGTTGGCCGGATGGCGGAGGAGGATCAACGGGGTCACCGGGAACTCGGCGGCGATCCACTCGATGCACAGCTGGGCATGGATCGACTTGGCCACCACCCGGCACGGCTCCCCGGTCCGCGGGGGATCGGCGGCCAGCGCCCCGGCGATGCGGGCGGTGAGGTCGATGCCGCCCTCGTAGATGCGGTTCCGCTCCCCGGGGCCCAGGATGCGCCGGGCCAGCTGGCTCCGCCGGCCCTCGTGGGCGCCGTCGAGGATCCAGGCCCACAGGTCGTGGTAGCGGGCGTGGGTCTCGCCCGGGGCCAGGCAGGGATAGCGACCGAGGCGGCGCTTGGCGCTGATGGCCGCCGGGAACTTGTCCTCGTTGTCGGGCTCGTTGAGGCGGATGACCCCGGGGCTGGTCCCCAGGGCCCGCATGGTCCAGGTCGTGCCCGAGCGGGGGAGCCCGGCGATGACGATGGACCGGCCGGGGGCGTCGCTCACCGTCGGCCCGATCGGGGTCGGCCGTCGCAGTGGGAAGGGGGCGACGTCATCGGTGCGAAGGGTACCGCGGCCGCTCCGGCCTGTTCGGCTTCCACGTCCGAGAACGTACCAACCCCGGACGGCCCTGCTGCGACCAGCAGCCGATCTGCACCACAGGTGCGCCCGCACCGGTCGTTGTCGGCCGCGCGTGCCTGTGGGAACCTGACGCCCATGGCACTCCCGAGCGTGGTCGGCGAGGCGTTCCGCCGCCTGCCGGCACCCGTGCAGTCGCTGCTCCTGCACGCCCGGGGGGACTTCGCGCCCTGGGAGGCCGGGTTCGACCAGCGCCCGCCGGCCCCGGGGCCGGGCGAGGTGACGGGGCCGCCGGACTTCGTGGGCGTCGGCATCCAGAAGGCCGGCACCAGCTGGTGGTACGACCTCATCATCGAGCACCCTGCGGTGTCCGACCGTCCCGGCATCCCCAAGGAGCGCCACTTCTTCACCCGGTACGCGGTGGAGCCGTTCGGGCCGGCGGAGATCGCCCGCTACCACGGCTGGTTCCCCCGCCGACCGGGGACGGTCACGGGCGAGTGGACCCCGGACTACCTCTTCTACCCGTGGGTGGCTCCGCTGCTGGCTCGGGCCGCCCCCGACGCGCGCATCCTGGTGCTGGTGCGCGAGCCGGTTGACCGCTTCCGGTCGGGGTTCACCTTCCGGCGCCACATGGGGGCGCCGGCCACCTCGGTCACCCTTGCCGACGCCGTCCGCCAGGGGTTCGCCGCCCGGGCCCTGCGCAGCCTCCTCGCCGTCTACCCGGCCGAGCAGGTGAAGGTGCTCCAGTACGAGCGGTGCCGGGACGATCCGGCCGCCGAGCTGGCCGCCACCTACGCCTTCCTCGGTCTGGCGCCCTTCGAGCCCACCGAGCTCCGCCGGGAGGTCAACGTGTCGGCCGTGACCAAGGTGGAGCTCGATCCCGACGCCGAATCTCGGCTCGTCGCCCTCTACCGGGACGACGTGGCCGAGCTGGCCGCCCTGGTGCCGACCCTGGACCTCGCCCTGTGGCCCCGCTTCGCCGACCTGGCCGCAGGGACGGGCCGATGAGCCCGACGGCGGTTGGCCGGCTGGCCGGCCTGGTGCCGACGGGCTGGACCCGGCGCCTGCCGGTGGAGGTGCGCTCGGCACTCCGCGACCGGTTCGGCCTGGCCGTCCCCGGGGACCTGGCCCACCGCCCCGCCCCGCCGCCGACGGGACCGGGCGAGGTGCCGGGACCTCCCGACGTGGTCGTGGTGGGCGGAGCCTCCACGGGCGCCCGCCGGTGGGCCGAGCTGCTGGCCGACCATCCTCAGGCGACCCCGCTGGGCGACCCCGACGTCCTGTCGGACCGCTTCGAGCGCTACGCCACCGAGGGGTTCGGCCCGGCCGAGGCCGAGGCCGTCGCCGCCTGCTTCCCCCGGCCCCCCGGTCATCGGACGGTGGTGTGGGTGCCGGACGGCATGGTCCACCCGTGGGTGGCGCCCGTCCTGGTCCGGGCCGCCCCCGAGGTCCGGGTGGTGGCCCTGGTCGGCGACCCGGTGGCCGGGGTCCTGGCCGACCTGGCGCAGACCGCCGAGCTGCGGCCGCCCCACCCGGGGACGTGGCTGTCGGACGCCGTCGACCGGGGGTACGCCTCCGAGCACCTGGCCCGCATGACCTCGGTCCTGCCGCCGGAGCGGCTGCTGGTGCTCCAGGCCGAGCGGTGCGCCGCTGACCCGCTCGGTCAGCTGGCCCGCACCGATGCCTTCTGCGGGCTCGATCCGGCGGCCCGCACCGGACTGTCCGGCCCGGCCCCGGCGCCGGCGGCCGAGCAGTGGCCGGTGGCCCCCGAGGTGCTCGGACGCCTGCGAGAGCTCTTTGCCGACGAGGTCGACCGGCTGACGGCCCTGGTGCCCGATGTCGATGTCGGCCTCTGGACCATGACCCGGCCCCCGGGCCGGGCGTCGTAGGGACCCGGCCCCCGGGTTGGGCGCCTGCTGGGCCGGGCCGGTGGTCGGGCACCACCCTGCACCCGATGACCGGCGCCCGCACCTGTTCTGCCCCGATCTGCACCACCTGTAGCGATAGGGTGCGTCCCATGGCCGAGAACGCTCCGCCGCAGGACGGGCCGACCCCGGACGGCGGCCCATCGACGTCCGGCGTGGTGCCCACCATCCTGGAGCGGCTGCGGTGCCCGTCCTGTGGCGGGACCATGTCTGACCTGGCGGAGGCTCCCGGTGTGGTGTGCGCCGAGGGCCACCGGTTCCTGCGCCGCAACGGCGTGCTCGACCTCTCGGCCCCGGTGGCCCGCTCCGGGTCCACCGAGCGGACCTTCGCCAGCTTCGGCTACGAGTGGAACACCTTCGAGGACGTCCGGGGTGAGGACGAGGGCTTCGCCAAGGTCTACTTCCGCGACGTCGACCTGGCCGGGCTGGCGGGCAAGGTCGGCCTCGACGCCGGCTGCGGCAAGGGCCGCTACACCCGGTTCCTGGCGCCCCACCTGGCTGCGGAGGTGGCGCTGGATGGCTCGACGGCCGCCGAGGCGGCGGCCCGGAACCTGGCCGGGTTCCCGGGCGTGGTCGTGGTCCGCTCCGACCTGCGGGACGCCCCCTTCGCCCCCGAGAGCTTCGACTTCATCTCCAGCCTGGGCGTGCTCCACCACCTCGACGACCCCTTCGCCGGGTTCACCGACCTGCTCCGACTGCTGGCCCCGAAGGGCCAGATCCTCCTCTACCTCTACAGCCGGCCCGAGAAGCTGGGCGTCCGCTCGGTGGCCCTGACGCTGGCCACCGCCCTGCGGCGGATCACCACCCGGCTGTCCCACCCCGTCCTGAAGGCCCTGTGCACCCCGATCGCCGCCCTCTTGTGGGTGACGGTGGTGCTGCCGGGCGCCTGGGGGGAGAAGAACCGGATCGGCACGCTGTCGGGCCTTCCCATGGACGCCTACCGGAACATGCCCTTCCGCGGCCTCGTGCTCGACACGTTCGACCGGCTCAGCGCCCCGGTGGAGTACCGGTACATCTGGCGGGACCTGCAGAAGTGGTTCGACGACACCGGACTCGTCGTCGACGCGGCGCGGGACGAGTCGGGGTGGTTCGTGCTGGCCCACCGGCCATGACCGGGGGAGGGTCCGGACGCCCATGAGCGGGACCTCGACCCCGGGGGACGGGCCGACGCCAGATCCCGCCCTGTCGGTCATGGCCGTGGTGCTCACCCACAACGCCCCGGTCTCCCTGGACCGCTGCCTGCGGTCGATCGCCGCCCAGACCACCCCGCCCCAGGCCATCCTGGTGGTGGACAACGCCTCCCAGACCCCGGTCCACCTGGCTGACCTCCCCGAGGGCATCCCGCCCGTCACGCTGGTCCGCTCCGAGGTCAACGGCGGCCCGGCCGGTGGCTACGCCATCGCCCTCGAGCACTTCCTGGCCACGCCCTACCGGCACGCCTGGGTCATCGACGACGACATGCGGCCCGACCCCGAGTGCCTGGAGCGGCTGTGGGTGGTGGCGGCCAAGGACCCGGCTGCCGCCTTCGTCTTCCCGGTCAGCTACCAGCCGGACGGGACCTTCGGCGCGTGGCCGTCCTGGTGCGCCTTCCTGGTCGCCCGGGAGATCGTCGAGCAGGTGGGCCTGCCCATGGCCGAGCTCTTCTGGTGGGCCGAGGACACCGAGTACCTCCAGTGGCGCATCCCCCAGGCCGGCTATCCGCTGCGGGTGGTGGCCGACGCCATCGTGCGCCACGACGCCATCCGCCAGGGCGGCTCGGTACCGGTGTGGAAGTACTACTACGAGGCCCGGAACATGCTGTACGTGCACCTGTACGTGAAGAAGAAGGTCGGCTACTACCCCCGCAACGTGGTCAAGCTGTTCGGCCGGGCCGTCCTCCGGGAGCCCGAGGGACGCCTTGCCCGGGTCCGGGCCATGGCCCAGGGCCTGGCCGACGGCGCCCGGGGTCGGCTCGGCACCCAGTTCCCGGTGGCCACCCTCGAGGAGCGCTCCACGGCGTGAGGCCGGACGCCGTCCGGGCCGAACCCGGCGGCAGGGCGTCCAGGCGCCTCACCGGGGCGCCGAGTCCTGGCAGCAGGGCGCTCAGGCCCTGCGGCACTCCAGCACCAGCTCGATGACCCGGTCCTGGTCGGTCTCGGACAGGGCCGAGCCGGTGGGCAGGCACAGCCCGGTGGCGAAGATGTCGGCGCACACCGACCCGCCGACGGTCGGGTGGTCGCGGAACACGGGCTGGAGGTGGAGCGGCTTCCACGTCGGCCGGGACTCGATGTCGGCGGCCTCGAGCGCCAGACGGATCTCCTCCCGGTCTGCACCGAAGGCCGCAGGATCGACGGTCAGGCAGGTCAGCCACCAGTTGGGCTCGCCGTAGGGGGCGATGGGCATGAAGGTGACCCCCTCGATCCCGCCCAGGGCGGCCCGGTAGCGCTCCTGGATGCGCCGCCGTCGGGTGATCCGGTGGTCGAGCCCGGCCAGCTGGGCCCGGCCCAGGGCGGCCAGCAGGTTGGACAGCCGATAGTTGAAGCCGACGGTGGTGTGCTCGTAGTGGGGGAAGGGCTCGCGGGCCTGGGTGGCCAGGTAGCGGGCCCGGGCCGCCTCCTCGGCCGAGGGGGTGACCAGCATGCCGCCCCCACTGGTGGTGATGATCTTGTTGCCGTTGAAGGAGAAGGCGGCCATGCGCCCGAAGGCGCCGCACGGCACCCCGCGGTAGGTGGTCCCGAGGGCCTCGGCGGCGTCCTCGATGATGGGGACGCCGAAGCGGTCGCACGCCTCGGTCAGGGCGTCGTAGTCGCAGGACTGGCCGTAGAGGTCCACGGTGACCAGGGCGGCGGGCAGGCACCCGGCTGCCGCCCGCCGCTCCAGCTCCTCGGCCACCAGGCCGGGGTCGACGGTCCAGGTGTCGGCTGCGCAGTCGATGAAGACCGGAACCGCCCCCACGTAGGTGGCGGCGTTGGCCGTGGCGATGAAGGTGAACGAGGGGACCAGCACCTCGTCGCCGGCCCCCACCCCGGCCAGCAGCAGGGCGAGGTGGAGGGCGGCCGTGCCGCTCGAGAGGGCCACGGCGTGCGGCATGGCCACCCGGGCAGCCAGCTCGGCCTCGAAGGCGTCGACGTCGGGGCCGAGCGGGGCGATCCAGTTGGAGTCGAACGCCTCGAGGAGCATCCGCCGCTCCTCAGGGCCGACCTCCGGCGGGGACAGGTAGATGCGGCTCACGGTTCGACCTCCTGCCCGTCGGGCGCGGGCGGCTCGGGGGAGAGGGCGCCGACGGCGCCGGCGGCGGCCACCAGGGCCAGGGCGGTGACGAGGTCCACGGCCACCGCCACCGGGACCGAGCCCACACGGACAGCCACCACGGCGGCCAGGGCAGCCAGCGCCTCGGCGGCGATGTAGGCGGCCGAGGCCGACGGCCGGGGCCACCCTCGGGCGACCAGCAGGTCGTAGGGGTGACGTCGGTCGCCCTGGGCCAGCGACGTGCGGCCCCGCAGGCGCCGCACCACGGCGAAGGCCACCTCGGCGGCGGGCAGGGCCACCAGGGCGAGGGCGGCGATGCCCACCGGTGTGGTGGCGCCGGGGGCCCATGCCGCGGCCAGCAGGACGGCCAGGGCGGTGCCCAGCAGGTAGGCCCCGCCGTCGCCGAGGTAGATGCGGGCCGGGGGTCGGTTGTAGAGCAGGAAGCCGACCAGGGCGGCGGCCAGGGCCACCGCGCTCTGGCGTCCGGAGCCCACCAGGACGGCGGCGAACCCGACGCCGGCCACGGCCACGGTCCCGCCGGCCAGCATGTCCAGCCCGTCCATCAGGTTGACCCCGTTGACCAGCAGCAGCGTGACGGCCACCAGGGCCAGTGCGCCGAGCACCCCGGGCAGGTGGACCGGGCAGGTCACCACCACGGCCACGCCGACCACGACCTCGCCGGCCACCCGGACGGCCGGCGGGAGGTCGAAGCGGTCATCGGCCACCCCGAGGGCGCACGCTGCCGCCAGCGGGACGGCCACCGACGGGCGGCCGGTCACCACGCCGACCAGGAGGCCGGCCAGCACGGCCACGCCGCCGAGGTAGGGGACCGGGCGGGTCTGCTCCTTCAGGTCACCAGGGCGGTCCATGATCCCGGTCCGGGTGGCCACGGCGATGGCCACGGGGGTCAGGGCGGCGGTCACGGCGAAGGCGGCCACGGCCAGGACGACGAGGGTCACCGGGCACCGTCCGCGTCAGCAGCGGCGCCAGGGGCACCGTCCGCGTCAGCAGCGGCGCCAGAGGCACCGTCCACGTCATCGGCGGCACCCGAGGCACCGTCCACGTCAGCAGCGGCGCCAGGGGCACCGTCCGCGTCATCGGCGGCACCGGGCGCGTCCCACTGCATGAGCAGCGAGGTGGTGCCGGCGTGGAGCTCGAACCGGCCGGCCTCGACGAACCCGGCCCGCC
>CAXBRB010000129.1:0-7502 GCA_963977795.1 uncultured Acidimicrobiaceae bacterium
GCCTGGGTGCCCTTTGGCGGCCCGGATCCCGACCACCCGGACCTGGAAGGGAAGGACCGCCCGTGCGTGGTCGTCGCCGGCGGGGCCGACCGCCTCCTGGTGCGGCCCTGCTACTCCGAGGGCGGGGTCCGCAGCCGCGACTGGACGTCGACGGCGCTCGGCGGGTGGCGCCAGGCCGGCCTCGACAAGGCGACCTGGGTGGCCACCGAGGCCGTCGTCGTCGACCGGCCGGTCGATCCTCCGCTGGGCCGGCTCACCACGGGCGACTGGAACGCCCTCTGGTAGAGGGTGGCGGGTCGCCCTTCCGATCCGCCTCCGGACTCCCGAGCCCCTGACCCGTTGCCATCTGGTTGCCACGAGACGTGGCATCGAGCGACGGGCCGGCCACCCTGCGTGCGCATCTCCCGGTGGACGGGGGAATCCCGGACGCACTCCGGCTGGTACGGCTACGCTGCCAGAGTTGCAGAAGGGGCACTGCGGCGGTGCAGCGCCCCATCGGTTCTCGGCTGGTTCCGGGAGTAGGGAGTGGCGCTCATGCGAAAGCGGTTCGTAGCAGGAGTGGGGGCGGCAGCAGCCACCCTCGCCATGGCGGTGGTGCCGGGCGTCGGTCCGGCTTCCGCATCCGGCAAGCCGCCGATCCCGTTCTCGGGGGCGCTCACGTGCGCGGCCTCCGGGGCGGTCCTGTTCTCGTCCCCGTTGGTCAACGGTGGCGGCACCCCGACGACAGTGACCCTCAAGGTCAAGTTCTCGGGCTGCGCCGGCACGGGAGCCAGCGCTGGCGGGGCGACGCTCCTCCAGGGCTCCCTGGTGGCATCGGCGGCCGCTCCCACCGACAACAACTGCGGGGCCGTCCTGGGCGGCGCCACGCTCCCGGCCCTGACCGGATCGGTCCGGTGGAAGGCCTCGGGCGGGCCGGCGCTGGGCTCGACGGCGAACGTGACCCGGGCGCTGGTGTTCTACAACCCGACGACCAACGTCGTGTCGGTGTACCTGCCGACGGTGCTGCCGTCGGGATCGTTCGCCGGTGAGACGGTCCGGTTCACCGGGATCTCGGCCAACTTCACCGGGTTCCAGCTGTCCGGCCAGTGCAGTGGAGGCGGCCTCAAGGCCATCAAGTTCGGCGCACCCGGTGGCTCGGCCACCGGGGCGGCCACCGTGGGAGCGTGAGCACGATGGAGCACAGGAACGAGCACCGGACCAGCCGCCGCGTCGGCATGGTCCTCGTCGGAGCGGCCGCCACGGCCCTCCTGCTGGCGGCCGTCGCTGTCCCGGCCGGAGCCATCACGCTCCCGCCCTACAACACCACGGTGACCCTGACGACGACGTCGCTCACGGCCTTCACCGGGCAGTCGGTGACCTTCACCGGCAAGGCCGTCTCCATCGGCCACGGCACCCCGGTGGGGCAGATGAGCTTCGCCATCACCGGGACGGACGCCTCGACGGTGACCTGTGACGGCGGGTCGAACGACATCGCCATGACCAGCGGCGTCGGGGCCTGCGTGGTCTCGGGCGGGCTGCGCGTGGCGTCGGCCCCCTACACCGTGACGGTGACCTACACCGACACGGTGGACACCAACTACAAGCCGGGCACGGCGACCAAGATCCAGGCGGTCAAGCAGGGTCGGACCACCACCACGGTCACCTCGTCGGCGGCGCCGGCGGTCACCGGCGAGCCGGTGACCCTCACTGCCGCCCTGGCCCCGATCGCTCCGGCCACCGGGAGCCCGACCGGATCGGTGACCTTCACCGGTGTCACCTGCGACGGCGGGACCAACACCATCGCCGTCTCCGGCGGGCTGGCCCAGTGCAGCATCGCCGCCGGTCTGGTGGCGCTGAGCACCGGCTACCCGGTCACGGCCACCTACACCGGGGACAGCGAGTTCCTCACCAGCGCCGGTGCTGTCAAGCAGCTGGTGAAGCCGGCGTCGGCCACGGTGAGCCTGGTGCCCAACCCGAACACCTGCAGCGGCTCGCTCTGCACCGTGCCCCAGGCGGTCGCGGTCTCCTTCACGGCGACGGTGGCGACGAACGGGACCGACGGCGGCACGGGGACGCCGTCCGGCAACCTGACCTTCTCCATCACCCCGCCGGGCTCGAGCAGCTCGGTGAAGTGCGACGGGGGTGTCAACACCTTCGCCCTGGTGGCCGGCCAGGCGACCTGCACCATCGCCGCGGGGCTCCCGTCGAGCATCTACTTCAAGATCACGGCGACCCTCTCGTCGACCCAGTACGCGGCGTCGTCGACCACCATCTTCGAGAACTCGATGATGGCCTCGACCACCACGACGACCTCGATCACCAAGAACATCAAGGCGGGCCAGACGTTCACCGTCACCGCCGTGGTGGCGCCGACGGCCGGCTACGTCGGGACCAGCACGCTCAGCGGCTTCGTCAACTTCCTGGTGTGCGGGGCGAACTCCAACGGCTTCAACGGCTGTCAGGGCGGGGCGTCCTCGGTCGACGGCACCGGCACGGCGACCTTCCTGATCGGTGGAGGCGAGTACCCCGGGGTGTACACCTACTCGGCGATCTACTCGGGCGACCAGAACTTCTACGGCAGCACGGCCCGGTCGAAGTCGTTCAACGTGGTGAAGGCGCCCACCCAGCTGATCCTCACCGAGTCGGGGGGCTTCTCCAGCTACGACGGGGATGCCGTGGCCATCACGGCCACGGTGGCGGTCCCCTCCGGCGGCGCCGGCTCCACCCTGGTGGGCCCGCCCACGGGCACGGTCACCTTCGCCATCACCGGGCCCAACGGTCCGGTGTCGTGTGCCGACGGGAACACCGTCTCGCTCCCGATCGACCCCGGCCAGGTCGAGGGCTCGGTCACCTGCTTCCTGCCCCCGGGCACCCTGACCAACAGCACGCCGCCGGCGACGACGTACTCGGTCCAGGTCAACTACTCGGGCGACTCGGACTACGTCATCTCGGGGGCGCACGCCAACCAGATCGTGGTGCCGCTGCTGGCCTGACCGGCCTGACCGGCCTGACTGGCCTGGGCGGATGGATTGAGCACGGAGGGGCGCTCCCCGGTGGGGCGCCCCTCCGGCGCGTCCGCCCTCGGGCGCGGCCGGTGGGAAGCGGCCGGTGGGAAGCGACCGGTGGGCGCTCAGGCGCCGGCGGCGGTCGGGACGGGGAACTCCCGCACCTGGAAGTCCGAGAGCACGGTCGGGCAGATCGAGGCATCGGACAGGGCGCAGGACTCGGCGGCCACCCGGATGGTGTTCCCGTACTGGAGGGCCTGGGCGTCCTGGGGGACGATGACCACGCCGGTGACGGCGAACTGGCCGCCAGAGCCGGCGAGCCCTCCCACGACGTCCCGGGGATCGGTCACCGCGGTGATGTCCGGGGTCGGCTGGCTGGTCACCTCGCCGGCCGGCTTGGTGGTCGCGCAGCCCGCGGACTGGCTCTGCCACCCGGGAAGGGTCACGTACGGGCAGATCAGCGAGATACCGGCGTTGCCCGCCGTGGTGGCGAAGGTGGCGAAGACCCCGTCGGTGCCGGGGGCCGGCGGACCCTGGGTCGGCGGGACGGGGTCGCTCGACGGGTAGACGGCCAGCGTGGTGCCGCCGCGCACGGTCATGGCGGCGTTCTGCCCCACCGGTCCCGAACCCGGAGCGGTGGTGGTGGTGCTGCCGGTGCCGTCGGCCGCTCCCGCCTGGGCGGCAGCGCCGGGCGGGCCCGGGGCGACCACCGAGCACGTCCACCCCTTGGGCCCGAGGACGGTGTGGATGCCGTCCGAGTAGAAGGTGACCTTGCCCACCAGCGACGTCGGGATGGGGGCCACCAGCACCGTCGGCTTCCATCCGGTGGCGAAGGTCGGCGCGGTGACCCCGTTGGCCGGGTCATCGCATCCCACCACCGGGAAGGCCACGGCGACCTCGCCGTTGATGGGCACGGTGGTGGTGGGGCCCGAGGCCGACGGGGTGGTGGTGGGGGAGGACGAGGCGCTCGGACCGAGCAGGCCCGAGCTCCCGCAGCCGGGGAGGAGGACGAGGGCGCCGACCAGGAGGGCCGATCCGGGGGCCACGGCGCGCCGGGCGGTGCCAGCCGGAGGCTGTGGTGCAGGCATGGCACTACGGTAGGCGGGCCTCCACCGCCGCGGTGGGAGCCTGCCGGGGCGTGGCCCCCTCGTCCGCCGCCGTCTACCGTGCACCTGGTGCGTCCGACCCGACCGGCGTCGGCGCCGGGAAGGGTGTGCGATGACCATGGGAGACCTGCGGGCCGAGACCATCGAGATGGTCGGCCACGGCGGCGACCGGATCGAGGCCTATCTGGCCCAGCCGCTGGACGGCACCCCGGCCGGCGGCGTGATCGTCATCCACCATCTGCCCGGGTGGGATGCGGCCACCAAGGAGATCACCCGGACCTTCGCCGCCCACGGCTACCAGGCCCTGTGCCCCAACCTGTACTCCCGGGAGGCGCCGGGGGCGAGTCCCGACGATGCCGCAGCCCTGGTCCGGGCCCAGGGCGGGGTGCCCGACGAGCGCCTCATCGGCGACGTGGCCGGTGCGGCCGCCCGCCTCCGGGCGCTGCCGGGAGCGAACGGGAAGGTCGGATCGATCGGCTACTGCTCGGGGGGCCGTCAGTCCTTCCTGGCCGCGTGCACGGTCGATCTGGATGCTGCGGTGGACTGCTACGGCGCCTTCGTGCTGGCCGACCTGCCCGACGGCTACCCGCTGACCATCGGGCCCCTGCGTCACCTTGTGCCCGAACTCCGGTGCCCGCTGCTCGGTCTGTTCGGGGCCGAGGACCAGTACCCGTCGCCCGAGGAGATGGCCGAGCTCGACGGGCTGTTGTCGGAAGCGGGCCGGGAGCACGAGTTCCACACCTTCGAGGGCGCCGGCCACGCCTTCTTCAACGTGGACCGGCCGAGCTACCGGGCCGAGGCTGCCACCGAGGGATGGCGCCTCATCTTCGAGTTCTTCGGCCGCCACCTGGCAGCCTGACATCCACCACCTCTCGCACCAACCGACTCCCGAGGAGATGCCTGCGATGTGCACCTACCAGACGACCACGCTCACCCTGCAGGGGAGCGGGAAGGGGGCCGAGGGCTGGTTCCCGGTGACCGATGCGTCGGTCTACCTCGACCACCCGGTCCACGCACCGGCCGACCACACCCTCAACGTCGACCTGCGCAACCCCGGAAGGGGCCCGGCTGCCCGGGTGGCCGTCGAGCTCGATCCGGCCTCGGCCCGGGCGCTGGCCGAGGCCATCCTGGCGATGCTGGACGCGGCACCGCCCGGGCTCATCCCCTCCTGAGGGGGACGGACCCGGGCGGCGCCTGAAGCTACTGGGCCGGCGGTGGCGGCGGTGGCGGCGGTGCCTGAGCCGGAGGGGGTGGCGGCGGTGGCGGCGGAGGAGGTGCCTGAGCCGGCGGAGGCGGCGGATACCCGCCACCGGCTGGAGGGGGAGGAGGCGGAGGCGGCGGATAGCCGGAACCGGGAGGTGGCGGTGGGTAGCCACCGGCGGGTGGGTAGGCCGGGGCGGCACCGTAGCCCGCAGCGGCGGCGGCCGGGCCCTTGGGGCCGAGGTAGGTGGCCTTGCCCAGCCAGAGGATGAACCAGAAGATCACCGGGAGCAGGACGAGGCCCACGGTGAACCCGCTGCTCTTCCCGAAGCTCTTCGAGACGTCGTTCAGGACCATGATCGAGATGACGAGGAAGGCGATGCTGCCCACGTAGGGGACGAGGTTGAGCAGCAGGAACCACGCCCACGTCTTGGGCCGCCCGGCGATCCGGAGCAGGACGATGAAGTTGTAGATCGGGACGAAGGCGGACCAGGCAGGGTCACCCTGGGGAGACGCCTTCTGGTAGGTGCCCCAGACCGGCAGGGTGAAGAGGACGTAGAAGAGGATGAGGAACAGGAAGACCCCCAATCCTCCGCTGCTCGAGGTCTGGTACGTGGTGGCGATGAGGTGGCCCATGCAGTCTCCTCTCGACGGGGTGCCCCGGCGCACCCGTTCGCCGCACATCGTGGCACCTCGCAGGTTCGGAGTAGGCGATGGTCGCAGCCGGATGCGGGCTCAGGTCGGCCAGAGCCGGTCCCGCAAGCCTGACGCCCGGGCGACCGGCCGGGCGATGGCGGCCCGGAGGGCCTCCTCGCTGCCCACCACGGTGACCCGATCCTTGCCCCGGGTCACGCCGGTGTAGAGGAGCTCCCGGGTGAGGATCGGGGAGGTGGCCGGCGGCAGGGACACCACGACATGGGGGAACTCCGAGCCCTGGCTCTTGTGGATCGTCATGGCCCACCAGGTCTCGACCAGGTCCAGCTTGACCGGAGGGACCGATCGCACCTTCGCTCCGTCCCGGAAGAAGACGGACACCGTGTCGCCGTCGCGCACGACCAGGCCGGTGTCTCCGTTGTGGAGGTCGTTGGGGTGGTCGTTCCGGGTCACCAGGATCGGTCGGCCCACATACCAGCGGCTCGACGTCCGCAGGTCGGGAATGCCGGCGTCGAGGAGGCGCTCGATGCGCTCGGTCCAGTCGTAGACGCCGAGGGGGAGGTGACGAGTGGCGGCGAGGACCTTGATCTCCTGCATGGCGTCCAGTCCGGCATCGGTCTCCCCGGCCCTGGCGGCGGCGATGGTGGTCGCCGCAGACGACACGACGCTGTCGGTCAGCGCAGCGATCCGGTCGTCGTCGCTGTCGCGGATCCACTCGACGGCCGGGGACGGGCCATCGAGCACGTCGATGGCCCGCTCGGTGTCGCCGGTGCGGATGGCTCCGGCCAGCTCGGCGATGGCCGAGTCCTCGTCGAACCGGTGCGAGCGATCCAGGAGGACCACTCGATCGAAGAGCGGGACGGACGCAGCGTCCTCGTCACGGCTGCCGACCGGACCGACCAGGTCGCTCATGACGGTGCCCGCCTCGATGCTGGCCAGCTGGTCCGGGTCGCCCACCAGGACGATGGAAGCATCCGGTCGCACGGCCTCGAGGAGGGCGGCCATCGTCGGCAGGGAGACCATCGACGTCTCGTCCACGATCACCAGGTCGTGCGGGAGCGGGTCGTCGGCGTTCTTCCGGAACCCCCGGTTGGGCATTGCCTTGAGGAGCTGGTGGATGGTCGTGGCCGACCGGTCCGCCAGGCGACGGGCGGCGTCGTCGTCCAGGACCCCGTCGTTGTGCGCCCGTTCCACGGCGAGCTGCAGCGCCTCGGTCATGCGGGCCGCCGCCTTGCCGGTCGGCGCCGTGAGGGCCACGTCCCAGTGGCGTCCGAGGCGGTCGGCGATCTGCTGCCCGGCAGCCAGGATCCGGGCGATGGTGTGGGTCTTCCCGGTCCCGGGGCCGCCGGCCAGCACGGTGAGGTTCCCCGTGAGGGCGGTCCGGGCGCCGTCCCGCTGGCGGTCGGTCCGGGCGGGATCGATCGGCCCGAAGACGGCATCGAGGGCCTCCTCCACCAGGGCGACGTCCCATCCGCCGACGTCCTCGGTCGACCTCCGCTCGATCTGGGAGGCCACGTTGTCTTCCAAGACGTGGAGGCGCTGGAGATAGATCTGGCGG
>CAXBRB010000130.1:0-7485 GCA_963977795.1 uncultured Acidimicrobiaceae bacterium
GGCGTGGTCCTCCTGACCAGCACGGCCGACACCGAGGTCCACGGCGTGATGACCACGGTGCGGGCCGACGGCGGACCGCCGGTCCGGCGCAACGTGGTGGTGCCTGCCCGGGGCCAGACCTCGGTGATCCCAGCGCAGGGCCTGCCCGCCGGGGCCACGGCGGCATCGTTCGCCTTCGCCGGCGGCGGTGTGACGGCCACAGCGGTGGTCGGCGGTGCGGCCGGCTGGTCGGCGGCCCCGTGCCCGTCCCAGGTGGCCTCCCAGTGGGACATCCCCGGCGGTGGCACCACCGACGGCCGGCTCGACCTCTCGCTGTTCAACCCGACGGCGGCACCGGCCGTGGTCGACGTGACCTTCCTCACCACCGGTGGGGCCGTCCTCGTCCCCCAGGCCTACCAGGGGATCACCGTGGGCCCGGGCCAGCTGGTGGTGGAGTCGCTGAACGACTACGTCCAGCAGCAGGCCGCCGTGGCCACCCTGGTGCAGGCCACCTCGGGGGCGCTGGTGGCCACGGTGCTCCACCGACCGAATGGGCCTGACGGGGCCGGGCTGTCCCTGCTGGCCGGGGTGCCGGCGCCGTCCACGATCTGGCGCTTCGGAGAGACCACCGCCGTGGCCGGGGGGGCCGTCGACCTGGTCCTGGCCGATCCTGCCACCACGTCGGCCACGGTGACCGTGTCGGCCGGGCTGCCCTCGGCCACCGTCGTGCCCCGCACGGTCACGGTGGCGGGACGGAGCGTCTCGCTCCTCCGTCTCTCGGCCATCCCCGGCTGGCCGCTGGGTGTGCCCTATGCGGTCACGGTCCGATCGTCGGTCCCGGTGGTCGTCGGCCGGTCGGTGGCCGCTCCGCCGGGCGCCCCGGCGCCGCGCGCCGGTGCCGGGACGGCAGGGTCGACGACGGCGAAGACGTGGCTGGTGGTGGCACCGGGCCGACCCGGGAACCCGATCGTGGGGGGTGCCACGATGGCCTCGCTGGCCGTGGCCGATCCCGGTGCGTCGCCGGCCGATGTCGTCGTCGAGCCGCTGGCCGGCGGCGCACCCGTGGCCCGCCTCCGTGTCGCCCCCGGCTCGTTGGCCGTCCTGGGCCCGTCACAGCTGACCGGGCTGCGGCCCTTCGTGGTGTCCTCCGACGTCCCGGTGGTGGTGGAGGGCGACCTCGGCCCCACCGGCGCCCCGGGCATCGCCTTCACCAACGGCGTCCCGCTGATCGGCTGACCGACGCTCGCGCCGACCTGCTCAGCTCGAGGCGGGCGGCTGGGGCTGGGGTGGGGGCCAGGGGCGCTGCTGGCCGGTCCACGGAGCGGGAGCCGGCGGCGGCGCCGCCGGTGGTGCCATGCCGGACGCCGGGGAGACGGTCCCGGCCGTCGAGCTTCCGTCTGCCGCCGGCACCGGGGCCGGTCCCGGTGCCGGTGCCGTGGGGTCGGCCGGCGGCCCGTCGGCGTCCTCGGTGCCGGTCGGGCCGTGCTGGCTGGCCACGAAGATCGGGGGGACCGACTTCACCCCGGGGGCGTGCACCGGCCGCCCGTAGGCCTGGTCGACCAGGCGGCCCACGGTCTCCCCGTCGATGGTCTCCTCGTCGAGGAGCGCCCGGGCGACGGCGTCGAGTCCGCCACGGTGGCGGGCCAGGATCTCGAGCGCCCGCTGCTCCTGGGCCCGGAGGATCTGCTCGACCTCGTCGTCGATGACCTGGCTGGTGTGCTCGGAGTAGTCCCGGGTGTGCATCAGGTCCTCGCCCAGGAACACCTGGCCCTGGGAGCCCCAGGCCATGGGGCCGATCTTGTCGCTCATGCCCCACTCGCGGACCATCTTCCGGGCCAGCTCGGTGTTGCCGACCAGGTCGTTGCTGGCCCCGGTGGACAGGTCCCCGTAGACCAGGAGCTCGGCGGCCCGCCCGCCCATGCGCACGGCCAGGCTGTCCTCGATGTGCTGGCGCGGGTGGATGTGGCGCTCCTCCATGGGGAGCTGCATGGTGACCCCGAGCGCCATGCCCGTCGGCAGGATGGTCACCTTGTGCACCGGATCGGCGTCGGCCAGCACGTAGGCCAGCACGGCGTGGCCGCCCTCGTGGAAGGCCACCCGCTCCTTCTCGGCGTTGGAGAGCACGAGGCTCTCGCGGCGCTGGCCCATGAGGACGCGGTCCCGGGAGGCCTCGAAGTCCTCGTTCTGGATGACCGCCGAGCCGCGGCGGACGGCGTGCAGGGCCGCTTCGTTCACCAGGTTGGCCAGGTCGGCGCCGCTCATGCCCGGGGTGCCCCGGGCCACCTTGCCGAGGTCGACGGTCGGGTCGACGCGCTTGTCCTTGCAGTGGACCTGGAGGATGGGCAGGCGCTCGTCGAGGTCGGGGAGGGGGACCACGATCTGGCGGTCGAAGCGGCCCGGTCGCAGGATGGCGGCGTCGAGGATGTCGGGGCGGTTGGTGGCGGCCATCACCACGACGCCCTCGGTCGGATCGAACCCGTCCATCTCGGAGAGCATCTGGTTCAGCGTCTGCTCCCGCTCGTCGTGCCCGCCGCCGAGGCCGGCGCCGCGCTTGCGGCCGATCGAGTCGATCTCGTCGATGAAGACGATGGCCGGGGCCTGCTTGCGGGCGGTGGCGAACAGGTCCCGCACCCGGGAGGCGCCGACGCCCACGAACATCTCCATGAAGTCCGACCCGCTGACCGAGAGGAAGGGCACGCCCGCCTCCCCGGCCACGGCCCGGGCCAGCAGGGTCTTGCCGGTCCCCGGAGGGCCGACCAGGAGGATGCCCTTGGGGATGCGGGCGCCGATCTCCTTGAACCGGGCGGGCGTCTTGAGGAAGTCGACCACCTCGCTGATCTCCAGCTTGACCCCGTCGTAGCCGGCGACGTCGTCGAAGGTCGTGGAGGGGCGCTCGGTCGTGTAGAGCTTGGCCTTGGAGCGGCCGATGGACATGATCGACCCCATCTGGCCCTGGGCGCGCCGGCTGATGAAGAAGAACACGGCCAGGATCAGGGCGAAGGGCACCACGTACCAGATGAGGGAGATCAGCGGGTTGGGCGTGGTGGTCACCAGGTGGAGGTCCGACCCCAGGGGCTTGAGGGCGGCCAGCTCCGAGTCGGTCACGACGACCGGGCCCCGGGACGAGTAGCGGGTCCCGTCCTTGAGGGTCCCCGTGATGACGCCGGAGGTCTGGTCCACCGTGGCGTCGGCCACCTGCTTGTCCTGGACCTTGTTCAGGAAGGTGTTGTAGGGGAGGGACACCGTGTTGGCCCGGTGAACGAGGCCCGGGACGACGATGACGGCGAGGACGGCGACGAGGATCACGGCGTAGACGATCAGCCGGTTCCGGCTCTGGCCGCCGGGGCCGGGGCGCGCCGGGGTCGGTCCGCTGGGGCTGTCAGGGGTGGGCGGGGTCACAGATCCATGGTAGGCGCCGGGTGCCTCACCCCGGGCATCGGCCGGACCCCGGGCATCGGCCGGACGGCGACCGCTGCGTGGCCGCGGACAGTGATCGGTATCGTGTGGGGGTGACCGGGGGAGCGCCAGGTCGGTCGGATGGGCCCTGGCCCCCGCCGGGAGAGAGGACCGGGACCGGCGGCGTGCCGGCCTCCACCGTCGCCTCTCCGCAGCCGTCACCGCCCGTTGCCGGGGCGGACGGGGCGTCCCCGACACAGGACGGGGCGTCCCTGACGCAAGACGGCTCGTCCCGTCGACGGGAATCGCTGGGTTCGATCCTGGCCGCAGGGGGCGCCCCGGCCGACCGGCCGTCGGCCTGGATGTGGCTGCTCTTCGCCGTCCTCGGCTTCCTGGGCGGCCAGGTCCTGGCTGCGGTGACCGTGGGCCTCGCCGCCATGGCCGCCGGGCAGTTCCACCAGCTCTCGGCCCTCTCGGCGCTGGCCCGGCCGCCAACCTGGCTGATCGTGTCCACGCTCTTCGGCCTCTGGGGGGGCTTCCTCGGAGCGGCGTTCCTGGCCAGCCGGATCCGGGGGACCGGACGGATGGCCGACGACCTGGGCATCCGCTTCCGGCCCGTGGACCTGCTGGGCATCCCGATCGGGCTGGCCGGCCAGGCCCTGGTGGCCGCCGCCTACCTCCCCGTGGCGCCGCACGTGCACGACTTCCACCAGCGGTTCTCGGCACCGGCCCAGCGCCTCACCGGCGGGTCCCACGGCGTGGGCTTCGCCGTGATCGTGGTGTGCACGGTGGTCGGGGCCCCCTTCGTCGAAGAGGTCTTCTTCCGGGGCCTGCTGCTCCGGGCCCTGGCCCGGCTGTTCGGAACCTGGGGCCGCTGGGTGGGGCCGTCCCTTGCCGTGGTCCTGAGCGGCCTGGCCTTCGGGCTGGCCCACTACGAGCCACTCCAGCTCCTGGGACTCGCACTGTTCGGCATCCTCTTGGGGGCCGTCTCCTATTGCACCGGCCGCCAGGGCATGAACATGGTCGCCCACGCCACCTTCAACGGGATCGCCCTGGCCGCCACCGCCGTGGTCCCGGTGCTGTCCCACGGGTGGCCGGCCTGACCGTGGACACCGGGACCCACACGGCACCGGGCACGAACGCCGGAGCACAGCCGGGCACAGCGTCGGGCGGGCACGACGCACCGGCCCCGGTGCTGGCCCACCGGCCCGAGCCTCTGGGCCGCCGCCTGCTCGCCCGCAGGACCTGGCCGACCTGGGCCGACGCTGCCGCGGTCATCGGGGTCACCCTGGTGGTCCTCCTCCAGCTCCATCCCGACCTGCTCATGGCCGCCACCACCACGGCCGGCGGCGACACCGGCGGGCATGTGGCCCTGCCCCACGTCCTCGAGCACACCCTGCTCCCCCGGTGGCGCCTGACCGGGTGGGACCCCAGCTGGTACGACGGCTTCCCGCTCTACACCTTCTACTTCCCGCTCCCGGGCGTCCTCGTGGTCGGCCTGAACGCCGTCCTTCCCTACACGGTGGCCTTCAAGTGGGTGACCGTCCTGGGGTCGCTCACCCTGCCGGTGAGCGCCTACGCCATGGGCCGGCTGGCCGGCCTGCGACGGCCCGCCCCGGCGGCGCTGGCCGCCGCCACCCTCCCGTTCCTCTTCGAGCCGTCGTTCTCGATCTACGGCGGGAACCTGCTCTCCACCCTGGCCGGGGAGTTCTCCTACTCCCTGAGCCTCTCCTTCGCCCTACTCCTCCTGGGCGTGGTGGCCGCCGGCCTGCGCACGGGCCGACACCGGGCCCTGGCCGCCGTGCTGTTCGCCGCCACCCTCCTCTGCCATCTCCTGCCCGCCCTCTTCGCCGGCGCCGGGGCCGTCCTGTGGCTCCTCCTCGACGCCGACCTGGTCCGGCTGCTGGGCCGGCGGGTCCCCGCCGCAGTGGCCCGGCGGCGGTGGCTGGGCCGGGTGGCCTGGGCGGCGGTGGCCGGGGTGCTCGGCCTGGGCCTGACGGCATGGTGGCTCCTGCCCTTCGCCACCGGGCAGGCCTACACCACCAACATGGGCTACACGAAGGTCTACGGCTATCCCCACCTGCTCTTCCCGGGCTCCTTCCGGTGGGTGCTGGTCTGCGACCTGGTGGCGCTGGCCTGCATGGTCGTCCGGCGCAGCCGCTTCGCCCTGTTCCTGGCCCTCCTGGCCCTGCTCTCGGCGGCGGCGGTCATGGTCGATCCGCCGGGGAAGCTCTACAACGTCCGGTTCCTCCCCTTCTGGTTCCTCTGCCTCTACCTCCTGGCCGGCTGGGGCCTGGCCGAGGTGGTGGCGGCCGCCGCCCGTTGGTCCCGCCGCCGCCAGGTGGCTGCCTGGGTGGCCGCCGTCCAGGACCGGCTGTCCGCCGACGAGACGCTGGTGTGGGCGCCGGGCATGCGCATCACCCGGTTCCGTCGTCCGGTGCCCGGCGACGCCCCGGCGGGCGCAGTTGCCGGCCCTCTGGTGGCCCTCGGCGCTGCGCTGCTGGTGGTGCTCCCCCCGATCGTCCTGCCGGCATCGTCGCTGGCCGCCGTGGGCATCACCGCCGGCGCCGACCACCCGGCCGACTGGGCGGCGTGGAACTTCGCCGGCTACGAGCGCAAGCCGGACTACCCGGAGTACCGGTCGGTGGTCGACATGATGCGCCGGGCCGGGCAGACCGAGGGGTGCGGCCGGGCCATGTGGGAGTACGACGCCTCCCTCAACCGCTTCGGCACCACCATGGCGCTGATGCTCCTGCCCTACTGGACCGGCGGGTGCATCGACTCGATGGAGGGGCTCCTCTTCGAGTCGTCGTCGTCCACGCCCTTCCACTTCATCAATCAGAACGAGCTCTCGGTCTCCCCGTCGAACGCCGTGGTCGGCCTGCCCTACGGGGGCGTCGACGTGGCGCTGGGCATCCGGCACCTCCAGATGCTCGGTGTGCGCTACCTGCTGGCCTCCTCGCCGACCATCCAGCAGGGCGCCCAGGCCGATCCGGCGGCGACCCTGGTCGCCCAGTCGGGACCGTGGTCGACCAGCTACAACGGGCAGGCCCTGTCGACCACGTGGAAGCTCTACCGGATCGCCGACACCCAGCTGGTGGTGCCCCTGGCCGCCCAGCCGGTGGTGTGGCAGGGCGTGGGGGCATCCCAGTCGAGCTGGCTGGATCCGGCGGTGGCCTGGTACGACGCGCCGAGCCGGTGGGGCGTGGTCCCGGCCGCCGACGGACCGGCCTCGTGGGACCGGGTGCCGGTGGGGGCCGCCGACCCGCCACGGGTGGCCGAGCCCCCGGTGGTGGTGAGCCGGGTGGCCCAGACGGCGGACTCCGTCTCGTTCCACGTCGACCGCACGGGGGTCCCCGTCGAGGTCCGCATCTCCTACTTCCCCAACTGGCGGGCCACCGGGGCCGACGGGCCCTTCCGGGTGGCGCCCAACCTGATGGTCGTGGTGCCCACGGCCCATGAGGTGACCCTCACCTACGGCCGGTCGGGTTCGGACGTGGTGGGTGCGGTGGTCAGCCTGGCCTCGGCGGCGGGCGCCGTGGCCATCGCCGTGCGGGAGCGCCGACGCCGGCACGGTCGGCGGCCGGGCGGCCAGCCGGTTCCTGTGGGCGCACGGTGATCTACGAGCTGCCCATGTTCCCGCTGGGGACGGTGCTCTTTCCGGAGGCGTGCCTGCCCCTCCACGTCTTCGAGCCCCGCTATCAGGCGCTGGTTGCCGACTGCCTGGGTGGCGGGCTCGAGTTCGGGGTGGTCCTCATCGCCCGGGGGTCGGAGGTGGGCGGCGGCGACCTCCGCACCGATGTGGGGACGGTGGCCCGGATCGCCAACGTGGCCGAGCTCGGGGACGGCCGCCTCCTCGTGGTCGCCACCGGTGTGCGACGCATCCGGGTGGAGTCGTGGCTGCCCGAGGACCCCTATCCCCGGGCCGAGGTGGCGGACCTGGCGGGTGACGCCGCCGCCGGGAGCCCGATGGTGCTGGCCGGAGCGGAGGCGTCGGTGCGACGGCTGCGCTGGCTGCTCTCGGAGCTGGAGGACGTCCCCGCCCTAGATCGGAAGAGCGTCGTGTAGGGAAAGAGTGTAGATCTCGGTGGTCGCCGTATCATTAAAAAA
>CAXBRB010000131.1:0-7479 GCA_963977795.1 uncultured Acidimicrobiaceae bacterium
ACGCAGGGGTGCCGGCGGTGAAGCCGGAAACCGGGGCCGGCGGGGCCTGCCGGGGCCGCTGTGGCCGGGAGCCGCTCCGGCGGCGCTGGGCCGAGACCATCCGGAGCACGATCAGTCCCACGAAGATGACCAGGGCCAGGGAGGAGTGGCCGTAATAGATGTAGGCCGTGGGCACCCCGGAAGTCTACGGCCGAGGTGGGCGGCGGCGTCAGCGGAGGATGCGGCGGCCGGTCACCCCGCCTGCTGCATCCGCTCCAGGGTGGCCTGCATGGAGCGGTGGACGGCCTCGACGGCCTGGAGCGGGCGGATCATGACCCGGAACTCCACGATGCGGCCCTCGTCGTCGCAGCGGATCATGTCGATCCCGTTGACGTACTTCCCCTCCATGGTCGTCTCGAACTCGAGGACGGCGGTGTCGCCGTCCAGCACCTTCTTGGTGTACCGGAACGCCCCGAGTCGCTCCCCCTCCTCAGGCGGCGCGTCGCCCGACGTCCCGGGGTCGGACTCCCCGGGGAAGGCCGAGGCGGCCGCCTCCAGGTAGAGCTTGGTGATGGCCTTGCCCCGCTGGGGGGTGAAGACGACCGGCGAGTAGAAGACGACGTCGTCGGCCAGGAGGGCGTCGAGGCCGCCCTCGAGCTGGCCCCGCAGGTGGGTGTGCCAGCGCTCGATCACCTGCTCGATCACCTGCTCGGCCATCGGGGCTCCTCTCGTGCCGCCGGCGGCGGCGCAGACCGCCGACGCTATCGGCCCGGACGGGCGGGCCGCCCCGCCACCCGCTACGGTGAGCCGCGTTCGGGCCGAGCGCACGGGAGCAGGCAGATGGCGAAGCAGATCCCCCTGGTCGACTACCTGGTGCTGGGCGACCGCCCCCACCTGGTGGCCCACGAGTGCACCGGCTGCCGGGCCCGGTTCTTCGACCGGCGCAACGCCTGTGCGTCCTGCGGGGGGACGGTGTTCGCCACCGTGGAGATCCCCACCGAGGGCGAGGTGGCCGCCTTCACCATCGTGTCCTTCGCCGCCCCCGGCGTGCCCGTGCCGTTCGTGGCCGGCATGGTCGACTGCGGCGGCACCAGCGTGCGGGCCAACATCATCAACACGCCCCCCGATCCCGAGCACGTGACGCTGGGGATGGCGGTCCGCCTGGCCACCACCGTGGTCGGGACCGACAGCGAGGGCACCGAGGCGATCGGGTTCGGCTTCGAGCCCGCAGGAGGCTGACCATGGCGAGCGACGACCTCTGGATCCTGGGGATCCACATGACCAAGTTCGGCAAGCACCCGGACAAGGACATGGTGGACCTGGCCTGCGACGCCGTGCTGGGAGCGCTGTGCGACGCCGACGTCACCATGCGGGACATCGGGGTGGTCGGGGCCGGGAGCCTCATGGCCGCACAGGCCGGCATCGGCCAGCAGGTCCAGAAGCAGGTGGGCCAGACCGGCGTCCCCGTCTACAACGTGACCAACGCCTGCGCCACCGGCGCCACCGCCCTGCGGGTGGCCCTCATGGCCATCAAGGCCGGCGAGGCCGACATGGGCCTGGCCTTCGGCGTGGAGAAGCTGGCCGGGGCCGGCCTCCTGGCCGGGGGGAGCCGTCCCGACGACGGTGGCGTCTTCACCCCCTCGGGCCGCTACGGGGCGGTGGCCCCGGTCGACGGCCGGATCGGCACCGAGATCATGCCCGGTGTCTTCGCCCAGATCGGCATGGAGTACGGGCACCGCTACGGCGGCACCAGCTTCGAGCTGTTCGCCCGCATCAGCGAGAAGAACCACGCCCACTCCGTCCTCAACCCGCTGGCCGCCTACTCCAAGCGGATGACCCTCGAGGAGATCATGGGCGACATCATGATCGCCTACCCCAACACCCGGCCGATGTGCTCGGCCAACTGCGACGGGGCGGCCGCCGCCGTGGTGGTGTCGGGCGCCAAGCTGCGCACGCTCTCGCTGGCCCAGCAGCGCCGGGCCGTCAAGATCAGCGCCTCGGTGCTGACCAGCGACCCCTGGCAGGAGTCGTGCCAGATCCTCCCCGACGTCAACACCCTGACCCGCAACGCCGCCACCGCCGCCTACGAGCAGGCCGGCGTCGGGCCGGGCGACCTCGACCTGGTCGAGCTCCACGACTGCTTCGCCACAGCCGAGCTGGTCCACTACGACAACCTCATGCTCTGCGAGCAGGGCGGGGCCGTCGACTTCTTCAACTCGGGGGCCACCTGGCGGGACGGGTCCATGCCCGTCAACGTCTCCGGGGGCCTCGAGTCCAAGGGCCACCCCATCGGGGCCACCGGCATCGCCAACCTGTGGGAGGTGGCCACCCACCTCCGGGGCGAGGCCGGCGACCGCCAGATCGAGGGCGCCCGGGTCGGCCTGACCCACGTGATCGGCCTGGGCTCGGCCTGCGGCGTCCACATCCTGGAGCGCTCGGCCGCCTGAGCCCGCCCTGGCGAGCGCGGGGACGGCCGGGTCGGCTCCGGTCAGCCGACCCGGACCGCCGGCAGGGTCCCCAGCACCGAGGCGGCCCACTCCTGGGCCCGGCGGCGCTGCTCCGGGCACAGGTGCCCGTCCCCGTCCACCAGGAAGCTGCGGGGGGCGGCCACCTCGTCGAAGCCGTGCCGACGGAGCTGGCGGGCGATGCCCAGAGAGGCCCGGCCCGTGGCGACGCAGGCCTCGGCCAGGCGGGTGTCGAACGCGGCGGCGGGGATGCCGTCGACCACCCCGAGGCCGGTGAACCACCGGTGCAGACCCGGGCACTCGTCGGCGCGGTCGACGGCCGGGCCGAACCGCTGGCCCAGGTGGGCACGGGCCAGCTGGCTGGTGGTGGCCCAGCGGGCGCCCCGAGGATGGGTGGGCCCGCCCACCAGGACCAGGTCGGCCCCGTCCAGGGACGCCGGCCCGGCATCGTGCACAGCGACCAGCAGCACCTCACCGTGGGCCCAGGCCGCCCGGGCCAGCTCCCCGGCCACCACCCGGGTCGTCCCCGTCAGCGACTCGTAGACCACCACCGTGCGCATGGTCCGCTCCTTCCCGGGCCATGGTCCCCTCGGCGTCGACCGGCCACCAGGGTCCAACGTCCCGGGCCGGTCCGGGACCGGTCTGTCCGGGTCAGGCCGGGTCAGGCCGGGCCAGGCCGGGTCCGGCCGGGTCAGGCCGGGTCAGGCCGGGTCAGGCCGGGAAGAAGAGCCCGAGGAGGAGCCCGGCCAGCGCCAGCAGCACCGTGCCCCCGGCCACCAGGGCGAAGGCCCGGTGCCCGGCGATCCCGTGGGGGGCACCGGTGGCCATGAGCCGCCGGGACCACCGCATGCCGGCCAGCCACGTGGCTGCTCCGGCCGCCACGAGCAAGGAGACGGCGACGGCGCCACCGACCGGGAGGACCAGGACCCGGCGGACCAGGATGGCCGAGGCCACCAGGACGGCCAGGCCCGTCCGGCCCCAGGCCAGCTCGGTGCGCTGGGGAGCCAGGCCTTCGTCCCAGGTCACGTCGACCGGCCGGCCGGCCGGTGCCCCAGGGGCGGCGTCGGCCTCCACCGGGCTACCGGGCCGCCCCGACCAGCACCACCACGGCGGCCACCACGGCCATGACGGCGATGCCCACGGCCAGGACCAGCGGCATGCGGGAGGGCGGCAGGGGCAGCTGGCGGCGCATGGCCCGCTCGTTGGCCCGCCACTGGGTGAGGCTGGTCACCGCCACCAGGGCCCCCAGGGCGATCAGCGGGATGCCGAGGGCCCGGGGCCCGCCGGGGAAGTGGTGGCGGGGCAGGAACTCCGAGGCGGCCACCCCGGTGGCCAGCAGGGCCAGGGCGGTGCGGTTCCAGGCCAGGAAGGTCCGCTCGTTGGCGTAGGTGAAGCGGACGTCGGGCTCGGTCTCCTCGGGCTCGCCGACACCGTGGTGCTCCATCATCGTCTCCTGTGCCGTGCCGGTCGTCGCCCCGCCGCAGCCTACCGACCGGCCGCCGGCACCTCGATGGTCAGCAGGTCGTGGGCCACCACCACCTCGCCGTCGAAGACCGCACGGGCCTGGTCGATCCACTCCTGCTCGGTCCCGGGAGCCGGAGCGGGGACCAGGTGGGTGAGGACGAGGGTGCCCACGCCGGCCCGGGCCGCCGTGGCCGCCGCCTGGGCCACGTCGGAGTGGTAGTCGAGCACGTCGACCAGCCGGGGCAGGCCGATGGCCTCGATCAGGTCCCGCCGGACCACGGTGTGGACGAGGACGTCGGCCCCGGCGGCCAGGCGGTCCAGGCCCTCGCAGGGGACGGTGTCCCCGGCCAGCACCACCGATCCGCCGGCGTCGTCGATCCGGAAGGCCACCGTGGGGTGGACCGGGGCGTGGTCGGTGGGGGCGGCGGTCACCCGCACGCCGTCGCGCTCCAGCACGACCCCGTCGGACACCTCCTGGGTCACCGTGCCCGGCTCCCAGGTCAGGTCGTCGTGGTGGGCCAGCCGGTAGCCGACGTCGTGGGCCAGCATGGCCTCGGTCCGGGCCACCACCTCGGCCGTCCCGGCCGGGCCGACCACGGTGAGCGGCAACGGGGCGAACGACGTGGCCCACCGCATGGTGATGAGGTCGTTGAGGTCGGTGATGTGGTCGCTGTGGAGGTGGGTGAGGAGCACGGCGGCCAGCCCGCCGGGGCCCGCCAGGGCGCCGGCCATGCGCATCAGCACCCCCCGGCCGGCATCGACCAGCAGGTCGCCCGCCGACGTGCGGACCAGGGTGGACGGTCCGGCCCGGTTCGGGTCGGGCAGCGGGCTCCCGCTCCCCAGGATCACCACCTGCATCCGGCACCTCCCTGTCCTCGGCCGGCCTGTCGACGGCAGTCCTGCCGCGGAGCCGACGTTCTGACAGTGAGTATGACAGTTGCCCGGCCCGGGCGCCGGGGCCGTGATGTGGGCCTCGGCCGGGCGCCGGGGCCGTCTCACAGGGCCCGGCCCGGGCGCCGGGGTCGTGGCTAGCCTGGACCGGTGCCCTTCTACCGCGACCAGGTGGTCCCCCGGCTGGTCCTCCTGGCCTGCGGCTCGAAGAGCCTCGACGGCCTGCGCGCCGCCACGACGTCGGGCCTTGCCGGCACGGTCCTGGAGATCGGCTTCGGCTCGGGCTCCAACCTGCCCCACTACCCGGCCGAAGTGACCCGGGTCCTGGCCGTCGAGCCCTCGGCCACGGCCTGGCGCCTGGCCGGACGTCGCCGCCAGACGTCGCCGGTGCCGGTCGAGCAGGTCGGCCTGGACGGCGGATCGGTCCCCCTGGACGACGCCAGCTGCGACGCCGCCCTCTGCACCTTCACCCTCTGCACGGTGCCCGACGCCGAGGCCGCCCTGGCCGAGGTCCGCCGCATCGTCCGACCGGGCGGCCGGTTCCACCTCTTGGAGCACGGCCTGGCTCCCGACCCGGCCGTGGCCCGCCGGCAGCGCCGGCTCGAGCCGCTCCAGCGGCGGCTGGCCGACGGGTGCCACCTGACCCGTGACCCGGTGGCCCTCCTGGCCGGTGCCGGCTTCGACGTGGTCGAGGCCGACCAGTTCTACGGGGTCATGCCCAAGCCCTGGGGCTACCTGACCCGGGCGGCCGCCGTCCGGCCCGCGGCATGACCGCCGAGCCGGGAGGACCGGCGCCGTCGACCGAAGCGCTGGCCGCCGAGGTGGCCGCACTGCGGGCCCGACTCGACGACGTGGCCGACCTCGGGGCGCGCCTCGACCGGGCCGAGTCGGTCCTGGCCATCTACGACCTGAAGGCCCGCTACGGCGACCTGGTCGACGCCCGCTTCCACCAGGGCCAAGTGGCCGCTCCCGAGGTGGTGGCCGACGCCGCCGCCCGGGCCGCCGCCCTCTTCACCGAGGACGGGACGTGGGACGGCGGACCGACCCTCGGCGCGGTCACCGGCCGGGCCGCCATCGCCGAGCGCCTGGCTGCGCCCACCCTGGTCTTCTCCCGCCACCTCTTCCTCTCGCCGCACATCACGGTCGACGGCGACCGGGCCGCCGGCCGGTGGAACCTGCTCAGCCCCGCCACCCGGCCTGACGGCTCCCACCAGTGGATCTGCGGCTGGGAGGACGACACCTACCAGCGGGTCGACGGGGTGTGGCTCCACCACACCATGCGCCTGACCACCCTCTTCGTGGCTCCGGCCGGCGAGGGGTGGCCACGGATCCTCGCCTGAGCCCCGGGCGCGCCCCGGCCGGGACCCGGAGGTCCCGGCCGGTCGGGAGGCGCCTGGATCGACCGGTCAGGCCGGGGGGCCCGTCCCCAGGGTGACCGAGGCCGAGCGGGTCTGGCCGTCGGCGTCGGTCCACTCGAGGCGGACGACGTCCCCGGGGTGGTGCGACTCGAGCAGCGCCGTCAGGTCCGAGGCGGTGTTGACCGGGCTCCCGTCGAAGCCGGTGATGGTGTCGCCCTGGACCAGCCCGGCCGCCGCCCCGGCCGAGTTCGGCAGGGTGCCCACCACCACGGCTCCGGTCGTGCCCGAGGACTGGGCGCCCGGGTCCTGGACCTGGATGCCCAGGAAGCCGGTGGCCCCGATGTGGATGGTGGAGCTGGCCCGGCCGGCTTCGATCTGACGGGCCTCGTCGAGGGCCTTGGCGATCGGGATGGCATACGACTGGGCCGGGCCGCCGGTGGCCGCCGCCGACGTCGAGGCCGCCGTGTTCATGCCCAGGACCTTGCCCTGCACATTGACCAGGGCCCCGCCCGAGTCACCGGGCTGGATGTCGCAGTTGGTCTGGATCAGGCCCGACAGCCGCTCGGAGTTGCCGCCGTTGCTATCGCTGGCGGTGATCGACTGGTCGAGGGCGGTGACCGAGCCGCCCGCCGAGCTGGGCGTCCCGCCCGTCCCGCCGGCGTTGCCCACCCCCACCACGGCCTGGCCCACCACGGCCGGTGCCGAGGCGATCTGGGCGGTGGTCAGCTTGGAGGCGCCGATGAGCTGGATGACGGCGATGTCGCCGGTGCGGTCGTAGCCGACCACGGTGGCCTTGTAGGTCTGCCCGTTGCCCACGTCGGTGGCGCTGATGCTGGTGGCGCCGTCGATCACGTGGTTGTTGGTCAGGACCTCGCCGTCGGCGGTCAGGACGATGCCCGTGCCGGCGGCCTGGGCGTTCTGGTAGCTCAGGTTGGTGTTGATGTCGACCAGGGCCGGCGAGATCTTGGCGGCCACCCCGGCGATGTCCGAGGGCGCCCCGGCCCCGGTGGACTTCCCGCCCGTAGCGCCCGAGCCGCTCCCCTGTCCGAAGGGCCAGGCGCCGCCGCCCGTGCCCGAGCTGGGCGGCAGGGCCGACGAGGCAGGGGCGGTGTAGGTCGGCCAGGCGGCATGGCCGACCGCCGCGCCGAGGCCGAGCGCCAGGACGGCCACCACGGCGGCCAGGACGGCGAAGGTCCGTCGTGGGCTCGACGTCCGGGCCGGGGGGGCCGGCGGTGCCGGGGGGTAGTAGCCGTAGGGCCAGCCGGCCGGGGGCGGCGGAGGCCCGCCAGCGGGGCCTCCCCAGCCGCCGGGTGCGGGTGCGG
>CAXBRB010000132.1:0-7464 GCA_963977795.1 uncultured Acidimicrobiaceae bacterium
GGGGTGGAAGCAGGACCTCAAAGAGGTCGAGCAGCGCTGGCGCGACTGGCGCCGCTGAGGCGGCTCAGCCCGCCGGATCGCCGGCAGGGCCGGCCGGGCTGCCACCGGGAGCGGCGGGGCCGGCCGGGTCCCACAGCCGGATGCCGCCCAGGATGCCGGCCATGTTGTCGACCACGGTGACGTCGTCGGGCAGGCTGGCCCGGGGCAGGCGCCGGGAGTTGCCGCCGCCGATGTAGAGGTGGTCGAAGGCGAACAGGGCCCGCATGTTGGCGATGGCCTTGTGGACCCGCTTGACCCACCGGCCCTCGCCCACCTCCTTGCGGGTGGCCTCACCCAGCTGCTGGTCGTAGGTCTCGCCCTTGCGGAACGGCTGGTGGGCGATCTCCATGTGGGGCAGCAGGCGGCCGTCGAGGAACAGGCCGGTGCCGAAGCCGGTGCCCAGGGTGATGACCAGCTCGAGCCCCCGGCCCTGGACCACGGCCGCCCCCTGGACGTCGGCGTCGTTGGCCACCTTAGTGGGCAGGCCGAGCTCCCGGGACAGGACCTCGGCGAGGGCGAAGCGGCGCCAGGCCGCCTCCAGCACCGGGTCGACCGCCGTGCCCGGCCCGGCCACGGTGATGAAGTGGGGCGTGGTCAGCACCACCCCGTCCCGCACCATCCCGGGGTAGCCGACCGAGGCCCGCTCGGCCCGGGGCAGCGGGGCCACCAGGCGCTTCAGGTCGGCCACCAGCTTCTCGGGCGGCAGCGGGTAGGTGGTGGGGATCTTGACCCGGTCGGCCACCATGGCGCCCCGTGCGTCCAGCACCGACGCCTTCATGCCCGTCCCGCCAACATCGACGGCCAGGGTGAAGGGGTGAGCCGGCACGTCGTCTGCGGTGTCGGCGTTGGAGGTGGCGGCGTCGGCCGTGTCGCTCATGGTCCCCACGCTAGAGGCCGGCGTGGGCACGTCCGGGATGCCCGACCGGGTGCAGCGTCGGCATCCCGGTCCCCTGGGCACGGTTGATGGGGCCTGACTACCGTTGCCTCCCATGAGCGAACCCTGGACCGACGACGCCTGCGCCCTGGTCGATGCCTTCCGGGCCGGCGACCTCCACCCGACCGAGGCCCTGGAGGCCTCCCTGGATGCCATCGCCGCCTCCGATCTCAACGCCTTCAGCCACCTGGACGGCGAAGCCGCCCGGGCCCAGGCCGCCGCCGCCGACGTCTCGCTCCCCTTCGGCGGCGTGCCCATGGGCATCAAGGAGCTCGAGCACGTGGCCGGGTGGCCCTACACCGAGGCCTCGCTGGTCTTCCGCGACCGGGTGGCCGGGCACGACTCGACCCAGGTCACCCGCCTGCGGGCGGCGGGCGCCGTCCTGGCCGGCCAGACCACGGCGTCGGAGTTCGGCGGGACCAACTGCACCAACACCAAGCTCCACGGAGCCACCCGCAACCCCTGGAACCCCGAGCGCACCCCGGGCGGCTCGTCGGGAGGCTCAGCAGCTGCTGTGGCCGGCGGCCTGATCCCCATCGCCAGCGGCGGTGACGGAGGCGGCTCCATCCGCATCCCCACCGGGTTCACCGGCCTCTTCGGCCTGAAGGCCACCTACGGCCGCATCCCCCGGGGGCCCCAGACCCTCCAGCCGCCGCTCACCGTCACGCTGGGCTGCACGGCCCGCTCGGTGCGCGACGCCGCCCGGTGGTTCGACGTCTGCAACGGGTTCGACCCCCGGGACACCCTGAGTCTGCCCCGGGTCAGCGGATGGGAGGCCGGCCTGGGCAGCCACGACCTGGCCGGCAAGCGGGCGGTCATCTCGGTCGACCTCGGCGCGGCTGTGGTCGAGCCCCGGGTGGCGGCGGTGGTCGTGGCGGCGGCCGAGGCGCTCATTGCCGATGCCGGCCTGACCCGGGTCGATGTGACCGTGGCCCTGCCCCAGGGCGGCTTCGAGTGGGCCCTGTCCAATCTCGTCGGCCTGGTGGGCGAGCTCGAGGACCGCTATCCCGCCTGCAACGACGACCTCACCCCGGAGATCCAGATCGGCATGAACCTGGCCGACCACCACTTCTCCATCCAGACGGCGGCCAAGGCCGACCTGTTCCGCATCGCGCTCAACGAGCAGATGGCCGACCTCTTCGCCCAGGCCGACTTCGTCTTCTGCGCCACCAACCCCGACGTGGCCTTCGGCGCCGAGGGTCCCATGCCCACCAAGGTGGGCGACATCGACCTGATCGCCACCTACGGCTTCGACAAGGCCATCGGCAATAACGGGGCGCTCACCATCCCGGCCAACCTCACCGGCCAGCCCGCCGTGTCCATCCCCGCCGGGACGGTCGACGGCATGCCCGTCGGCCTGCAGGTCATCGGCCGCCACCACGAGGAGGAGCTCCTCCTCGACCTGGCCCGGATCGCTGAGCGCGAGCGCCCGTGGCCGCTGGTGGCCCCGTCCGCACCCGCCTGACCGTCCCCCCTATCTGACCGTCCCACTGTCTGACCGTCCCACTGTCTGACCGTCCCACTTCCCCTGGAGATCCCGTGCCCGCACCCGTCGTCCTCATCACCGGCTGCTCCTCGGGCATCGGCCTGGCCGCCGCCGTGGCCGCCGCCCGCTCGGGGTGGACCACGGTGGCCACCCTGCGGGACACCGCCAAGGACGGCGCTCTCCGGGAGGCGGCCGATGCCGCCGGCGTCACTCTCGACATCCGTGCCCTCGACGTGTGCGACCCCGGGGCCGTGGCCGACGTGGTGGCCGCCGTGGCCGACGACCACGGGCGCCTCGACGCCCTGGTGAACAACGCCGGCCGGGGCACCGTCGGCACGGCCGAGCTGCTGGCCGAGGCCGACCTGCGAGCCGCCATGGAGGTCAACTTCTTCGGGGTGGCCGCCGCCACCCGGGCCGCCCTCCCCCACCTGCGGGCCACGGAGGGCCGGGTGGTCACCGTCACCAGCGTCGGGGGGATCGTGGGCCAGCCCTTCAACGAGGCATACTGCGCGGCCAAGTTCGCCGTCGAGGGCTACATGGAGAGCCTGGCCCCAGTGGCAGCCGCCGTGGGCGTCTCGGTGAGCGTCGTCGAGCCCGGGCCGGTCACCACCGAGTTCGTGGCCAACGCCGGTGTGGACCTCGACGCGCTGTTCGGCGGGGCCGGCCCCTACCTCGGGGCCATGCAGGCCTACCTCCGCCACGTGACGGCCCACTTCCTCGACGGGAGCGCCCAGACCGCCGACGAGGTGGCGGCCGTGGTCCTGGCCGCCCTGGAGGACGCCGAGCCGGCCTTCCGCTACCTCACCTCGGACTGGGCCGACGCCTTCACCCGACCCAAGCTGGCCGACCGGGACGGCTCGGCCATCCAGTCCGTCACCCGCCCCTGGGTCAGCTGAGCGCGCTGCGGCCCCCGAGGTCACGCCGGCCGACATCCGGGCCGGCCGTCCTCAGGCGGGGGCCACCACCGAGACCGGTGCGGTGGGGACGCTGCGGCGGCCGAGGGCGTTCCAGACCACCATCCGGATGGCGTAGGTGACGCCGGGCCGCAGTCCGGTCACCGTGCACTGGAAGCTGAGGTCGTCGCAGGCCGCCCACGTCTTGGCGGGCACCCCGAGGATGTCGTAGTCGGTGATGGCGAAGGGGGTGACCACCCGCTGCGCGTTCAGGTAGGCGCCGTTGTAGGCGGGCGCCGACCAGGTGACGACCAGGGTGCCCGGTGCGGTGCCGGCCGCCACCTGGACGTCCTGGACGGGGCTGGGCCGGCGGGGCGGGACCGTGGTGGCCCGGGTGGCAGCCGGTGCCGTGGTCGATCCGGCGGGCGCCGCGGTGGCGGGCAGCGGTGCGGCCACAGCGGCGATGGCCGCAGCAGCGATGGCCCCGACGACCACGGCAGCCCACCGGCCACTCGCACGTCGGCCTGTGCGCCCCGTCCGGCGCTGCGCTGCGCTCGGCGTCATCTCCACCGTCCCCCCTGGTCCGCTCCATGGTCGGTTGCGCCGCACCGGACGGTGCCGCAACGTGGCCCCCACCAGCGTCCCCGCCGGCCCAGGGCCTGTCAAGGGCGCGGGACGACCCAAGGGCGCGACACACCCCCTCCGTAGGGTTGGGCGTCCTCCCGACGCCCGGTCCCTGTCCCGGCCGGCACCGCGGCACTCCTGCCGTCGGGTGGCGCACCATCGGATCCGGACCGGGACGGCGGCACCGGACCCCTACGAGGAGGGCACATGAGCACCATCAGGATCACCATCACGTCAGGCGAGTGGCACCGGGCCTTCCACGACGTCGGCCACTTCTGCGGCGACGACGAGCAGACCGTGGCCGGTCAGCTCCTCCTCACAGTGGCCGACGGAACACGGACCTGGTCGGCCGGCGAGCCCCGGTGCCTGGCCACCCTGGCCTGCACCGCCGGCCCGGGACCCGAGCTCGAGACCCTGCTCTCCCCCCGCCTGGTCGGCGCGGCGTGCGCCCTGACCGGCGACGACGACGAGGCGGTCGACCTGGTCATCGACTCCGAGCAGCCCGGGATGGCCACGGTGACGTCCGCCCACGGCACCATCTCCCTGCCCGTCCTCGACGACGAGCTCCCCGGATGGTCGGTCCTGGTCGACCAGGCCCGGGCCCGGGCCGCCGTGGCCGTCGAGGTCGACCGGGACGCCGCGTGGCGGATCGTGAGCGAGGCCCGGCGGGCCCCGGCCGGCGCAGACCTCGAGCGGGTGAACCCGCCGTTCTGGCTGTCGGCCGGGGACGGCGAGCTGGTGGCGACCGTGGTGTGGCCGGGCGTGGGGACCTGCCGCTACGCCGTGCCGGCCACGGGAGCCGGACACGCCCGGGTCTGCATCACCCCGCGCCAGCTGGCCAACCTGCTGGGCTCGGCGGCACCGGGCACCGTCACCGTGTCGCTTCCCGGCGTCTCCGACGGCCCGGTGGTGGTGACCGACACCACCGGGTGGGCCGGCTGCCTGAAGGTGGCCGACCCGGTGGCCGAGGAGGAGCTGCGCCCGGCCTGGGAGGCCACCCTGGCCGACGCCTTTGGCGACGAGGCCCCGGTCCGGGACCCGGCCGGTGACTACGTGCTCCCCTTCGGCCCCGTCCCCGTCTACGCCCGCCTGGTGGGGGGCGACAGCCGGCGCATCCAGGTCTACAGCGTGGCGGCCACCGGCCTCGAGGCCTCCGAGCGCCTCCTGGCCGAGCTCAACGACCAGAACAGCCGGATCCCCTTCGCCCGGGCCATGCTCCAGGGCGACCGGGTCGTCTTCGGCACCGACCACCGGGCGGACGGCCTCGACGCCGAGGCGCTGGTCGAGGCGTGCGGCCGGGTGGCCGAGCTCTCCTCGCAGATGGGCCCGCTCCTGGCCATGACCTTCGGGGGTCGGGCGGCGCCGGGGGCCCTCGGTGACGGAGGGGACGACGGGGACGACTGACCTGCGGCGCCCGTCCGTCAGGCCCCCGGGGGCCCTGCCCGGTCCCGCAGCCACCCCTCGTCCATCCACGCCCGCAGGCCCAGGCGGACCGGCGGCAGGTCCCGGTAGAGGAGGACGCCCGCACCGGCGGGCAGGCGCCGCAGGGCGTCCGGTGGGGCCAGGCGCCGGACGGCGGGGGCGCGGGTGGTGCTCGGTCCACCCGGTCCGCCTGCGGTGACCGAGGCGACGGGATGCTCGGCCTCGCCGATGAGGTGGCTGGCGTGGTCCAGGGTGCCCGGATCGGTGATGCCTGACAAGAAGAGGGCGGCCCGGTGGTTGTTGACCACAGTCGTCCCCCGGGGGCCGAACCGGGCCGTCACCTGGGCCAGGTCGTGCCAGACCGTCACCAGCTGGATGCCGTGGCCGGCCGCCGTGGAGGCCAGGGCGTCGAGGTCGGGCACCGGGGCGATGTTGGCCGCCTCGTCGAGGACCACCAGGAGGGGCGGGTCGAAGGGGCGGCCGGTCCGGGCCACCTGGTCGTAGACACGGTCCAGCACCGTCCGCAGGACGCCCACGAACAGCGGAGTCAGGCGGCGCTGGTCGTGGGCCGGTGCGCACAGGTAGAGGGTGCCCGAGCCGGCCAGCAGGCCCCCGGGGTCGACCGGCGGCAGCGACCCGACCGCCGGGTCGGCCGCCCCGAAGGGCTCCAGCAGGGTCTCCAGGGTGGTCACGATGGAGCTGCGCTGGCGCTCCTCTTTGGCGAAGGCCGAGCGGGCGGCGTCGACGGCCGGGCCCACCCCGGCCCAGGTGAGCAGGTCGAGCACCTCGGCCTCCTCGCCGGTCTCCACCCACCGCACCACCTCGGCCATGTCCCGGCGCCCGACTGCGGCGGCAAAGAGGAGCGGGGCCAGCAGGCGCGCTGCCGTCGTGTACCAGAAGTCGCCGTCGGCCATGCCGCCCGAGGTGGTCCGGCCCACCTCGGTCAGGACGGCGGCGGCCCGACGGGCCCCGGGCCAGGTGGTGCACTCCGGGAGGGGGGACCACGAGACGTCGCCCCGCCCCGTCACCCCCGAGGGATCGAAGCACGCCACCGGGCCGACGGTGCGCCGGTGGGCCACGGTGTGCTCCAGCAGGTCGGTCTTGACGCTGGCCGCCACCACCGGGCCCGTCCATCCGAGGACGGCCGGCACGGCCAGACCGGTGGTCTTGCCTGATTGGGTGGGCCCGACCACCAGCAGCGAGGCGGCGGCCTCGGTGGCCACCACGGTGCGGCCGGGGAGGCGGGCGGCCAGGCGGGCGGCCAGGCGCGCCATCAGGCCGGCCATGACGGCCTGCAGGAACACCGTGGCCACCGACAGCCCCCGTGGCACGTGCGCCCGGCGAAGCAGCCGCACCAGCGGGTTCAGCAGCAGGGCGATGACCACCGACACCAGGAACACGAAGATGACGCGCCCGAGCGTCTGTCCCGCGATCCAGATGATCACGACGATGCCCGCCACCGAGCCGATCACGGCCCATGGCGGCATGCTGGCCGAGCGGCCGGTCAAGGTGGGCGACTGGGTCTCGCTGGGCGGCGTGGAGGGCGACATCCTGCGCATCAACGTGCGCGCCACGGAAATCCAGATGGGCGACCGTTCCACGGTGATCGTGCCGAATTCGGAGTTCGTGACCAAGACGGTGCGCAATGTCACGCGGTCCAACCCGCTGGGGCAGGACTTCAGCTATGCCGAGGCGTTCAAGACGCTGGATTATGAGGCGCTGAAGGCCGATCTGCGCAAGCTGATGACGGATTCGCAGGACTGGTGGCCCGCCGACTTCGGTCATTACGGGCCGCAGTTCATCCGCATGGCCTGGCATAGCGCCGGCACCTATCGCAGTGCCGATGGACGCGGTGGCGCCGGCCATGGCAACCAGCGCTTCGCCCCGCTCAACAGCTGGCCCGACAACACCAACCTCGACAAGGCCCGCCGCCTGCTCTGGCCGATCAAGCGCCGCTACGGCAACCGCATCTCCTGGGCGGACCTGATCATCCTGGCCGGCACGGTGGCCCTGGAATCGATGGGACTGCGTCCGTTCGGCTTCGCGGCCGGTCGCACCGACATCTG
>CAXBRB010000133.1:0-7452 GCA_963977795.1 uncultured Acidimicrobiaceae bacterium
CGAGGGCGCTGCCCCGACAGGCGACGCCCGGGGGGACGGGACCGGAGGGGACGGCGGTGGGTCGCTCCCGGCCGACCGAGACCCTGCCGGGGTGCCGGCGTGAGCCTGCTGCGCCGGGCCCGGGCCGTGGTGCCGCCCGAGGTCCTGCCCACCGAGGAGGTCGGGACCGACCTCGGCCAGGACGTGACCACCGACCGGCCCTGGCTGGTCATCGTCTGGAACGACCCCATCAACCTGATGTCCTTCGTCACCTTCGTCCTCCAGAAGCTGTTCGGCTACTCCAAGGAGAAGGCCACCGCCCTCATGCTCGACGTCCACCACAACGGCCGGGCCGTGGTGGCCTCGGGCACCCGGGAGCGGGCCGAGCTCGACGTCTTCCGCCTCCACGAGCACGGGCTGTGGGCCACCATGGAGCAGGCCCGGTGACCGTCCGGCGGACGGCGGGGGCCCGACGGTGAGCGCCCCGGTGCGGCGGCGCCGGGACGGCCGCTACGTCATCCGGCTGGACGCCAGCGCCCGGGCCGTCCTGGCCGACCTGGCCGCCCAGGCGCCCACGGTCCTGGAGGAGCGGGGCCCCTCGGCCCGGCGGCTCTTCCCGCCGGCCTATGCGGCAGCGGAGCAGGCCGAGGCCGAGCACGCCTACCGGGCCCTGGTGGACAACGCCCTGGTCAACCACCACCGTCGCTCCCTGGACGTGCTGGCCGCCACCGTCGAGGCCGGGACCCTCAGCGAGTCCGAGTTCCACTCGTGGCTCGACGCCGTGGGCACCGTGCGCCTCATCATCGGGACCCGCCTCGACGTGACCGAGGACATGGATCCGCCCGAGCCGTCGGACCCCCGCGCCCCGGAGTACGCCCTCTACCTCTTCCTCTCCGAGCTGCAGCACCTGATGGTCGAGGTCCTGGCCGCCCAGCTCCCCGACGAGGGGCGGCCAGAGGACATGCTCTGAGCGTCTGCTAGTGTCGTCCCGCCCCCAGTGGGTCCGAGCCCCCATCGTCTAGCGGCCTAGGACGCCGCCCTTTCAAGGCGGTAGCACGGGTTCGAATCCCGTTGGGGGTGCGACACCCCTGCGTGCAGCAGTGCTGGCTCGGGGACCTGTGGTGCAGTTTGGAGTGCACGCCGCCCTGTCAAGGCGGAGGTCGCGGGTTCAAATCCCGTCAGGTCCGCCACCTCGGGCAACCGAGGCGAGGTCGGGTAGCTCAGTTGGTAGAGCGCGCGCCTGAAAAGCGTGAGGTCACCGGATCGACGCCGGTCCCGACCACCAGAAATGTCCGAGTTGGACCGGGCCTCAACCTCCCGGGCGCGGCCTGGTGCCCTGAGTCCGTTCCCTAGCCCGAGGCGCCGTCTCGGGCGCTCCCATCGCAGTCTGGGGGTCGGTTCCTCCAGCCGTGACGCCGACGACGTGAGTGGTGGAGCCTCCGGAGGCGGTCACGGGCACGGAGCGCCACGATGTTGCCCGGGTCCCGGGTGGAACGTCCGCATCCGCTGGTTCAGCGGTAGCGTGGAGGCATGACCCCGGAGCCGGTCTTGGGCGTCGATGAACTGGTCGCCCGAGTGCGCGTCGCGCCCCCGCCATGCGATGACGACGTCGGTGTCCTGCTCGACGGTCGACGACTCGACTCCCGGGAGGCTGTGCTGGCCTGGCTCGCCGACGTCGACGCCACGCGCCGGCAGGGGCAGTCCACCGGCGCCTCAGGTGTCTGACACACAGCCCCACGATCTCCAGCAACTCCTCGTCGTCCTCGATCGTCACGGCGTGGAGTATCTGATCGTGGGTGGCGTCGCGGCCATCGCCTACGGAGCCGAGCGCCCCACCCGGGACGTCGATTGCGTTGTCCGTCGGAACCAGGACAACCTCGAACGGCTTGCATCGGCACTACGAGAACTCGACGCCCGGCTGCGCGTCGGGGGCCTGTCCGACGAGGAGGCGCGCCTTCTCCCAATCGTGCTCGACGCCACCACCCTTGCCTCAGCCGGCATGACCACTTGATTGACGAGTGCCGGACCGTTCGATGTGCTCGCAGGTCTCGAGGCCGCCGATGGGCATCTCATCCCCTACGAGGAGCTCGTCCGCCGGAGCACGATCATCCGAGGTGGCGGCTTCGTCCTCCGTGCGGCATCGCTCGATGACATCATCGCAGCGAAGGAACGTGCCGGACGACCGAAAGACCTCGAGGCGCTCCCCGAGCTCCGAGCCATTCGTGATCGACTGACCGACGAGCCTTCCTGAGCAGGCACTGATCCCACCAGCCCGCACACAGGGCACTCCGGTCACGGTCGGCCCGGACCTCTCTCATCTGGCCGACGCAGTCCGTCGCCTTCGGGCACGCTGAACGTCCCCGGACGAGGAGGGGCATCGACCCGGGTCGCCGGCGATGCGTGTGGCGCAACCCGAGCCACCGACTCCGCTACCGTCGCCCCATGCGATCTTCCCTGCTCCGCACGTCCCTGGTGGCTGCCGCTGTGGCCGCCGTGGCCGCCCTCGGCGGCTGCAGCTCGTCGAGCTCGTCGTCGACCACGACCACGACCTCGGGCTCGTCGACCACGTCGCCGGTCTCCGACCTCCCGGCCACCGGGAGCGTCGACGGCTACATCCTCTCGGTCACCTCGTCGCCGCGCACCGGGAAGGTGGGCGCCACCACCATCACCGCCCAGGCCACCCTCAAGGGCACGGTGTCGGCCGGCACGCTGCGGTTCGAGGTCACCGACGCCCCCTCGGCCGACAAGGGCAAGCCGGCCTCCGACCAGAGCGTGAAGGTCGGCGGCGCCGGACGGTTCACCATCCCCAAGCCGTTCCACCCGACCAAGGCCGGCCACTGGGCGGTCACCGTGACCTACACGCCGAACGAGGCCACCACGTCTGCCCTGAGCGTCTCCGGCGAGCCGCCGGTGGCCGGCAGCCAGCCGCCGTTCCCGCAGCTGGTCACCGTCGTCACCGGCTGACCGACGGGACCCCGCCCGTCTGGCCGTTCACCCCGGCCCTCCCGGGGCAGCCCTGGCGTCGTCCGCCTAGCGGCTGCGGCCGTGGAGGAGGCCCATCAGCTTGGCCACCCGCTCGGTGGCGTTGGCCGGCCGGGCGAAGCTGGTGAGCGGGATGGGCAGGGCGAACCGCTGGGAGGTCACGGCCTTGGCCCGGGTGAACTCACGCAGGCCGTCGGGCCCGTGGATCCGTCCGAAGCCCGACTCCCCCACCCCGCCGAAGGGCAGGCCGGGGACCATGGCGAAGGTCATGATGGAGTTGACCGAGGTCATGCCCGACCGGAGCCGGCGGGCCAGGGCCACGCCCTTCTTGCGGGACCGGGTGAAGACCGCACCGGCCAGGCCGTAGCCGGAGTCGTTGGCCAGGGTGAGGGCCTCCTCGACGTCCCGGACCTTGGTGACCGTGAGAGTCGGCCCGAAGGTCTCCTCCCGCACGGCGGCCGAGTCCTCGGGCACGTCGACCAGGACGATGGGGCCCACGCCCTCGGTCCGGACCGACTCGGGCCCCCCGACCACGGCCCGGCCGCCCCGGGCCAGGGCGTCGTCCACGTGGCGGCGGATCACCTCGACCTGGGAGGGCATGGTGGGCGGCCCCCAGGACGCACCCTCCCCGGTGCCCGGGGTGAGGCCCTCGGCCTTGGCGGTGAGCACGTCGAGGAAGCGGTCGTAGGCGGGGGCGGCCACGTAGACCCGCTCGGTCCCGATGCAGGTCTGGCCGCCGTTGGACATCCCGCACCACAGGGCGGCGTCGGCCGCCGCCTCGAGGTCGGCGTCGGCGTCGACGATCAGGGCGTCCTTGCCGCCGCACTCCATGAGGACGGGCACCAGGTTCTCGGCGCAGGCCGCCATGACCCGCCGACCGGTGGCCGCCGAGCCGGTGAAGGCGATCTTGTCCACCCCCGAGCGGCACAGGGCCGCCCCGGTCTCTCCCATCCCGGTGACCAGGAGGAAGGCGTCCCGGGCCTCGGGCACGGTGGCCGCCCAGGTGTCGACCATCCAGGCGCCGATGGCCGGGGTGAACTCGCTGGGCTTGAAGACCACGGCGTTGCCGGCGGCCAGGGCGTAGGCGATCGAGCCCATGGGGGTGAAGACCGGGTAGTTCCACGGCCCGATGACCCCGACGACGCCCAGCGGCTGGTACTCCACGGTGGCCGCCGAGTTGGCGCCCATCAGGCCGGTCGGGACCCGCTTGGGACCGAGGACCTTGCCGGCGTGCCCGGCCGCCCAGTTGAGGTGGTCGAGAACCAGGGTGATCTCGAGGACGGCGTCGGCGTGGGGCTTGCCGTTCTCCCGGTGGACCAGGGCGGCCAGCTCGTCGATGCGCCGGGCGATCTCGGCCTTGTAGCGCTTGAGCAGCCGGGCCCGGCCGTCGAAGCCGAGGGCGGCCCAGGCCGGTGCGGCGGCCCGGGCGGCGGCCACGGCGGCGGCCACGGCGGCCTCGCCATCCACCGGCAGGGTGGCCACGACCTCGCCCGTGCCCGGGTCGAGGGAGTCGAAGGAGGGCTGCTCGTCAGCCAGGGCGCGGAGGGTGGGTGCGGTTGCCATGCCCAGAGGCTACTGACCGGCGGGCCCGGGCGCCCCCGCTGCCGGCGCGGGCACCCAACCCGACCTGTCCCCTACCCCCACCAGAAGGCCGTGGCCACCACCACGTAGAGGCCGAGCAGGCAGACGCCCTCGAACCAGGTGGACTCCCCGTCGTCGACCACCAGGGTGACGATGAGGGCGGCCAGCACCAGGACGATGAGGAGGATGGGCGAGAGCACCAGGGTGAAGGCCCCGTGTCCGGTGGCCGCCGACCACAGCACGAGCAGGGGGAAGAGCACGTAGACGATCTGGAGCGGGCTCTGGACGATGACCGAGACGGCATAGTCCGGCCGGTCCTGGGCGGCCAGGCGCACCCCGACCACGTTCTCCACGGCGTTGGAGGCGATGGCCACCACCACGAACCCGGCGAAGGCCTCGGACATGTGGAGGGTGTGGATGGCCGGGGTGAGGGCGGCCACGAACCAGTCGGCCACGAAGGCCGAGCCCACCGAGGCGGCCAGCAGCACGCCGATCACCAGGGGCATGGGCCACAGGCCGCCGCTGTGGACCTCCACCTCGCCGGTGGCCCCCTGGGTGGAGGCCGGCAGCGAGAGGCCGAAGAGCACCAGCAGGATCACCGCGGTGACCAGGCTGAGGGCCCCCTCGTGCCGGGACACGGCGATGTGGAGGTGGGCGCTCAGCGAGGGGACGGCCAGCGCCGCGGTGGCCAGGGCGAAGAGGGTGGCCAGGTGGCGGGGGCCGACCTGGTCGAAGCGCTGGGGCCCGTGGCGGAGCCCGCCGACCACGAAGGCCAGGCCCAGGACGGCCAGCACGTTGGCCAGGATGGAGCCGACCAGGGCGGCGCTGACCACCGCAGTCAGGCCGGCCCGGAGGGCGAAGACGGCGAAGAACAGCTCGGGGAGGTTGCCCAGGGCGGACTGGACCACGCCGGTCACCCCGGGGCTGGTCCGGGCCCCCAGGTGGTCGGTGGCCCGCCCCACCACCGAGGCCAGGCCGGCCAGGGCCAGGGCGGTCACCACGAAGGTGGCCAGCGCCGGGGCGTGGACCACCTCGCAGGCCAGCGAGCCGGCGACCAGGGCGGCCGAGGCGGCCAGGGCGATCCGGTCGGCCCGGGTCAACGCGCCCCGTCCGGCCGTGGCGGCAGCCGGTGCCGTGCTCCCGGCGCCCACCGGCTCAGGCGCCCTCGTAGGGGAAGCCGAGGTCGGGAGCGGTGAGGAGGGCCCGGAAGGCCAGGCCCTCGGCCTCGGCCATGGCCGCACAGGTGCCGCCCCGGTCGACCACGGCCACCAGGAGCACCGGCTCGGCCCCGGCGGCCCGCACGGCGTGGGCAGCCTCGAGGAGCGAGGTGCCCCGGGTCACCGTGTCCTCGGTGATGACCACCCGGTCGCCGGGATCGAGGGCGCCGGCGATCCGCCCGCCGCCTCCGTGGTCCTTCACCTCCTTGCGCACGCTGAAGGCCCGGAGCATCCGCCCCCGGGTGGCCGCCACCCCGGCGGTCACGAAGGCCACCGGGTCCGCCCCCATGGTGAGGCCCCCGATGGCCGTGGCGTCGTCGGGCACCGCCGAGAGCACGGCGTCGGCCACCAGCACCATGGCCTCGGGCCGGCACACCGTCTGCTTGGAGTCGATGAACCACGAGCTCTTGCGGCCCGACTTGAGGGTGAAATCGCCCCGCCGGACGGCGTGGTCCAGCAGGTGGGCCCGCAGGGCGCCGAAGGCGGTGTCGGGCAGCGGCTCGGTCATCGCCCCTCCTCGGGCTCGGCACCCCGCGGCCCGGCAGGCCGGCACCGGGGTGCAGTCATGCGTCCCACAGCGACGGCCCGACCTGGTCGACCCCCCGCTCGCCGGTCTCCACCCGGCCCACCACGGTGGCGGCCAGGCCGGCCCCGGCCAGGGCGGCCACGGCGGCGCCGGCCGTCTCGGGCGCCACCACCAGCACCATGCCCAGGCCGCAGTTGAACACCCGGGTCATCTCGTCGTCGTCGACCGGGCCCCGGCGGCGGATCTCGTGGAAGATGCGGGGCACCTCCCAGGAGCCCCGCTCGAGGACCGCCCGGCACCCCTCGGGCAGGGCGCGGGGGATGTTGCCCTCGAACCCCCCGCCGGTGATGTGGGCCACGGCGTGCACCTCGGCGGCGTCCAGGGCGGCCCGGACGCCGGGTGTGTAGAGGACCGACGGACGGAGCAGCTCGTCGGCCACGGTGGTGGCCGCCCCGTCCCATGCCAGGTCGTCGAGGGCCAGGCCGGCCCGCTCCAGCAGGACGTGGCGGGCCAGCGTGTAGCCGTTGGAGCGGAGGCCCGGCGAGCCCAGGCCGACCAGGACGTCGCCGGGGCGGACCCGGGCCGAGCCCAGCACGGCGTCCTGGTCGACGACCCCGACGGCGAAGCCGACCAGGTCGAACTCGTCGGGGGCCAGCAGGCCGGCGTGCTCGGCCATCTCGCCCCCCAGCAGGGTGGCGCCGACCTGGCGGCACCCGTCGGCCACGCCGCCCACCAGCTCGGCCATGCGGTCGGGCTCCACCGCCCCGGTCGAGATGTAGTCGAGGAAGAAGAGGGGCTCGGCTCCCTGGCACACCAGGTCGTCGACGCACATGGCCACCAGGTCGATGCCGACGGTGCCCAGGCGGCCGGCCAGGCGGGCCACCTCGAGCTTGGTCCCCACCCCGTCAGTGGCGGCCACCAGGACCGGACGGGGGTGACGGGAGAGGTCGAGGGCGAAGAGCCCGCCGAAGTCGCCCAGGCCGCCGAGGACCTCGGGGCGGCGGGTGGCCGCCACCATCGGCTTGATCCGCTCGACGGCGGCCTCGCCGGCATCGATGTCCACCCCGGCACCGGCGTAGGTGGCCGGGGCCCCAGATCGGAAGAACACACGTCTGAACTCCAGTCACGGCTACATCTCGTATGCCGTCTTCTGCTTGAAAAAAAAAA
>CAXBRB010000134.1:0-7452 GCA_963977795.1 uncultured Acidimicrobiaceae bacterium
TTTTTTTCAAGCAGAAGACGGCATACGAGATGTAGCCGTGACTGGAGTTCAGACGTGTGCTCTTCCGATCTGGCCGCCATCGCCGCCCGCACGGAGCGCATCCGCCTGGGCTCGGCGGTGACGGTGATGAGCTCGGACGACCCGGTCCGGGTGTTCCAGCGCTTCGCCACCGTGGACGCCCTCTCGGGCGGGCGGGCCGAGGTGATCCTGGGCCGGGGGTCCTTCACCGAGTCGTTCCCGCTCTTCGGCTTCGACCTCCGCCACTACGACCTGCTCTTCGAGGAGAAGGTCGCCCTCTTCACCGAGCTGCTGGCCGAGCGGCCCGTCACCTGGGAGGGACGGACCCGGGCACCTCTGGACGACCAGCAGGTCTACCCGACCACCGAGTCCGGCCATCTGGCCACCTGGATCGGCGTCGGCGGGAACCCCGAGTCGGTGACCCGGGCCGCCCGGTTCGGCCTGCCCCTCATGATCGCCATCATCGGCGGCGAGCCGGCCCGCTTCCGCCCGCTGGTCGACCTCTACCACCGGGCCCTCGATGCCCTGGACCGTCCCCGTCTCCCCGTCGGGGTCCACTCACCGGGCTACGTGGCCGACACCGACGAGGAGGCGGCCGAGCAGCTGTGGCCCCACATGAAGGTCATGCGGGACCGGATCGGCGCCGAGCGGGGGTGGGGGCCCATCACCCCGGCCGAGTACGCCCAGAGCATCGGGCCCGACGGCGCATGGTACGTGGGGTCGCCCGAGACGGTGGCCCGGAAGATCGCCGCCACCGTGCGGACCCTCGGCCTGGCCCGCTTCGACCTGAAGTACAGCGCCGGCACCCTCCCCCACGACCTGATGCTCGGCTGCATCGAGCGCTACGGCACCACGGTGATCCCCCTGGTGCGCGACCTCCTGGCCTGAGCCCTCAGACCGTCCCGGCGGCGGAGCGCGGGACCGGCCGACCCCGATCCGGCCTGGTCAGATCAGCTCGCCCAGGGCGTTCTGCTGCCGGAACTCGTGCCGGCCGCGGCCCTTGCACTGCCAGCCCGCGTTGAAGAAGAAGTCGGGGGTGCACCCGCCGAAGGCGACCTCGCCCCCGTGCCAGGCGGCGATCAGGTCGGGGTCGGCCACCAACCCGAAGATCAACGGGATGAGGCGGGAGCCGCACAGCGGACAGAAGCGGGCCGGTCGAGGCTTCCCGGTGCGCCCGCCCATCCATGCCAGGGTGGTCGTCCCCGTCGCCTCCCTCCACGCCTCGTCGTCCACCGCCGCATCCTCATGAACCCTGGTGGTGGGCGCCTTCTTGCTGGCGGCCCTATTCGCAGAAACCTTCTTGCCAGCGGTCTTCTTGCCTGCCGCCTTCTTGGCGGCAGTCTTCTTGCCTGCCGCCTTCTTGGCGGCGGTCTTCTTGCCTGCCGACTTCGTGTCGGCCGTCTTCTTGCCGTCGCCGTCCCGTGTGGGGGTCATGGATCCCTCCGCTGTCCACCGGTCCGGGGCGCCGGTGCGCCCCGCTCCCGAAGTGGCCCCAGGTTCGCATGCGGATGTGACACCCGGTCGGTAGATTGGGCGCAGTAAGGGTCACGTTGACCAATACCCGCCCGGCTCGCTCTGTGCCCGGCAGAAACGGTGGAACACATGCACGTCCTGAGCGACCTGGTCGCCCCCCTCAACCACATCCTGTTCACCATCGGGAACGACCAGGTGACCGCTGCCGAGCTGCTCGGGTTCCTGACCGGGCTCTGGTGCGTCTGGCTGACCGTGCGGGCCAAGATCCTCAACTTCCCGGTCGGCATCGCCAACTCGGCCTTCTTCCTGGTCCTCTTCCTGGCCGCCGGCCTCTTCGCCGACGCAGGCCTCCAGGTCGTCTACATCGTCCTGGGCTTCGTCGGGTGGTGGCAGTGGCTGCACGGCGGGCTGGAGCGGACCCGACTGGAGACCCGCTGGGCCACGGGCCGGGAGGTGGCAGGCCTGGCCGGCCTGGTCGTCCTGGTCACCTGGGGGCTCACCCTCCTGCTGGGCCACGTGCACGACGTCGCCCCCTTCTGGGACGCCCTGACCACGTCCCTCTCGCTGGCCGCCCAGTGGCTCCTCAACACCAAGAAGGTCCAGACCTGGTGGTTCTGGATCGCTGCCGACGTCATCTACATCCCGCTCTACGGGTCCAAGCACCTGTGGCTGACCGCCGCCGTCTACGCCGTCTTCCTGGCCCTGTGCGTGCGGGGCCTGGCCGCCTGGATCCGGGCCGCCGCCCCGGCGCAGGCCGACGAGCCGGTGCTGGAGCCGGCATGAGCACGGCCCCCCGCTTCCGGCACGGCCTGGTGGTCGGCAAGTTCTATCCACCCCATGTCGGCCACGCCTGGCTGATCGACGAGGCGGCGGCCCGGTGCGACCGGGTCACCGTGGTGGTGGCGGCGTCGTCGGTCGAGACCATCCCCCTCGCCGACCGGGTCCGCTGGCTGGCCTGGCACCACGCCGCCACCCCCCACGTCACGGTGGTGGGCGCCGTCGACGACCACCCGGTGGACTACGACGACCCGGACGTGTGGGACCTCCACATGGCCATCTTCACCGGCGCAGCGGCCGAGGTGGCCCCGGGCGTTCCCGTCGACGCCGTCTTCTCCGGCGAGCCCTACGGCGACGAGCTGGCCCGCCGGCTCGGAGCGGAGCACCACATGCTCGACCGGACGGAGCTCCCCACCAGCGGCACCGCAGCACGGGCCGACCTAGTCGGCACCTGGGCCACCCTCCTGCCGGAGGCCCGCGTCGACCTGGCCCGGCGCATCGTGGTGGTGGGTGCCGAGTCGACGGGCACCACGACCCTGGCCACGGCCCTGGCCCATCATCTCGGGGCGCCCCTGGTCGGCGAGTACGGCCGGTCGTTCTCGGCGGCCAAGCTGGCCCGTGCCCGCCAGGAGGCGGCAGCAGCCGGCCGCCCCGCCCCCGCCTTCGACGAGGTCACCTGGACGACCGACGAGTTCACCCACATCGCCGCCGAGCAGCAGGCGGGCATGGACCGGGCCGCCGTGGCCCACCCGATGGTGGTGGCCGACACCGACGGCCTGGCCACCAGCGTGTGGCACGACCGCTACATCGGCGGGCCCCACCGGCCGGCCCTGGTCCTGGCCCGGGTCCGCCCGCCCTGCCTCTACCTGCTCACCTCGCCCGACGGCGTGGCCTTCGAGGACGACGGCCTCCGCGACGGCGAGCACGTGCGCACGGCGATGACGGCTACGTTCGCCGCTGTGCTGGCCGACCAGGACGTCCCCTGGGCCCTCCTCGAGGGCACCCCCACGGTGCGCCTCGCCCGGGCCGTGGCCCTGGTCCTGGAGCACGGCGGTCTGACCGAGCTGGCCGACCCGCTGTGACGACCCCGGCCCGAGGCCGCGACCCTCGCCCGGGAGCCGGGGCGCCCGACGGCTACGACCCCGGGGCCTTCCCGCCCTTCGCCGTGACCGTGGACCTGGCCGTGCTGACCGTGGCCGACGGGGTGCTCCAGCTCCTCCTGGTCGAGCGGGACGAGCCACCCTTCGCCGGCACCTGGGCCCTGCCCGGCGGCTTCGTGCGCCGGGACGAATCGCTGGAGGCGGCGGCCCGGCGCGAGCTGGCCGAGGAGACCGGCCTGGCCGGCCCCGGCGTCCACCTCGAGCAGCTGGCCACCTACGGGGCCCCCGACCGGGACCCCCGGATGCGGGTGGTCTCGGTGGCCCACGTCGCCCTGCTGGCCGATCCGCCGGTGCCAGTGGCCGGCGGGGACGCCGCGGCGGCACGCTGGTGGCCCGTGGACGACCTGGCACTGCCCGGACGGCGGGGGCGCCACCTGGTGCCGCTGGCCTTCGACCACGCCCGGATCGCCGCCGATGCCCGTGAGCGGATCCGGGCCAAGCTCGAGTACACGACCTTGGCCACCGCCTTCGTGACCGAGCCGTTCACCCTCTCGGACCTCCGCCGGGTATATGCCGCCGTGTGGGGCGTTCCGCCCGATCTGGCCAACTTCCGGCGCAAGGTGCGCTCGGCCCCGGGGATGGTGCTCCCCGTCGACGCCGCCCGCCCCCCGGGCCAGCAGGGCGGCCGGCCGGCCCAGCTCTTCCGACGGGGCCCGGCCACCGAGCTCCGCCCGCCCCTGCTCCGGGCCGACCTCCCCCCGGCCCCGCCGGGCTGACCGGTCCGGTCGGCCGGACCGCCCCCGTCACCACGCCCTGCCGCCCGCCGAGGTCTACGGTGCATCCCGTGCCCCCGGACCCTGCTGCGCTGCCCGACCCGACCGACCTGCTGCGGAGCCGGTCGTATGTGGTGGTCCTGCTCTTCGCCGCCCTCATCGGCGTGCCCGTCGCCGCCCTCGCCTACCTCTACCTGGCCGTGGTCACCAAGGGCGAGCACTGGCTGTATGCCTCCCTCCCCTCGGACCTCGGCTTCGCCGGCGCCCCCGTGTGGTGGCCCCTGCCCCTGCTGGCCCTGGCCGGCCTGCTGGTGGCTGCGGCCATCCACTTCCTGCCGGGCACCGGCGGGCACGAGCCCTCCCGGGGCTTCGTCATGGGCGGGACGCCGACGGCCGCCGAGCTGCCCGGGATCCTCCTCGCCTCGCTGGCCACCCTGGTGGCCGGCGGGGTGCTCGGCCCCGAGGCCCCCCTCATCGCCCTGGGCGGCGGTGCCGCCGCCTGGGCCGTCCGGTCGGCGGCACGCAACGCCCCTGAGCAGGCGGCTCTGGTGATCGGGGCGGCCGGGAGCTTCGCCGCGGTGAGCACGCTGCTGGGCTCCCCGCTGGTCGGGGCCTTCCTGCTGATGGAGGTGGTCGGCATCGGCGGCCCCGTCCTCGGGGTCCTCCTCGTCCCCGGGCTGCTGGCCGCCGGCATCGGCTCGCTCATCTTCATCGGCCTGGGCGACCTCACCGGCCTCGGGACGTTCTCCCTGGCCATCCCCAGCCTCCCCCCGTTCTCCTCGGTGACCGTCGGGGAGCTGGGCTGGGCGGTGGTGGTCGGCCTGCTCGGCGCCCTGGTCGCCTCGGGCCTCACCCGGGGGGCCCGGCTCCTCCAGCCCATGGTGGCCGGCCGGCGCCTGCTCTGGACCCCGGTGGCCGGCCTGGCGGTGGCGGCGCTGGCCATCGTCTTCGGCCAGCACTCGGGCCACAGCGCCTCCGAGGTGCTCTTCTCCGGCGAGAACGCCCTGGGCGGGCTCGTGCAGGATGCCGCCGGATGGTCGGTGGGAGCCCTGGTGGCCCTCCTGGTGTGCAAGGGGCTGGCGTATGCCCTCTCCCTGGCCGGCTTCCGGGGCGGCCCGGTCTTCCCGGCCGTCTTCCTGGGGGCGGCCGGCGGCCTGGCCCTCTCCCACCTCCCCGGGCTGCCGGCCATCGCCGGCATCGCCGTGGGCATCGGGGCCCTGACGGTGGGGATGCTCCGCCTGCCGCTGACCTCGGTCCTCCTGACCACCCTCCTGCTGGCCGGCGACGCCGTGGCCCTGATGCCCCTGGTCATCGTGGCCGTGGTCACCTCGTACGTGGCCTCGGCCCGCCTGGCCCCTCCCCCCCTGGCCGAGCCGACAGACAGCGCACCCGTCCCGACGTCGGCCTGACCACCCGCCTGCCCGGAGCTCCGGGCAGGCGGGGCGACCGTCCCGATCAGACCGGAGGGGCGCCCGTCCCGGCAGCGACGGCGTCGACGGGCCCGTCCATCTGGACGACCTCCACCGGCACCTCGTCGGCCCGGACCCGCCCGGCCAGGGCGAAGCCCACCAGGCCGAGCAGGACGACCACGGCCACGGTGCCGACGGTGAAGAGCTCGAAGCGCAGGCCGGAGACGCCCCAGGTGTCGGTGAACGAGTAGGGCTGGCCGAGGACCCGGGCGACCACGCTGGGCGCCAGGGTGAGCAGGGTGCCGAGGACGATGAAGACGGCCACCAGCCCGCCGGCCACAGCGAAGCCGCCCCTCCCCCCGGGGACCCGGTAGGGACGGTGGACGTCGGGGAAGCGGCGGCGCAGCAGGAGGATGGCCGGGATGATCAGCACATAGGAGAAGAGGAGGGTGGAGACCGCGGTGTTGAGGACCACGGCGAACGACGAGCCGGCCGTCCCGTTGACGATGAGGATGGCCGCGGCCGTGAAGACCGAGCCGATCACCCCGGAGAGGATGTTCACCCGCAGCGGCGTGCCCAGCGTGGGGTGGAACTCGCCGAACCACCCGCTGAAGAACGAGCCGTTGGCCGCGGCCACGGCCTGGGTCCGGTCGGTGGCGATCATCCACGAGCTGCCCAGGTTGACCACGGCCAGGACGAAGAGCACGGCGGCCACCTTGACCAGGACGCCGGCGGCCGGACCCCACACCCCGTGGAAGACGATGTCCACGGCGGCCATGTAGCCCGAGAGCCCGCTGGCCTGCTTGGCCGGCACCACCAGGACGATGGCCAGGACCGGGAGCAGGTAGCCCAGCGCGGTGAGCACGGTGCCCCGGCGGATGGCCGGGCCGGTGTCCCGGGCGGCGTCGAACATCTCCTCGGAGGCGGCGTTGGGTGCCTCGAAGCCCACGTAGGAGAAGAGGACGACGGGGGCGGCCAGCAGGAGGCCCGAGAGCGTCGGCCGGAGGTCGCCCCAGTGCTGGTGGGCGAAGCCGTGGAGGACGCCGTAGGCCGCGGTGGTGCCCACCAGGAGGACCAGGACGGCCATCTTGGCCCACGCCCCGATGTTGATGAAGACCTTGCCGACCCGCAGGCTGACCACGGCCAGGAGGACGGCGATCCAGACGTAGGCCAGCTTGGCGATCCAGTCGCCGACCGAGCCGGAGGGGACGTGGACCAGGTAGGCATCGACCGCCCCGACGGCGATGAAGGCCAGCGAGCCGCCCAGCCAGATGGGCGTGGTCACCCAGTACATGACGCTGGTGACCCCGCCGGCCAGGCGGCCGAAGGAGTGGGTGACCCACTGGTAGGGCCCGCCTTCTTCCGGGAAGGCCGAGCCCGTCTCGGCAAAGAGCATGGCGTAGGGGACCATGAACACCACCACCAGGATGGCCATCCACCCCACCGTGGCCAGGCCGCCGGCAGCCATGGTCCCGATGGTGTCGATCGAGATGACCGCGGCCACGATGAACAGGACGATGTCGGCCCGGCCCAGCGACTTGATGAAGCGGGACTCCTGCTCCGCGGCCAGGCGGCTCTGGGTGAGCGCAGGCCGGGCCGGGGCCGTGGCGTCGTGACCGGACATGGGACCTCCCGAGGGACGCGTCGGGCGGGACCTGGGTCGGCACCGCCGGTGCCGAGGCTACCGATGCGGCGGACGGCCCCTGAGGATCCGGACAGCCCTGTGGCCATGGGGGTGTGGTCATGGGGGTGCGCCGGCGGGGCCCTGTGCAACGATGCACCCACCGGGACGAGGAGGGTGTCGTGACCTGGAGGATGCCGGCCGAGTGGGACCGCCACGAGGCCACCTGGATGGCCTGGCCCACCGACGGGCCCAGCGCGGCCGACCTCGACGCCGACGGC
>CAXBRB010000135.1:0-7437 GCA_963977795.1 uncultured Acidimicrobiaceae bacterium
CGAGGCGGGCCTGGTGGGCCGCCCCGAGACGGTGGGCGTCGGCCGGCGGCATGGCGCGCAACGTAGCGGACCTGCACTCGGTCGGCCGGCACGGCGACTTCGGGCTGGTGGTGGGCGTGGCCGGGCCGGACGGTGCCGGCGACCTGGTCGCCGCCGGGGCGGACATCGTGGTCGCCCACCTCGGTGATCTCCTGGGCCGGGACGAGCTCGGCCTCGGCCACCGTCACCTCGGCCGGTCCCGGTGGGCCGGCCGCATGGCGGCGACCCGTCGCTGACGACGGTGCGGCCGGCCGGGGTGGCCAGGGCCGCCGGACGCGCCACAGCGGGGACCGGAGCCCCCGCTGTGGCGTACGTCCTCTCGAGTCGGGCTGCCCGGATTTGAACCGAGGACCTCTGCGTCCCGAACGCAGCGCGCTACCAAACTGCGCCACAGCCCGTCACCCGGGGCCGCTGACAGCGTCCCCGGGACCCGGCGATCCTACCCGACGGCGGTGTGGTCGGTCCCCCGGCCGTCGGGGGGGCCATCAGGGACTGCCGGCGTCGCCGGCTCGGCGGTGCGCCGCACCACCACCTTGGCGATCCGTCGGCGGTCCATCTCGGCCACCCGCAGCTGCCACCCGTCCACGTCCCAGGTGTCGCCCTCGGAGGGGATCCGACCGAAGACATCGAAGAGGTAGCCGCCCAGGGTGACGTAGTCGCCCTCGGGCAGGTCGGCGCCGAGCTGGTCGTGGAGGTCGTCGATGGAGAGCTGGCCGTCGACCAGCCAGCGGGCCCGGTCGACCCGGACCACCTCGGCCTCCTCGTCGGCGTCGAACTCGTCGGGCAGGTCGCCCACCAGGGCGCCGAGCAGGTCCTTGACGGTGAGGACGCCCTCGACCCCGCCGTGCTCGTCCACCACCACGGCGAAGGCCCGACGGGCCTGGCGCATGTCGGCCAGGACGTCGAGGACGGGGCGGGATTCCGGCACCAGGAATGCCGGCCGCAGGCGGCGGGCCAGGTCGATCGGGTCGGGCGTGCGGGCAGCCGGGTCGTCGCTGCGGCCGGCCCAGCCGGCCCGGAAGAGGTCGTTCACGAAGAGCACCCCGATGAGGTCGTCGAGGCTGTCGGCGCACACCGGGAAGCAGCTGTGGCCGGTCTCGCGCACGGCCTTCGAGACGGCCTCCATGGTGAGCGGGATGGTCAGCGAGGCCACATCCACCCGTGGGGTCATCACCTCGCGCACCACGGTCTCCCGCAGGTCGGCCAGGGCGTCCCGGATGAACTGCTCCTGGGCGTCCCCGGCATCGGCGGCACCGCCGTCACCGGGGGACCGGTCGGGGGCGCCGTCACGGCTCCCGGGGCGGCGGAAGAGGGACACGGTGCCCGGCAGCCGGCCGGATCAGGCGCCGGCGGCCTGCGGGGCGCCCGGTGCGGGCACCGAGAGCGGGGCGTAGGACTCGTCGAAGTAGGACCCGCCCTCGAGCAGGGCGGCGGTGGCCCGGCGCAGGCGGATCGGGTCGAGCGGCTTGACCAGCCACCCGTCGGCCCCCGACCGGCGGGCCAGGAAGACGTCGGGCCGGCGGTCCAGCAGCATCAGGACCGGGACGTGGCCGATCTTGCCGTAGGAGGCCTCGAGACGGAGCTCCAGGCACGTGGCCATGCCACCCATGTTGCCCATCTGCATGTCCACCACGACCAGGTCGGGCTCGTCCTCCACCACGCGGGCGAGGACCTCGGGGCCGGAGCGGGCCTCGAGGATGGTCGTCTCGGGCGTGGCGGTGGTGGCGGCGATCTCGGCCCGGAGGCGGGGGGCGTCGCTGGCCACGAGGATGGTCGGCACGTCGGTCAGGTTAGCGCCCCCGAGGCGCTGCTCCCCAGCCCGGTGGCGCCGCCTCGGCACGGGGCTGGCGCCGACGACCGCAGCGGCGTGACTGCTCAGGTCGTCCCGGCGGCGAAGAGCTGGTCGGCCACGCGCTCGAGGCCGGCCAGGTCATGGACGTCGGTCCCCAGCAGGGGGACCCGGGTGACCGGAGCCGGGGCCACCTTGGCCACCAGGCCGGCGCAGGCCGCCTCTTCGCGGGCGCTGGCCGCCGTGTAGCCGGCCAGGTTGGCCACCAGGTCGGCCAGCGGACCGGGTGCAGCGCCGTGGCCGGGACCGGCCGGCACCAGCGCCTCGAGGGCGGCCTGCTGGTCGGCGGTGGCGAAGCGGGGCTGGACCCGGTTCACCACCAGGGCGGTGGTGGCCAGGTCGGACTCGGCCAGCTTGCCGGCGAAGTGGACCGCCTCGTCGATCGAGTCGGGACGGGGGGAGGCCACCAGGATGAAGGCCGTCCCCGGCTGGGCCAGCAGGTCCCGCACCCGGGCCGCCCGCTGGCGGAACCCCTCCTCCATCCCCTCGAGGGCCTGGAAGAAGCCCACGGCGTCGCTCACGATGTCGGCGCCCGCCACCTTGGAGAGGGTGCGCAGCAGGGCCTGGGCGGCCACCCCCACCACGCGCAGCCCCACCCGGGTCGGGGCCATGAGGGCCTGGAAGAGCCGGTTGTCGAGGAAGTGGGTGAGGCGGCGGGGGGCGTCGAGGAAGTCGAGGGCGTTGCGGGACGGCGGGGTGTCGACGACGACGACGTCGAAGCCGCCCTCGTCGACCAGCTCGTGGAGCTTCTCCATGGCCATGTACTCCTGGGTGCCCGACAGCGTCCCGGTGAGGTTCCGGTAGATCCGGTTGGTCCGGATGGACTCGGCCTGGTCGTCCGATCCGGCGTAGCGGACGATGAGGTCGTCGAAGGTCCCCTTGGGGTCCAGCATGAGGGCGTGGAGCTCACCCGGCCACGGCCCGGCGATCCGGGTGGGCTGGTTGGTGAGGGCGTCCACGCCGAGGGAGTTGGCCAGGCGCCGGGCGGGGTCGATGGTGACCACGCAGGCCCGCCGGCCCAGGCGGGCGGCCTGGAGGGCGATGGCCGCCGATGTGGTGGTCTTGCCCACGCCGCCCGAGCCGCAGCAGACGACGATCGAGCGGGAGGCGGCCACCTCGGCCATCACCTGCGCAGACGCCACCGGGTCGGACGCCTTTGGGTCAGCCGTCACCGGGCCGGACGTCCCGCTGTCGCCGGTCATGCGGTCACCCGGTCCGGTTCGGGGAGGGCCTCGATGCCATCAGCCAGGGACCGGCTCAGGGTGTCGAGCTCGAGCGGCCCGATGGCCGCCGCGAACAGATAGGGGGCCCGGAGCTGGGGGAGGGGGAGGGCCGCAGCCAGGCGGTCGACCTGCTCCTCCTGGAGCTGCTGGCGGTGGCGGCGGAAGCGCCGGGCCTCGTCGAGGGCGTCGGCCAGATCCGCACCGAGGGCGACGCCGGCCTGCTCGGCGGCCTCGGCGGCCGGCACCTCGAGCGCGGCCAGGGGCGGGGTGCAGGCGTTGACGATCACCGGGCCGAGGGCGATGCCGACCACGTCCTCGAGCTGGTAGGCGGCCTCGACCACCTCGTTGACCGGCATCTCCTCGGGCAGGGTGACCAGCGCCACCTGGCACCGCTCGGGATCCGACAGGAGGGCCACCACGTCGGCCGCCTGCGAGCGGATGGGGCCGCTGCGGGCGGCGTCCAGCAGGCCCGAGGCCGAGGACAGGAAGGTCATGGCGTGCCCGGTCGCCGGGGCGTCGACCAGGATGAGGTCGGCCACCCGGGCCTGCTCGAGCTGCTTGACCTTGCCCAGGACGAGGATGTCCCGGATGCCCGGGATGGCCCCGGCCACCAGGTCGATGATGCCCGAGGAGAGCAGGCGCTTGGAGATCCGGCGCATGCCGTGGTCGTCGAGGTACTCCAGGAGGGCGTCGTCGGGAGTGATGGTCCGGGCGTGGACCGTGCCCGGGGCCACGACGGCGCTGTCGTCGCCCGGGGCGTCCCGGGTGGCCCCGGCGGCGTGGAGCACAGCGCCGCCGTAGCCGAGGTCGTCGTCGCCCCCGAAGGCCCGGGACACCCCGGTCCGGCCTTCGAGCTCGACCACCAGGACCGAGAGGCCGGCTCCGGCCGCCAGATGGGCCAGGGCGGCGACCATGGTGGTCTTGCCCACCCCGCCCTTGCCGGCGACGATCAGCACCCGGCTCTGGCTGCAGAAGGCCCGCACGTCCATGACCCTGCGAGCGTACTGTCCGTGCCCGCTCCCCCGTCCCCGCCTGCGCGTGCGGTGCCCTGCGGTCCCCCCGAGCGATCCGGATCCCGGGTGGCCCGGGTGCCCGGGGTGACGGGTGCCCTCCGCAGGGTGGCCGCCGGTCCCGCATGGGTGACCGTTCCCGTCACGCTCGGCGCGAAATCACGGTTTTCGGCGGGAATTGGCCGTCCGGCCCCTTGTGCCACCGGAGGCGCCCGGGTACCGTCCTCGGAGTTGGATCCGAAGGGGGAGTCGGGACGTGAAGCAGTTGATGGATTCGTGGCAGCTCAAGGCAGCGTGCCGGGGCCCGCAGGCCGAGATCTTCTTCCCGCCGGCGCACGCCGAGCGCAAGGAGGAGAAGATCCAGCGCGAGGAGCGGGCCAAGGCCATCTGCCGGGGCTGCTCGGTGCGGGTGGAGTGCCTCGAGTACGCCGTGCGGATCCGGGAGCCCCATGGGATCTGGGGCGGCCTCAACGAGATGGAGCGCCGCCAGCACGCCGACCGACGGGTCGGCTGACCACCCGCCCCGGCGTCCTGGCCGGGGAAGGGATCAGGCGGGCGGGAGCCCCAGGGAGGCCGCCGCCTCCCGCACCCCGGTGGAGCGGCAGACCGAGGCCGGACGCTGGCCCGTCGCTGCGCACATGCCGGCGGTGAGCTGGTTCGCCGCCGCCACCACGGCCCGTCCGGTGGGCGGTGCCGCAGCCGGCGGATCGCCCTTGGCCGGCAGATCGGGCGGATCGGTGACCTGGCTGGTGATCTGGCCTGCCGAGAGGCCGACGAAGAGCGCCGGGCTGACGGCCGATCCGACACCCACCAGGCGGCCGGCGATGTCGACCACCGGGGCGACGGCCCCCTGCCCCGTCTGGGCGGTGATGGCCGCCACCAGGCCCGCCTGAGCCGGCGTGAGCGCCGCCGACGGAAGGTAGGCGCCGCCGGGGCCGACCCGGCCCGAGTACTGCTCGACGGCGGTGAGGGCCAGGTAGGGGCTGACGTAGCGGGCGTCGGCGAAGCTGAAGGTCGCCAGGGACGGGAACGCCGCCGTCGCCGTCGAGACCCCGTCCCGCAACGCCGTGAACCGCCCGAAGCGCGTCAGGGCGAGGACCAGGGGCCACCGCTCGGCGGCACAGAAGGGGCAGAACTCCGAGCCGACGAAGAGGATCTCGGGACGGCCGTCCCGGGTCAGCGTCACGGCGGCCGGTCCCGGCGGCGGGACGACCGGGGCGGCGAGGACCGTGCCCGCCGTCGTGCCCACGGCGTCGAAGGTGGCCGGACGGACCGCGGCCAGTGCGGCTGCGGCCGGGGCCAGGCCGGGTGCCGGCGGGGTGGTGGTGACCGGTGCGGCGGGCCGGCTCAGCGCCACGGCGACCAGGCCGATGGCAGCGACCACCAGGACCACGACGACGACCCAGACCGTCCGGGTGGCGCCGGGCCGACGGGCGTCCTCGGCCGGACCGGGCGCCGGCGGCTGGCCGGTCAGGCGCCGACCTCTGCGTCGCCGGTTGCGGCGTCGGCGGCCTCGTCGCCTTCGGCCTCGTCAGACGCCGCCTCGTCCCCGTCATCCGCATCCCCGTCAGACGGTGTGCCGTAGCCGGGGGCGAGGACCACCGGTGCCGAGGTCACGATGATGACGAACAGGGCGAAGGTGATGACGTGGACGCTGGTGCACCACAGGCAGATGGCCTTGATGGCGAACAGCTCGGCGCTGATCAGGTAGATGATCATGGCCACCCCGGTCACCGACAGGGCCAGGCGGGCCAGGTGCACCCACCGGGTGGCCGTCCGCCAGGCGGCGGGCAGGCAGAGCAGGACCATGGGCACGAAGAAGCCCAGGCCCAGCATGGCCACGGGGATGTGGAAGATGACCGACTGGGGGCTCTGGGTGACCTTCTCGCAGTTGATGACGGCGTTCGACGCGCAGGCCAGCACCTTCTTGTCGAAGTGGGTGATGGTCAGATAGATCGACACGCCGAGCCCGCACACGGCGAGGACCAGGGTGGTGATCGGCTGCCAGCGCAAGGTGGGCACGGCGACTCCGTCCCGTCAGCCGGCGGTGATGTTGAGCGCCTTGGCCGCCGCCTGGACGCCGGCGCTGGTGCAGACGTTGGCCGGCTGGCCCTTGGTGGCCTGGCAGATCCCGGCCGAGAGGTAGTTGGCCGTGGCGATGATGGCCTGGGTCACCTGGTTGGTGGGATCGGACAGGCCCCCGGCGATGTCCGACCAGCTCAGGCCGGCCAGGACGTTGGGGTCGTAGCTGGCGCCCGACACCAGCATCGAGTTGTTGATGTCCACGAAGGGGAACGAGATGCCGCCGGAGGTGCTGCCGTTGGGCAGGAACTGCGACGAGCTGTACTTGCGCAGGATCTTGGACTCGGCCGGCGTCGGGTTCTGGAGGTTGCCGTAGCCCCGACCGTTGGCCAGCGGGACGTTGGTGTACTGCTCGACGCCCTTGAAGAAGATGTGCGGGCTCTCCAGGGTGGCCCCGTGGTAGCTGAACGTCTTGGTGTCGGGGGCCACGTCGATGCGGGACGAGCCGGTGACCTGGAGGTTGGACCAGGTGCCGAAGCGGGCCAGCGCCACGGTCATGGGCCAGCGCTCGGCGGCGCAGTAGGGGCAGTACTCGGCGCCGTAGTAGAGGACGGCCGGCGAGTGGCCCTGGAGGGTCATCGGCGGGTTGCCGGGGATGACGGTGGGCTTCTGGACGGCGATCGACGAGGTGACGCCGACCGTGTTGAACACCGAGGCCGGCACGTTGGCCACGTCGTGGAGGACGCCGCCCGGCACCGGGGTGACCGGGGTGGCCCCCGACGAGGAGGTGGAGCTCTTCCCGGTGACGGCCACGATGACCACCACGGCGATGACCACCACCACGAGGCCGACCGCACCCCAGGCGATCAGCATGCCCCGGCTGCGACCCGGGGTGGCCGCCGCCGGGGCGCCCTTGCCCGGCCGGGGCGTGTTCCCGCCCTTGGACCCCGAGACCGAGCGGCTGGCCGCCTTGCTCTTGTCCTTGGCGCTCTGGCCGGCGGCTGCCGGCTTGGGGGTGTTCCCGCCCTGGGGGGGAGTGGTCTTCTCGGCCATCGTCGTCATGCTCCGGTCTCGTGCGGACGTGCCGGGAAGCGTAACCGGCCCGCCGCCGGGACGGGGGTGCGTCACCCCTGAACTGCACCTGATCGGAGCGGTCGTCCTGCCTAGAGTGGAGGGTGATGTTCGCAGCAGGGTCGGTGGACGACGGACCGGTGACCGCCGGCCGTGCGGCCGACCGGGCCGAGGGCCCGGCCGGCGGCGCGACCGGTCCCGACAGCGGCGCCCTCGGGCGCCC
>CAXBRB010000136.1:0-7432 GCA_963977795.1 uncultured Acidimicrobiaceae bacterium
CGGCCCGCCGGGCCCGCCTGGCCGCCGCCCGCCTGGCCGAGCACCGGCCCGGTCTGTGGCTCCGGCCGGCCAACCTGGCCCTGCCCGAGGACGTGGTCGGCGATCCCGAGCTGGTCCGGTGGTCGGCCGTGCCCGATGCCGATCCCGTGGCCCTGGCCGCCACCCTGTGGGACGAGGACGGGTGGGCGACACGGGCCCGGCTCCTGCTGGCCGCCCTGGAGGACCGACCCACCGACGGACCCGAGGACCTGGCTCCGGGCTTCGCCCTGTCCGCCGCCGTCCTCCGTCACCTCCAGGCCGACCCCCTGCTTCCCGGCCCCTTGGTCGGACCGGGGTGGCCTGGCGATGCGCTCCGTGCCGCCTATGCGGTCTGGGACGCCCGGTACCGGGCGGTCCTGCGCACGTGGGGTCGCACGGTGGCGCGCACCTGAGGCAGCACGGTGCTCCGCACCCGAGGCAGCACGGCACGACCGGCCTAGGATCGCCGCCGATGGGCCGGGTCCGGATGCGGCCCGGTCCTGGGGAGGTGCCGTGAGCGCAGCGCACGAGCAGGGGCGGACCGACGGTGCCCCGCTGGACGGCCGGGTGGCCGTCATCACCGGGGGCGCCCGCGGTCAAGGGCGCAGCCACGCCGTGGCTCTGGCCCGGGCCGGTGCCGACATCGCCGTGTGCGACCGCTGCGACGACCTGCCCTCGGTGACCTACCCGCTGGCCACCGCCGCCGACCTGGCCGAGACGGCCCGCCTGGTCGAGGCCGAGGGGCGGCGGTGCGTGACCGGGGTCGTGGACGTCCGTGACCGGGAGGGCCTGGCCGCCTTCGTCGATGGCGCCGCCGCCGAGCTGGGCGGGGTGGGCATCGTGGTGGCCAACGCCGGGATCTCCACCCTGGGGTCGGTCTTCGACCGGGGGACCGAGGTGTGGGACGAGACCATCGGGGTCAACCTGACCGGCGTCTTCAACACCGTGGCTGCGGCGGCCCGTCACCTGGTGGCCGGCCGGTGGGGGCGCGTGGTCACCGTCTCGTCGATGATGGGACGCTCGGCCAACCCCATGATCTCGGCGTATGCCGCCTCCAAGTGGGGCGTGATCGGCCTGACCAAGTCGCTGGCCCACGAGTTCGCCGCCCACGGGGTGACCGTCAACGCCATCGCCCCGGGCAACGTCTCCACCGACATGCTCCACAACGACGCCCTCTACCGGCTGATGCGGCCCGACCTCGAGGCGCCCGGAGCGGACGACGTGGCCGGGCCGATGGCCGCCCTGCACGTCCAGCCGGTGCCGTGGATCGAGCCCGAGGAGATCTCGGCGGCCCTGCTCTTCCTGTGCTCGGAGGGGGCCCGCCACATCACCGGCACGGTGATCGACGTCGACGCCGGCGCATCGGCTCGCTTCACCGCCTGACCGGACGGCCCGCTGACCAGACGGCCCATCGCCCTACTGGCGGGCCATGCCCTCCCGACGGGCCGCCTCTCCCGCCCCTGGGGCAGGCTTGCGGGTGACGTCGACCACGACCTTGTGGAGCGTGCCCTCGAAGGGGAACGGCGCCTGGTAGGAGGCGCTGACGGGGCTGCCCCGGTCGTAGCCGATGCTGGCCCCCACGCTGGAGATGATGTGCATGGCCAGCGGGGCGGTCGCCCCCCCGCACGGCTGCCCGTCGATGAGCAGCTCGATCCGGCCGGCCGCCCCCTCCCGGCGGAACCGCACGCCCAGCTCGGAGGCACCCGTCGGGACGGGCACGTCCGAGGTGACCACGGTGTGGTCGTTGAAGGCGTTGTAGTCGAAGACCAGCTGGTCGTCCTGGACGAAGAAGGCGATGCCCGAGTTCTCGGTCCCCGTGGCGAAGAGGACGCCGCCGGCCCCGGCCGGCCGATCGACGTGGGCCACCAGGTCGAAGCCTCGGCCGCCCATCGAGGGCGCCACCTGGGCCGGCATGGCCGAGAGCGGCGGGAAGTACTCGTAGTGCCGGGACTCGGGGTGGGGCGACCGGTCGCGGTAGCGGGTGAAGAACAGCTCGATGGTGCGGTCGTCGAGGGGGAGGACGCCCTGGTCCTCGGCCACCTGCCACCACAGGTCGATGAGGCCGGCCAGCCGCTCGGGCTCCTCGGCCGCCCGGTCGTGGCACTCGGAGCGGTCGGTCTCCAGGTGGTAGAGCTCCCAGACGTCGTCGTCGAACGGGGTGCCGGCCACGTGGCGGGTCACCGCCTTCCACCCCTCGGACACGATGCCCCGGTGGCCCATCATCTCGTAGTACTGGGGTCCTTTGGTCGTGGGGGCGTCGGGGGCGGCCAGGGAGTAGGCCATCGAGGTGCCGCTGATGGGCATCTGCGGGGTGCCGCGGTAGACGTCGGGGGCCGTCACGCCGAGCAGCTCGTAGATGGTGGGCACGATGTCGTTCACGTGGTGGAACTGGTCGCGCAGGCCGCCGGCGTCGTCGATGCCGGCCGGCCAGTGGACGATGAGGGGGACGTGGACCCCGCCCTCGTGGGTGTTCTGCTTGTACCACTTGAACGGCGTGTTGCCGGCCTGGGCCCAGCCCCACGGGTAGTTGGCGTGGCTGTGGGGCCCGCCGATGTCGTCGATCCGGCCGACGGCCTCGTCGGGGGTCTCCACGATCATGTTGAAGTACTTCATCTCGTGCATGACGCCGAAGGGCCCGCCCTCCTGGCTGGCCCCGTTGTCCGAGAGCAGGACCACGATGGTGTTCTCCAGCCGGCCCAGCCGGTCGAGCTCGGCCAGGAGCCGGCCGATCTGGTCGTCGGTGTGCTCGAGGAAGGCGGCGAAGGCCTCTTGGAGGCGTGCGGCCAGGAGCCGCTGGTTCTCGGGCAGGCTGTCCCACGCCTCCACCCCGGGGTTGCGGGGGGCCAGCTCGGTCCCCTCGGGCAGCAGGCCGAGCTCCTGCTGGCGGGCGAACCACCGGTCCCGGGCGGCGTCCCAGCCGTCGTCGAACCGGCCGCGCCACCGGGCCAGGTACTCGGGCGGGGCCTGGTGGGGGGCGTGCATGGCCCCGAAGGCCAGGTAGGTGAAGAAGGGACGGTCGGGGCGGATCGAGACCGAGTCGTGGATGAACGAGATGGCGTGGTCGATCAGGTCCTCGCTGAGGTGGTAGCCCTCCTCGGGGCGCCGGGGCGGCTCGACCTGGTGGTTGTCGTAGACGAGGTCGGGGGAGAACTGGTCGGTCTCCCCTTCCAGGAAGCCGTAGAACCGGTCGAAGCCCCGCTGGAGCGGCCACTGGTCGTAGGGGCCGGCCGCCGAGGCGCTCTCCATGGCGCACAGGTGCCACTTGCCCACGGCGAAGGTGGCGTACCCCTCGTCGCGCAGCACCTCGGCCATGGTGGTGGCGTGGTTGGAGATGTGACCCCGCATGTGCGGGTAGCCGGAGTCGAAGTTGGAGACGGCCCGCATCCCCACGGTGTGGTGGTTCCGGCCGGTGAGCAGGGCCGCCCGGGTGGGGGAGCACAGCGGGGTGACGTGGAAGTTGGAGTACCGGAGCCCGCCGGCGGCCAGGGCGTCGATGTGGGGGGTGGCCAGGTCCGAGCCGAAGCAGCCGAGGTGGGAGAAGCCGGTGTCGTCGAGGAGGATGACCACCACGTCCGGGGCGTCCTCGCCCGGGTGGGGGGCCTCGGGCCACCACGGCCGGGACTCGGCCTGGGTGGGGGCGATGACGCCGTCGAACTCCTCGAGCTGGTCCATGGTCCGTCCTCGCCTCACCGGTCCGCCGGCCGCAGCCGGGGAACTTCTGTCAACGAGACTGACACTAGATAGCCGTCCCGGGCGTGTCCACACCTGCCCGGCACCGTGCCGTTCGGCCGGTGCCGTGGCTCAGCGTCGGCGGCGCTCCGTCGACCAGACCAGGACCAGGCAGGCGCCGGCCACGCCGAGCGACGCAACGCCGAGCAGTCGCTCGGCCCGGGTGCCGTCCGTCACCAGGGCCACGATGCCCAGGACCACCACGGCGACTGCGCCGGCCCGGACGGCGAGGCGGGCCGCCGGGCCGGACCGGCCGGTGCGCCGGGTCCGGGTGAGCACGAAGGCGGCCGGGACCACCAGCACCACGTAGGCGACCATGGTGGGCCGGGGGGAGGCCAGGCGCATGAGGTCCAGCCACCGGTAGCCCTCGAGGATGGCCACGGTGGCCAGGACGATGAGCCCCGGTGCGGCAAGTCCGGTGCCCGGTCGGGCGTCGGCCGCCGGGGCAGCCGGGGAGGGAGCGGTCGGCGCCGGCGGGGTAGCCGCAGTCGGGTGGCCGCCGCCTGCGTCACGTGGGAGGACCTCCGCCTGGACCGCCGGATGTGCGGCGGAGTGGGTCGTCACAGTGCGAACGCTAGACGCAGGTTGCGCGCGGTGGGTGGTTATCCGGACGCCCGTCCGGGTGGACGCCGGCACGCTCCACCTGTCGGCGGGTCTTGCACCCGTCCGCCCCGGTGCGGCGCGCCGTCCATCTGGCACCATGGGCGGATGCAACGCGTGGTCGCTCCGGCCAAGGGGGCCCATCGGCGGACGCGGGAGGAGCTCCGGAGCACCCTCGTGGCGGCCGGCCGGGACCTCCTGATGGAGGAAGGGCTCGCCGTCGGCGGCGCCGGCCTGACCTTCAAGCGGGCCTTCGAGCGGCTGGAGGCCACCCGGGGGGTCCATCTCACCAACGCCTCGGTCATCCGGCGGGTCTGGGAGAACCAGGCCGACTTCCGGGCCGACGTCCTCGTGGAGGCGGCCCAGGCTGCCGACTCCTCGGGCGAGGCCGGGGCCACCCTCGACGCCCTCTTCCCCCTGGTCGCCACCTTCGACCTCACCACGCCCGAGGGCCGGATGCGGGCCCTCCAGGACCTGGCCCGCATCGGTGGCGAGGTCAGCATCCGTTCCCGCCTGGCCACCCCGGAATGGTCGGTCTGGATGGGGGCGTGGGTCCTGTCCCTCACCGGGTCGGACACCGAGGAGCGGCGTCGGGTCAAGAACGCCCTCCTCGAGGGCCTGGAAGAGGTCTCCGACCTGTGGGACCAGATCTACGGCGTGATGAGCGCCAGCCTCGGGTTCCGCATGCGGCCAGGCCTGACCATGCGCCAGTTCACCGTCTCCTCGGCCACCCTGGTCGAGGGCTGCGCTCTCGAGCAGGGGGACGACGGTGAGGTGGCCATGGTGTCCCGTCCGACCGGACCGGGGGGTGCGCTGGAGGAGTGGACGATCTTCGGGATCGGACTGAGCGCCCTGAGCCGGGCCTACTTCGAGATCGACCCGGACTGGATCCCGCCCGAGCCTGGCGCCTGAGCCCGGCGTCCCCGTCCGCCACCTGGTCGAGGGGCGGTCCCCCGCTCGTCCGGCGCGGCCACAATGGTCGGGTGCCGCCGGCGTCCGGCCCGCGGCACCGGAAGAGGACATGACCGCACAGCACCCGGTGGGCGACCGCTTCGACCTCATCTGCATCGGCGACGTCAGCGTCGACCTCACCCTGTCCATCGCCGCCGACCAGGTGACCGTCGACCGCGACTCCACCGGACGCCACCTGGTGCTCCCCTTCGGGGCCAAGGTGCCCACCGAGGTCTCGGCCACCGTGCCGGCCGCCGGGAACGCCGCCAACGCCTCCGTGGCCTGTGCCCGCCTGGGGTTGCGGGTGGCCCTGGCCACCTACCTGGGGGCCGACGCCGCCGGGCGCGAGGCGCTGGCCGCGCTGGCCGCCGAGGGGGTGGGCACGTCGCTCGTCCATCAGGACCACCGGGTGCCCACCAACCGCAACGTCATCCTCCGGGTCGGCCACGAGCGCACCATCCTGGTCAACCACGAAGAGCACGAGTGCCGCTGGCCCCGCCTGCAGTCGGCCGAGGCGCCGGCCTGGGTCTACCTCTCCTCGGTGGGCCACGACGCCCACGGCTACGAGGACGAGATCGCCGCCTGGCTGGAGGCCACCCCGGACGTCTCCCTGGCCTTCGCCCCCGGCAGCCTCCAGGTGGCCCGGGGGGCGGGCGAACTGGCCCGCCTCTATCGCCGGGCGGCCGTCGTGGTCTGCAACCGCGAGGAGGCCGCCGCCATCACGGGTCGCCCGGCCGACGACGGGCCGGCGGCCCTGCTGCAGGCCCTGCTCGACCTCGGGCCAGGCATGGCCGTGGTGACCGACGCCTCGGCCGGCGCCTACGGGACCGATGGCGACCGGTTCCTGCACATGCCGGTCTTCCCGGACACGGCCCCGGTCGTCGACCGCACCGGGGCCGGGGACGCCTTCGCCTCGACCCTGGTGGCCAGCCTGGTGGCCGGCCTGGACCTCGAGGCGGCCCTGCTGCGGGCACCGGTCAACGCCATGTCGGTGGTGCAGGCCATGGGCAGCCAGGCCGGCCTGCTGGACCACGACCACCTCGAGGCCCTGGTGGCCGCCGCCCCCGCCGGCTACGCCCCCCGGCCCCTGGCGTGACGGCGCGCCCTGGATCCGAGGACCGCCCGCCGCTCCTCCTCCTCCCGCCGTCGGAGGGGAAGGAGCCCGGCGGCCGTCCGCCCGGCCGGGCAGGCTCGTTCGACGGGGAGCTGGGCGGGGCGCGGGCGGCCGTGGTCGCCGAGCTGGCCCGGGTGGTGGCCGGCGCGGCCCCGGACCGCCAGGCGGCCCTCCTCGGGGTCCGGGGCGAGCTCCTGGATCGTGCCCTGGCATCGGTGTCCGACCTGGCCGACGGGTGCGCCCCGGTCCTCCCGGCGTGGCGCCGGTACACCGGGGTGGTGTGGTCGGCGCTGGACCCGGCATCGCTCGATGTGGCGGACCGCCGGCGGATCCTGGTGCCCTCCGGGCTCTACGGGGTGACCACGGCCCTCGATCCGGTGGCCGACTACCGGCTGAAGCTCTCGGTGGCCCTGGGCGGCCTGGGGCGCCTCTCGGCTTTCTGGCGCCCCGCGGTTACGGCCGCACTGGTGCGCCGGGCCCGGGGGCGCACCGTGATTGACCTCCTCCCGGCGGAGCACGCCGCCGCCATCGACGTCGAGGCCCTGGGCCGGGCCGTCCCCCTGGTCACCGTCCGCTTCGTCAGCGCCTCGGGGGACCGGGCCGTCGGTCACGAGGCCAAGGCCGCCAAGGGCCGGCTGGCCCGGGCCGTCCTGGAGGGCGGTGTCGAAGCCGCCGCCCGCTTCCGGTGGGAGGGATGGCGGGCCCGGCGGGACGCCGCCGGGATCGTGTGCACCGCCCCGGGCCGGTGAGGGCCGGGCCGGTGAGTCCCGGGGCGGGCGCACCACGGCGTCGGACGCGTTCTTATGGTTTTCCTATGTTCCGCTCATCGGTCCTTTATCGACCCCCGGTGGGATGGTCCTGCACGATGAACGAGGCGCCCCGCGACGGGGGTGCCCCCTCCTGAGGGAGCCGCCATGCACGACGACCAGCACCCCGAGACCCCCGCCCCCGGGACACCCCCGGCCACGTGGCCCCCGACGGCCCCGCTCCCGGCGACCCCGCCGGCCCCGACCGCCGCCT
>CAXBRB010000137.1:0-7394 GCA_963977795.1 uncultured Acidimicrobiaceae bacterium
TTTTTCAAGCAGAAGACGGCATACGAGATGTAGCCGTGACTGGAGTTCAGACGTGTGCTCTTCCGATCTAGGCCTCCTTCATGGACACCTCGCCCCGGCGCATGGAGGAGGCCTTCCACTTCAACGTCTCCACCGCCCACGCCCTGCTCCGGCCGGCCGTGCCCCTCATGCTGGAGACCGGCGGCGGCTCGGCCGTCAACATCTCCTCGGCCATGGGCCGGGTCAGCGGCCGGGGCTACCTGGCCTACGGCACGGCCAAGGCGGCGCTGGCCCACTACACCCGCCTGGCCGCCGCCGACCTGGCCCCCAAGATCCGGGTCAACGCCATCGCCGTGGGCTCGGTGGCCACCTCAGCCCTCGACATCGTCATGCAGTCCGAGGAGCTCAAGGCGGCCATCGAGGCCGGCACCCCGCTGAAGCGCCTCGGCGACCCCGAGGACATCAGCGGCACCGTCCTCTACCTGGCCAGCCAGGCCGGCTCGTACGTCACCGGCAAGGTCCTCGAGGTCGACGGGGGCATCGAGACTCCCAACCTCGACATGGGCCTGCCCGACGTCGGCTGAGCCCCGGCCCGCCGACGGAACCGTCCACCCCCCGTAGCAACCGCACCGCCCCAACCTGAAGGAGCCACCCATGTCCCGCACCTACCGCGTCGTCGCCTGGAGCACCGGCAACGTCGGCAAGAACGCCATCGCCGGCATCGCCGCCCGCCCCGACATGGAGCTGGTCGGGGTGTGGGTGTCCAACCCCGACAAGGTCGGCAAGGACGCCGGCGAGCTGGCCGGCCTGGGCCGCACCCTCGGGGTGGCCGCCACCAACGACGAGGCCGAGATCTTCGCCCTGAAGCCCGATGCCATCGTCCACACCGCCATGGCCGACGACCGCATGTTCGAGGCCATCGCCGACCTGGGGCGGATGCTGCGGGCCGGCATCAACGTCCTCTCCTCGGGCCCCGTCTACCTGCAGTACCCGTGGGGCGTGGTGGACGAGGCCATGTACGGCGACCTGGAGGCGGCAGCCGCCGAGGGCGGGGTCTCCCTGCACGTCAACGGCGTCGACCCCGGCTTCGCCAACGACATCCTCCCGCTGGTCATGACCAGCGTGTGCGAGGAGATCGAGGAGGTCCGGGTGGCCGAGGTGCTGAACTACGCCACCTACGACCAGGGCATGGTCCTCTTCGACATCATGGGCTTCGGCCAGTCCATGGACGAGGTCCCCTTCCTTCTCCAGCCCGGCATCCTGACCACGGCCTGGGGCTCGGTGGTCCGTCAGATCGCCGCCGCCCTCGAGGTCGAGCTCGACGACGAGCTCGAGGAGTGGCACGAGCGGGTGGCCGCCCCCGAGCCCATCACCGTGTCGGCCGGCACCATCGACGCCGGGACCACTGCGGCCATGCACTTCGAGGTCCGCGGCCTGAAGAACGGGAAGCCGGTCATCGTCCTCGAGCACGTGACCCGCCTGCGCGACGACCTGGCCCCCGAGTGGCCCCAGCCGGCCGGCCAGGGCTGCTACCGGGTGACCATCACCGGCGAGCCCACCTACACGGTCGATATGCAGATGATGGGGCGCGACGGCGACCACAACACCGGTGGCCTGAAGGCCACGGCCATGCGCCTGGTCAACGCCATCCCGGCGGTGGTCGACGCCCCGGCCGGGATCATCCCGGCCAAGGACCTCCCCCAGGTGGTGGGCAAGGGCCTGGTCGTCTGACCGGGCGCCGGGCGGACGTCGTCCGACGCCGCAGACCGGCCGTCCTGCGTCGACAGCGCGGGGCAGTCGTCCAGACCCAGAGCGCTCCTGGGAGCCCACAGCAGAGGTGCGGTACCGCCCGGTACCCTGGAAGCAGTCAGTGTGAGGCAGTCCGCAGAGGGGCCACCCGGCCCCTCGTGCGCGTCTGGGGCCATGGCGCCGCCCCGGTAGGGTCAGGCCGATGACCCGTGCCGTCCCATCCCCAGCCGACCGGCCCCACTGTGGCCGCTCCGGCTCCGGGACCACCGAGCGGAGGACCGGCCGGTGAGCATGGCCAGCCACTCCATGGGCGGGGGCCAGTTCGGCAACGTCATGCGCTCCATGCGCCGGGACGACTCAGTCAAGGGCCAGCACGTCACCAAGGGCACGGCCCGGCGCATGCTCCGGTTCGCCCGCCCCTACCGGGCCATCCTGGCCGGCTTCTTGGTCCTGGTCACCGTGGAGGCCGTGGTGGGGATCGTGAACCCCCTCCTCTTCCGGGCCATCATCAACCAGGGGATCGGCAAGCAGGACACCCATCTGATCGTGGTGCTGTCGCTGGTGGCCGCCGGGATCGCCGTCGTGGACACCCTCCTCTCGATCGGCATCCGCTACGTCTCGGCCTCGGTCGGCGAGGGCCTCATCTACGACATGCGCTCCCAGGTGTTCGGCCACATTCAGGAGATGCCCATCGCCTTCTTCACCCGGACCCAGACCGGGGCGCTCATCAGCCGGCTGAACAACGACGTGATCGGGGCCCAGCAGGCCTTCACCGACACGCTCTCGGGCGTGGTGTCGAACCTCATCAGCGTGAGCCTGGTCCTCACCGTCATGTTCATCCTGTCGTGGCAGATCACCCTGGTGAGCCTGGTCATCCTCCCCATCTTCGTGGTGCCGGCCAAGCGGGTGGGCCGCCGCCTCTCGGTCATCACCCGGGAGGCCTACGGGCTGAACGCCCAGATGAACAACACCATGACCGAGCGGTTCAACGTGTCCGGGGCCCTGCTGGTCAAGCTGTTCGGGCGGCCGGCAGACGAGCGGGCGGCCTTCGAGGCCAAGGCCGGCCGGGTGCGCGACATCGGGGTCACCCAGGCCATGTACGCCCGCTTCTTCATCGCCGCCCTCACCCTGACGGCAGCCCTGGCCACCGCCGTGGTCTACGGCTGGGGCGGCGTCCAGGCCGTCCACGGCGCCCTCTCGGTGGGCACGGTGGTGGCCCTGGCCGCCTACCTGACCCGGCTGTACGCACCCCTCACCGCCCTGTCCAACGTCCAGATCGACGTCATGACCGCCCTGGTCTCCTTCGACCGCGTCTTCGAGATCCTCGACCTCGAGCCCATGATCCAGGACGCCCCCGATGCCCGTCCCGTCCCGCCGGGCCCGGCCACCGTCGAGTTCGACCACGTGGACTTCCGCTACCCCACCGCCGAGGAGGTCTCGCTGGCCTCGCTGGAGTCGGTGGCCGTCCTCGACCAGACGGTCAGCCAGCAGGTCCTCTTCGACATCTCCTTCCGGGCCGAGCCGGGCCAGCTGGTGGCCCTGGTAGGGCCCTCGGGCGCCGGCAAGACGACCATCAGCCAGCTCCTCCCCCGCCTGTACGACGTGCGGTCCGGGGCGGTGCGCATCAACGGCCTCGACATCCGCCAGGCCACCCGGGCCTCGCTCACCGCCGAGGTCGGTGTGGTCACCCAGGACGCCCACCTCTTCCACGAGACCATCCGGGCCAACCTCCTCTACGCCAAGCCCGATGCCACCGACGGCGAGCTGGCCGCCGCCCTGGCCGGGGCCCAGATCGCCACCATGGTGGACGCCCTGCCCGACGGGATCGACACGGTGGTGGGCGACCGCGGCTACCGCCTCTCGGGCGGCGAGAAGCAGCGCCTGGCCATCGCCCGGCTCCTCCTCAAGGCCCCCGAGATCGTCGTCCTCGACGAGGCCACCGCCCACCTCGACAGCGAGTCCGAGGCCGCCGTCCAGCTGGCCCTGGCCACCGCCCTGGAGGGCCGGACCTCGCTGGTCATCGCCCACCGCCTCTCCACCGTGCGCGAGGCCGACCAGATCCTGGTGCTGGATCGGGGCCGCATCGTCGAGCGGGGCCGCCACGAGGAGCTCCTGGCCGCCGGGGGCACCTACGCCGAGCTCTACCGCATCCAGTTCGAGGGCCAGGACACCGCCGGACGGGCCTGACCGCACGGCGCCACCGGCCTTCCAGGTTCGGCTCACCTGGCCGTCGGGGCGCCGGCCCCTCCCAGGTAGCGTCTCGGGATGGCCCGCCTGCTGGTCGACATCGGCCCGCTGCGCCGCCACCCCCACTTCCGCCGGCTGTGGGCCGGCCAGATCGTCTCGGGCCTGGGCAGCCAGCTGACCCTGGTGGCTGTCTCCTACCAGGCCTTCCACCTGACCCACTCCACCCTGGTGGTCGGCCTGCTCGGCCTGGCCCAGCTGGTCCCCCTGTTGGCCGGCTCGTTGTGGGGCGGCACCCTGGCCGACGCCTGGGACCGCCGCCGGGTGCTGATCCTCACCCAGGTGGCCATGGCCGCCGCCGTGGCCGGCCTGGCCGTCAACGCCGCCCTCCCCCACCCCGCGGTGTGGCCCCTCTTCGTGTGCACGGCGGCCGGAGCCGGCTTCCAGGGGGTCGACTGGCCGGCCCGGCGGGCCGCCCTGCCCATGCTGGTGGGGACCGCCGATGTGACCGACGCCGTGGCCCTCCAGACCTCCGTGCTCCAGCTGGCCCTGGTGGCCGGCCCGGCCCTCGGCGGGGTGCTCATCGCCGCCATCGGCCTGGCCCCCGTCTACGCCCTCGACGTGGCCTCCTTCGGCGTGGCCCTGGTGGCCGTGGTGCTGCTCCCCCGCCTGGTGCCCGACGGCGGGGGCACCCCGATGGGGCTCCGCTCCATGGCCGAGGGCTTCCGGCACCTGCGCTCCGAGCGCCTGCTCTCGGCCAGCTACCTGATCGACCTCAACGCCATGATCTTCGGCATGCCCCGGGCCGTCTTCCCGGCCCTCGGCACCGGCCTCTACGGGGGCGGGCCCGGCGTGGTGGGCCTGCTCTATGCAGCGCCCGGCGCCGGGGCCCTCCTCGGGTCGTTCGTCACCGGGTGGTGCAGCCGGGTCCGGCACCAAGGGCGGGCCGTGGCCGCCTGCGTGGTGGTGTGGGGCGGCACCATCGCCCTGGTCGGGGTGATCCCGGTGCTGTGGGTGGGCCTCGTCCTCCTGGCCCTGGCCGGGGCGGCCGACGTGGTCTCCGCCGTGCTCCGCCAGTCCATCCAGGAGCGGACGGTGCCCGACCACCTCCAGGGCCGCCTCTCGGGCACGTTCTTCGCCGTGGTGGCCGGCGGGCCGCGCCTGGGCGACGTGGAGACCGGGCTGGCCGCAGCCATCGGCGGGCCCGAGTTCGCCGTCTGGTCAGGGGGCCTGGCCTGCATCGCCGGGGTCGGACTGCTGCTGTGGCGCCGGCCCGAGCTGTGGGACGACGCCGGGGGCGGGGCCGCCCTCTCGGCGGCCGGACGGGAGCGGGCCGTCGGCCAGGTGGTGGACGAGCTGGGCGAGGGCGAGCCGATCTGAGCGCTCAGGCGGCCGGGCGGGACCGCCCATCAGCGCCCGGCACGGAGATGCTCAATCCCAGCCGACGGTGAGGGCGGGTGGCGCCCAGTCGGGCCATGTGGGACGGCCGGAGCAGAGCCCGTGGACGAACTGCGCCGCCAACACCGGCCCGGCGAGGTGCGCGTTGTCCCACACCACGGCGGTGTCCACCTCCTCGATGGCCAGGCGGACCAGTGGCCACAGTCGGTCGAAGCGGGTGCGGATCTTCTCCACGGGAACATCGTGCCCACCGGAACGGACCCGGGCGGACACGCGCGCCACGCTCAGCTCCACAGGGACGAGCAGCACGTGCATGGCCACGATGTAGCCGGCCCGGGACGCCGTGCGCACCAGATCCAGCTTCGATTCGTGGCTGAACACCGTCTCGGCGATGACGTCCTCGCCCCGTCCGATCAGCGCGCTCCGGGTGGCAGCGGCGACCTCCATCGCCTCATAGGCGTGCGCACCGGGATCCTCGGGCCACCGGGCAGCGGCGATGGCATCGGGGTCGACGAACCGGGCACCTGGGAGCTCTGGGGCCAGGACGTGGCGGACGAAGGTGGTCTTTCCCGCTCCGTTCGGACCGACGACGAGATCGAGTCGGCTCACCCGTGGTCGGCCGGTCCGCCCACCACGTGCTGGGTGCCGTCAACCCGGTACTCCACGATCCGACCTTCGGCATCCAGGCCCACGGCGTCGATGCCCTCTCGTCGGAGGACCCGGTCCATCGGCGTGGTCAGCATCCGCTCCTGGATCCGGGCATTGGTCTCGGCTTCTGCGGCGTAGCGCACGGCGGCCTCGAGTGCCGGGCTGGGCGGCGCGCCCTCGAGGGCACGCTCGACCATGCGGCGGCCGGCCACATCGCGCATGGTGACCTCGCGCCCCACCCGGGCCCAATGCTCGATCTGCTGGGCCATCGAACGGTGCTCGCGCACGCCCTCGACCTCGGCCGCCTCCAGGAGATCGACGGAAATCCGGGTCGACTGCGTCTTCGCCATCGGTCCACCTTCCATGCGTTGGCAGCACGATCAAGGTGCGCTGCACTCTGCCACGATCGTAGCAGAGTGCGTCACCCTAGATTGCAGGGCGACGAGAGGACGGTGCCCCGTCCTGTGCGCTCAGTCAGCCGGGGCGCCGGCCACCAGCGCCTCGCTGATCGCCCACAGGCGCTCGGCGGCCTCGTCGTCCCGGGCGTGGGCCGACGGGGTGCGGGCCTTGCACCGGGCGAAGTACTCCCCGGTCACGTCGGCCACGTCGGGCGAGCTGGCCAGGTAGACGGTGGTCCGGGCGCCCTTCTCGGGGGTCAGGCTGAGCGGGGCGTAGAGCTTGATGCCGAGGGCGAAGAGGCCGGTGGTGTCCCCGTCGCGGCCGTACCCGGTGGCCACCGACCCCGGGTGGAGGCAGTTGACGGTGACTCCGGTGCCGGCCAGCCGGCGGGCCAGGACCCGGGTGAAGAGGATGTTGGCCAGCTTGGTGCGGCCGTAGACCTCCATGGAGCTGTACGAGCGCTCGGCCATGAGGTCGTCGAAGACCATGCCCCGGCGGGCGAAGCGGTGGGCCGTCGAGGCCACGTTGACGATGCGGGACGGTGCCGAGGCCACCATGCGGTCGGCCAGGAGCTCGGTGAGCAGGAAGGGGCCGAGGTGGTTGATCTGGAAGGTGGCCTCGTGGCCGTCCACGGTGACCTGGCGGTCGGACAGGACCAGGCCGGCGTTGTTGACCAGCACGTCGATGCGGGGGCACCGCTCGAGCAGGTCGGCCGCCCCGGCCCGCACCGAGGACAGGTCGGCCAGGTCGAAGACCGACAGGTCGACGTCGGTCGAGCCGGCCGCCTTGGCGATGTCGGCCACGGCGGCCGCCCCCCGCTCGGCGCTGCGGGCCGTGATGACCACCCGGGCCCCGGCCCGGGCCAGATCGACGGCGGCCGCCTTGCCGATGCCGGAGTTCCCCCCGGTGATGACGATGGTCTTGCCGGACAGGGACCGGGGGGCCGGCGGGGCGGGGGTCGGGGACACGGTGGCTCCTCAGGGTCGGGACAGCGGGACGGGTGCGGGGGCGTCAGGGTCGCCGGACGGGACGGGCCC
>CAXBRB010000138.1:0-7390 GCA_963977795.1 uncultured Acidimicrobiaceae bacterium
CAATGGACCGCCTACAAAAACGCTGCCCGCAACGGCACCGACCCCAGCCTCGGCCCGGCCCCCGTGATGCCCAGCCTGGGCACCGCACCCGCCGCCGTCGCACCCGGCATCTTCAAACGCCTCACCGCGCTGGTCACGCGCATCAAGGCCCACCCCGGCTACACCAACGCCATCGGCCAGGACCTCGACATCGTCGGAGCCGAGCAGACCCTCGACACGGCCAACGCCAAGCCCGTGTTGAAACTGGAACTCGCCGCCGGCCACCCGAACGTGAAGTGGACCAAGGGCGGCTTCGACGCGCAGGAAATCTGGGTGGACCGTGGCAGCGGCTTCGTCTTCCTCGCCATCGACACCATCCCCGATTACCTCGACACCGCCGCCCTGCTGGCCCTCTCGGTGCCCGGGGCCCAGGACGGGTTCCTGGACGCCCTCACCGCGGCCGGCCACGGGGACGGCGGGCCGCTGCGGTCCCTGGCCCTCGACGCCGTGCTCGAGGGGGACGGGTCGTCGCTGGTCGGGGCCCAGTGGGCCATCACCTGCGACGACGCCGCTGTGCACCCCTCCCCGACCCAGGCCGGCCGGCTGGCCCGCCGGCTGGCCGCCACCTGGCCCCTGCTCGGTGCCTATGCCGTCAACTACGACCTCGGCGGGTGCGTGACCTGGCCGGCGGCCCGCCAGCCGGTGGCCGGCCTGGCCGTGACCGGGGCCCCGCCGATCCTCGTCATCGGCACCACCGGTGACCCCAACACCCCGTACGTGGCCGCCTCCCACCTGGCCGCCGACATCGCCGGGTCGACGCTGCTCACCTGGGACGGGTGGGGCCACACCTGGCTGCTGAGCGGGCCGGGGAGCACCTGCATGGCCGGTGCCGTCGGCCGGTACCTGACCACCGGGGCGACCCCGCGGACGGGCACCGTCTGCCGGTAGGGGGCTTCCGGCAGGGACGGGCGGCTCACAGCGCGCCCACAGGCAGATCGCACCTCGAAGCCAGGCGCCGGTGCGATGCTCTTGCCGGCGCGACGGACGCGCTGCTGCACCGGGGAGGGACGGGATGGAGCCGACCAAGGGCCAGCGGATCCTGGTGGTCGACGACGAGCCGTCGATCGTGGACGCCGTGGCCACGTCGCTGCGCTACGAGGGCTTCGACGTCACCGAGGCGTCCAATGGCCGGCGGGCCCTGGCCGAGGCCCAGGAGCGGCCGCCCGACCTCATCGTCCTCGACATCATGCTCCCCGACCTCGACGGGCTCGAGGTCACCCGCCGGCTCCGGGCCGACGGCATCCGGGTCCCGGTGATCTTCCTCACGGCCAAGGACGCCGTGGAGGACCGGGTGGCCGGCCTCACCGTGGGGGGCGACGACTACGTGACCAAGCCCTTCGCCCTCGTCGAGCTGGTGGCCCGGGTGCACGCCATCCTGCGACGGGCCGGGACCGATGCCGATGACGACGGGGTCCTTCGCTTCGCCGACATCGCCATGGACGAGGCGGCCCACGAGGTCACCCGGGCCGGCCAGCCCATCTCGCTGACGGCCACCGAGTTCAACCTCCTGCGCTTCTTCCTCCTCAACCCCCGCCACGTCCTCTCCAAGTCCCAGATCCTCGACCACGTCTGGCACTACGACTTCGGCGGCGACGGCAACGTGGTGGAGACCTACGTGAGCTACCTGCGCAAGAAGCTCGAGGCTGCCGGCCCGCCGGTCATCCACACCGTGCGCCTGGTGGGCTACGTCCTGCGCGAGCCGGCGGACGCCTGACATGTCGCTGCGGGCCCGGCTCCTGGCCGCCGTCGGGATCATCGCCCTGGTGGCCCTGGTGGTGGCCGACGTGGTCACCTACCGGGCGCTGGAGTCCTTCCTCATCCACCAGGTGGACGTGCAGCTCGACGCCGCGGCCCGGGACTACTCGCCCCGCTTCGACGGCACTGGCAACCTGGTGTGCCCCGATTACCGGGTCGGCGCCCTCCTCCCCATGGCCAATCCGGCGCCGGCGGCGGAGCCGGGCGGCATGGCCGAGCCGGGCGAGGGGAACCACGCCGGCCCCCCGCCGGGCAGCTCGCTCCTCTCCAGCGCCGTCGTGGTGCGCGACCCCCACGGTGCGGTCCGCCTCTCCTGTCCGGTGACGGTCGGCGGGCGCTCGTACGCCCCCGCCGTCCCGCTCTCCCGCCGGCCGCCCGGGCCGGAGCCCCAGCCGGAGCCGGAGCCGTTCCCCGCCCACGACGGCACCCACTTCGAGGCCCCGTCGACCCCCGCTGGCGGCCCCGAGTTCCGGGTGCGGCTGTCCTGGACCCAGCACTTCACCGAGATGCCGAGCCCGGCCGGGCCCGTCGACACGCTGGCCGTGGCCCGGCCCCTGACCGAGGTGGAGTCCACCCTCCACCGGCTGCTCATCATCGAGCTGATCGTCACCGCCGGGGCCATCCTGGCCGCCCTGGCCGGAGGGTGGTGGCTGGTGCGGCTCGGCCTGCGCCCGCTCGACGCCATCGAGCGCTCGGCCGAGGCCATCGCCGCCGGCGACCTGACCGAGCGGGTGCCCGGGGAGGGCGGCCGCACCGAAGTCGGCCGGCTGGCCACCACCCTCAACATGATGCTGGCCCGGATCGAGGAGGCCTTCGCCGCCCGGGTGGCCTCCGAGCAGCGCCTGCGGGCGTCGGACGCCCGGCTGCGGCGGTTCGTGGCCGATGCCTCCCACGAGCTGCGCACCCCCATCGCCGCCGTGGCCGCCTACGCCGAGCTGTTCGGACGGGGGGCGGCCGACCAGGAGGCCGACCTCGAGCGGGTCATGGCCGGGATCTCCTCCGAGACGAGCCGCATGGAGCACCTGGTGGCCGACCTGCTCCTCCTCGCCCGCCTGGACGAGGGCCGGGCCCTCCAGGCCACCTCAGTCGACCTGGTGGCCCTGTGCGCCGAGGCCGTCCAGACGGCCGGGACGGTGGGCCCGGCCTGGCCGGTGACCTTCCACGCCAGCCGGCCCCTCGAGATCGAGGGCGATCCCCTGGCCCTGCGCCAGGTCGTCGACAACCTGCTCGGCAACGTGCGGTCCCACACGCCTGAGGGGACCACCGTCCAGGTGTCGGTCGAGCCCGAGGTTGGCGAGGCCGGCGACGGTGCCGACGGGGCGGTCCTCACCGTGGCCGACACCGGCCCGGGCATGGACCCCGAGGTGGCCGCCCACGTCTTCGAGCGCTTCTACCGCTCCGACCCCAGCCGCTCCCGGCTGCACGGCGGGGCCGGCCTCGGCCTCTCCATCGTCGAGGCCATCGTCACCGCCCACGGGGGCCGGGCCGAGGTCACCAGCGCGCCAGGTGCCGGCACGACGGTCACCGTCCACCTGCCCGCCCGGCCCCCGGAGGTCCCGACGACCGAGGCCGGGAGCCCGCCGGGCGACGGGGCGGGGTAGGGTCCGGGCACCGACGGACTGGGAGGTGGGTCGATGAGCGGAGACCGTCCGGCACCGGCGTCCACCAGCGGCGGACGGTTCCCGGTCCTCGAGGCCCGGGACCTCGAGCGCCGCCCCTGCACCCTGCCGGCCGCCTTCACCGGGCGGTGGAACCTCGTGCTGGTGGCCTTCCGCCGCGAGCACCAGTCCGACGTCGACACCTGGACGGCGTGGCACGCCGAGACGGAAGCGCTCCATCCCGATCTCGAGTGCTTCGAGGTCCCGGTGCTGGGGGTGAAGTGGCTCCCGGCCCGGTGGTTCATCGACGGCGGCATGGCCCAGGCCGTGCGCGACCCGGTGGTGCGCCGCCGCACCCTGACCGTCTACACCAACGTGGCCCGGGCGGCGTATGCCCTCGACATCGCCGACACCGGGGCGATCGCCGCCTTCCTGGTCGACGGCGACGGGGTCATCCGGTGGCGGGGCGCCGGCCCGGCCCGACCCGAGGCCGTGGCCGCCGTGGCCGCCGTGCTGGCCGCCGGGGACCGCCCCGGGTCGTGACCCCGGGCTGCGGCGCACGGGCGCTCCGGCCCGGGACCGATGGGGACCGCCGTCGTCCGCCCCGTCATGACGGGTAGGGGAACACCGCCTCGATCGTCGGCCCCTCCGAACTCCAGAAGACTTTGAAAGGCGGGCGGCCGGGGACGGGGAAGCGGAACCGGATCCCCTCGGCCGTCGAGATGGCCGAGGAGTCCCGCTGGGCGGCACCCGGGTGGTCGAGGGTGAACTCGCACACGGTCACGAGGTCGTTGTAGAGCGCGGTGTCCCCGGCGGCCAGGATGCCGTCGAGCTGCTCGTCGGCCACCAGGGAGTACCCGGGCCCGGCGGCGCTCACACCCGCCTGCGGCGCGCCGAGGTGCGACCGCTGGCAGCGGCTCGGGCGAGGAGCTGGCGGAGCTCCGGCGAGCGGTCGTACTCGTCCTGGGCCTCGCTGACGATCCGGGCCGGCTCGAGCAGGATGCTCCCGTCGGAGTGCTCCCGCACCAGGAAGCGCTGGTTGGGGCGGCCGGGCAGCACCACCCGGCTCCTGGCATCGGTCTCGATCATGGGCAGCGCCACAGCGTCTTCCTCCATGTCGTCAAGAGTAGCCCATGTTCCCAAAATGGGAATATGGGCATCACGAGCAGATCAGGGTCGACCCAGGCGACCGAGCGGCTCCCCGTGCACGAGGCAGCTCCCCATCTCTTGTCGGGCGCTGCGACACGTCGGCGGTCCGGCGGCGGACCCGGCGGCCGCACCTCCGACCACAGTCCCGCCCGGACCGCAGGGCCGTGATCCGGCGACCCGTGACCCTGTCGCCCGTCAGCGGACGCCCGTCAGCGGACGCCGTGCCCCTGTCGCCCGTCAGCGGACGGGCCGGGTGAGGGTGAAGAGCGGTGGTCCGGCGGGGTCGGGCGTGAGCCGCTCGGTCTCCTCGAAGCCGAACCGCCGGTAGTAGGCGATGTTGGCCTCCTTCTGGGTCTCGAGGTAGCAGGGCAGGCCGTCGTCGTCGGCCACCGCCAGCATCGGCTCGAGCAGGGCCGTGCCCACCCCCCGGCGCCACACCATGGGATCGGTGGCCAGCAGGGCCAGGTACCAGTGCTCCTCCCGGGGACGGACCTTCTCGATGGCCGTGACGTAGCGCAGGCCGACGGCCAGGGAGCGGGGCCGCGGGAGCATGGCCCGGGCCGAGCCGGCCAGGTCGCGCACCTGGGCCGCCCACGGCAGCGGGTGGGTGCCGGGGCGCTGCCACACGGCCACCCCGACCAGGAGGCCCGAGCGGTCCCGGGCCCCGGCGGCCACGGCGGTGGCGCCGAGGGCGGCGATGTGGCTGCGCAGGAAGATGCCCATCCCCCGGACCCGGAGCAGGGGCTCGTCCGACAGGTGCCGGAAGAACGGGTCGTCGTAGAAGGCCCGGGCGCCCAGGGCGGCGACCTCGTCACGGGCGGCCCGGGTCAGCTCCAGGGGACCGGTGGTGAAGAGCGGGCCGTCCACGCCGGCGACCGTATCCGACCGGGCCCCACCCGTGCCGCCGGGCACGGACCCCTTTCAGGCAACCGACACCGCCGCCTCAGGCATGATCCACTACCCTTCCCGTCGTGGACACTCCGAACATCGACCAAGAACGTCGTCTCGTGACCGAACTGCCCGGACCACGGTCCAAGGAGCTCGACGCCCGCCGCCAGGCCGCCGTGGCCCCCGGAGTCAGCTCGGTGGCCCCCCTCTACATCGAGCGGGGGGCGGGGGCCGTCCTCGTGGACGTGGACGGCAACCAGCTCATCGACCTCGGGTCGGGCATCGCCGTGTCCAGCATCGGCCACGCCCACCCCGACGTGGTGGCCGCCGTGCAGCGCCAGGTGGCCGAGTTCTCCCACACCTGCTTCATGGTCAGCCCCTACGAGCAGTACGTGGCCACCTGCGAGGCCCTCGCCGCACGCACCCCCGGGAGCCACCCCAAGCGGAGCGCCTTGTTCAACTCGGGAGCCGAGGCCGTCGAGAACGCCGTCAAGATCGCCCGGCACGCCACCGGCCGGGCCGCCGTGGTCGTCTTCGACCACGCCTACCACGGACGGACCAACCTGACCATGGCCCTGACGGCGAAGAACATCCCCTACAAGGACCGCTTCGGCCCCTTCGCCTCCGAGGTCTACCGGGTGCCGATGTCCTACCCCTACCGGGACCCCGAGGGGATGACCGGCGCCGACGCGGCGGCCCGGGCCATCGAGCTCATCGAGCGCCAGGTCGGGGCGGCCAACACGGCGTGCCTGGTCATCGAGCCCATCCAGGGCGAGGGCGGCTTCATCGTGCCCGCTCCCGGCTTCCTCCCCGCCCTGGCCGAGTGGTGCACGGCCCACGGCGTGGTCTTCGTGGCCGACGAGGTCCAGACCGGGTTCTGCCGGACCGGTGACTGGTTCGCCTGCGACCACGAGGGCGTGGTCCCCGACCTCATCACCACGGCCAAGGCCCTGGCCGGCGGGATGCCGCTGGCTGCAGTGACCGGACGGGCCGAGCTCATCGACCAGGTCCACGTGGGCGGCCTGGGCGGCACCTACGGGGGCAACCCCGTCTCGTGCGTGTCGGCGCTGGCCTCCATCGAGATCATGGAGCGCGACGATCTGGCCGGGGCGGCCCGGCGCATCGGTGCTGCGGTGACCGAGGTGCTCACCGGCCTCCAGTCCGACCACCCGGCCATCGGCGACATCCGGGGCCGCGGGGCCATGGTGGCCATGGAGCTGGTCCGCCCGGGCACCATGGAGCCGGACGCCGAGGCCGCCAAGCGGATCGTGGCCGCCTGCCACCGGGCCGGGGTGGTGACCCTCTCGTGCGGGAGCTACGGCAACGTCATCCGCCTGCTTCCGCCCCTGGTCATCGACGACGGCCTGCTTGCCGACGGCATCGACGTCCTGGCCGACGCCGTGGCCACCGAGCTGGGCTGAGCGCCTCCGGTCCGATCAGGACGGGCCCAAGGAGACGCTCTCCGGGAGACACGCGCGGAAGACGCTCTCCGGGAGACGCGCCTGGAAGACGAAGCGACGACTCAGCGCGGTGGCGCAGGAAGCCCGGGCGGGGCGTCCCCGCCTGACGCCGGGGCAGCGGGCGGCGCCGCCATCGGGAGGGACGGCGCAGCGGGTCCGGTGGCCCGCAGGGCGGCCCGGCCCACCTCCAGCAGGTGTAGCTCCCGGGCCGCGTCGCCCAGCAGCTGGTCGACCCGCTCCCCGGCCACCTCGCCGGCGGCAGCCTGCACGGCGGACCGGATGTCGGAAGCGGCCCGGAGGACCTCGGCCACCCGGGTGGCCTCGGCGGCCGGGACGGGGCTGGCCGGATCGATGCGGAGCACCCGGTCCAGGTCGACGGTGTGGTCCATCGGCACGACGACGAAGTCGGACCCGACCTGCTCGACGGCCAGATCGGAAGAGCACACGTCTGAACTCCAGTCACGGCTACATCTCGTATGCCGTCTTCTGCTTGAAAAAAAA
>CAXBRB010000139.1:0-7315 GCA_963977795.1 uncultured Acidimicrobiaceae bacterium
AGGCAACGGATCGGGCGTGGCCCTGCATGTGCGCACCCATCGCCCGGTACCCCGCGACCGCCGGTCCGGCGGCCGGGACGCCGCCGGGGTCGCCCGCATGGCCTTGGTCGTCGATCCCCTGGCTGGCGGCCCGGCCCCGGTCGGCCCAGGGGCGGCACCGGTCCTCGAGGCGGCAGCCCGCGCCGGGTGGCATGCGCTGGCCGCCCCGGTGCGGGCCGACGGCCCGCTCCCCGTCGCTGCCGGCGGCATCCCGGCCGACGTCGTGGTCCTGGTCCTCGACGCCGTCGCCGGTAGCGCCCACGTCGGCCGGCGCTCCCCGTGGGAGCGGATCGCCCACGTGGCCGCGGCCTACGACGCCCGGCGCATCCCGGTCCTCGCCGTGGACACCGGGGCGGGGGCGGGCGCCGTGGCCGCCGCCGCGGTGGCAGGCGCCCTCCCCGTCTTCAGCGCCGGGCGGGTGACCGAGGCCCTGGCCTCGCTGGCTCCGGCCGACGGCGGTGCAGCCGCCACCTGGGCCGACCCGGCCACCCCCGACGGGTTCGCCGCCCTGGTGTCCCTCACGGCCGCCGAGCGCCGGGTCCTCGACCATCTCACCGCCGGGCGCACCGCCGCCGAGGTCGCCGATCTCCTGGTCCTGTCCGTCTCCACCGTGCGGACCCACATCCGCTCCATCCTCCGGAAGCTGGACGTCCGGTCGCAGCTCTCGGCGGTGGCCGTCGCCACGGGCCGGGGCGGCGGCCGGGGCCGGCCCCGCACTGCGGGAGCCGGCACCGACGGTCCGGCCTGACCGGGACGTCAGCCGGTCGGGAGCCCGGGCCCGCCGATGCCGGCGGCGGCCAGGCGCCCCAGCAGGTCGTACTCGGGCTGGAGGGCGTCGCGCAGGCGGGCCAGCTGGGCCTCGGTCAGCTCGGAGCGCTCACCGGTCACCCGGGCCCGGTGGGGCGCCAGGGAGAGACCCAGGCGGGCGCCGAGCTCGTCGAGGCCCTGGGCGAACCCCTCGGTCGAGAAGACGGCCGAGCACGCCGCGATCCGGTCGGCCGCCTCGGACACGTCGAGCCGGGTGGAGAAGGTGTGGAGCTGGGTGCAGAGGTGCTGCGGGGGCACTCGGTCGAGGAAGGCGTCGAAGCCGGCTTCGGCCAGCCGACGCTCCCTGGGGGCCACCTGCCCCGGGGAGTCGACGGCGTCGCCCACCCGCAGGTAGTCGTAGTAGGAGCGGACCCGGGCCACCGGATCGCGCAGCACGGTCACCGTGAAGGTGCCGGGAGGCAGGGGTTGGTCCGCTGCGGGGCGGTGGGCCCGGCCGAAGAGGTAGGCGCCCTCGGCCAGCACCTTGCGGTGGATGGAGGCGAAGGCATAGGGCCCGCTGACGGTCCGGCCCAGGCGCCGGCCGTTGATGCGGGCCCACACGTCCTGGGGGTCCTCGCCCCCCAGGGCCAGGAAGCTCATCATCAGGCTGGTGCCCGCCGTCTTGCGGATGTGGTGGAGGTAGACCCGCCGGCTGCCGTCGGCCAGGACGGTGGCGGCGGCCAGGCGGCGGTAGGTGGGATCCAGGCGGAGCTCGGCCAGATCGCTCAGCCCGCGGGCGCCTTTGACGATGCGGCGGGCGATCCAGGTCGGCGAGCCCTTCGGGGCCTTGGGCGGGTACGGACCGGAATGTGCGGCACCTCGGGGCACCCCGCCAACCTACCGCTGCCCCGACGTCCCCCCGGATCGCCACCGTGCCGGCGGGCGCCCCACCGGCCGTCACGCCACCCGATCTGCCACCCGGGCTCCATTGAGTCCCGCTCGGGCCCTGTGGGATGATCGGTCGGTGGCAGGAGAGGTGGGGGCGCCCCTGTCGGCGCCGGTCAAGATGGTCATCTGGGACCTCGACGACACCTTCTGGGCCGGCACGCTCAGCGAGGGCGCCGTGGTCCTCGACCCCGCCCGGGCCGACCTGGTGCGCACCCTCAACCGCCGGGGCATCGTCAACGCCATCTGCTCGAAGAACGACCTGGAGCCGGTCCGGCGCACCTTGGAGGACCACGGCCTGTGGGACGAGTTCGTCTTCGTGCGGGCCGACTGGACCCCGAAGGGGCCCCGGGTGGCCCAGATCATCGCTGACGCCCAGCTGCGCCCGGACAACGTCCTCTTCGTCGACGACCACCCGATGAACCTCGGCGAGGCCGGCCACTTCTCCCCCGGCCTCCAGACGGCGGGCCCCGAGATCCTCGACGGTCTGCTCGACCGCCCCGAGGTGGCCGGCAAGGACGACGCCGCACTGACCCGGCTGGCCCAGTACCGGGTGCTCGAGCGCAAGGTGGCCGACCGGGCCGCCGCCGGAACGGACGGTGCGACCGACGGCGACGACGCCAACGTGGCCTTCCTGCGGTCGTGCGACATCCGGGTGACGCTGCACCACGACACGGCGGCCCAGGCCGGGCGCCTCCACGAGCTCTCGCTGCGCACCAACCAGCTCAACTTCACCAAGCGCCGCCTCGGGGCGGACGAGTTCGCCGCCCTGGTGGCCGACCCGGGGGTCGACACGGGCTACGTCGACGTGCGGGACCGCTACGGCGACTACGGGATCTGCGGCTTCTACGCCCTCGACCGGGCCAGCGGCACCCTGCTCGACTTCCTCTTCTCGTGCCGGGCCATGAACATGGGGGTCGAGCAGTGGTTGTACGCCCGGCTCGGCCGGCCTCGCCTCGACATCGTCGGCGACGTCGAGGCCTCCCTGGAGGGCGACGTCGACTGGATCACCATGGACGACGGCCCCGTGACCCCGACCGGGCCCGCCGGGGCACCGACGGGCCGTCCCGGCCGGCAGGGGCGGATCCTCATCGTCGGCGGGTGCGACCTCTCCACCACGGCCGACTTCCTGGGCGGGGCCATCGCCACCGAGTTCGCCCACCCCGGAGCCACGGGCGCCTTCGTGCACGCCGGCCACACCGAGACCCTCCGCCTGTCGGCCCAGGGGCTGGATCCCGCCCAGCTGGCCGTGGTCGACCGGGTGCCGGTGGTCGACCGGGCCACCTACCGGTCGGCCGCCGTGGTCGACCCCGCCTACGACGTCCTCGTCCTGAGCGTGCTCACCGACTACACCCAGGGCCTCTACCGCCACCGGGCGACCGGGCTCATCGTACCCTGGCAGCAGTTCACCTTCGACGTCACCGACCCGGCCAACCGGGAGGAGGTGCTCAAGCGCTACCGCCACCACGGGATGGACGGGGACTTCGTCGACTGGTTCGGCCAGGAGTTCGAGTTCCTGGGCGGTCTCGGTGCCGACCGGTTCCAGGAGAACATCGCCTGGCTGTCCCGGTCGCTGCCGGAAGGGGCGTCGCTGATCCTGGTCAACGGGGCCGAGGTGGCCCTGGACAACCCGCGGGAGCCCGACCGCCACCTCCACCACCGGACCATGAACGCCGCCCTCGACGCCGTCGTGGCCGACCTGCCCAACGCCCGGGTGTGCGACGTGCGGACCTTCATCGTCCAGCCCGAGGACTGCACCGAGCACATCCGGCACTACCGCCGGCAGTGCTACCTGCAGATGGCCGAGGAGATCCGGGCGGCCGGCGCCGCCCTCGACATCCGGCCCGAGCGGTGGACCCAGCGGGCCTACACCTCGGCCTACCGCTTCGCCGGCCGGCGCAAGCTGGCCCTCACCCGCTGGGTGCGGCGGACCCCGCTGGTCCGCTCCTGACCCCGGCGGGCCGCCGGGGCCCGACCGTCCCGCCGCAGCGGCCGGTCAGCAGGACCGGTGGACCACGAAGGCCTTGAGCAGGGCCAGCGACTCGTAGCCGACGTCGAAGAGCAGGTGGAAGCCGTGGTCGCTGACCGGGACCACCACCAGGCGGGCGTCGCTGCAGCGTCGGAAGAGGAGCCGCGCCCGGGTGGCCTGGGTCCGCCCCGGCACGATGATGAGCGAGGTCCATCCGTGGGCCGCCGCCGCCCGGGCGGCGTACTCCATCTCGCCACGGGTGTTCAGCGGATCGGCCCGGAAGCAGGTGAGGTCGATCCCCGGTGGGCGCGTGGGGCACGGGTCGGGCACGAACCCACCACGGGAGACCAGCACCGTCCGGGACCACCCCTGCTCGGCCAGCCGGATGGCCTCGGCCGCCCGGGCCTGGTGGGGATCGCCGCCGAGGGCCACGATGGCGTCCACCCGGGCCGGGGGGTCGCTGGGGGGCCACAGGAAGAGGCGGGCCCAGAGCACCGAGCCCACCAGGCCGCCCACCACGGCCAGGAGGAGGGCCCACGCACCCAGCCACCGCAGGGTGGCGCGACGGGCCGCCCGACGGTCGGCGCCGGTCACCGGTGGGGCGTCACCGGCCGAAGTGGCCGGCCCGGACCAGCTCGTCGCGGAGCGCCTCCAGCCGGCCCCGCCCGACCTCGAGGTCAGGCTCGAGGTAGTTGCCCTCGGCCCACTCGTTCCACGACTTGACCATGATCACCTGCTCGTCCTCGGGCAGGGCGGCTGCGGCGGCCAGGGCGGCCCGCACGTGGCCGGCGAACCGCTCCGGGGTGGACCCCACCGCCACCTGGCCCCGGCGGCCCAGCCTCGGGGTGTTGTCCCAATTGGGGAAGATCCCGGGGAAGAGCTTCCCGCCGAAGTCGGCCGACGGGTCGCTCCACGTCTCGGGATAGGGGTAGCGACGGGGGCCCCGCAGCAGGCCCCGGGCCACGAGCCGGTCGGCCACCTTGACCAACGGCGTCCGCTCCAGGGGCAGCCGGTAGACCACGCCGGCGTCGAAGCCGTCGGCGGTGTGCGACCGGTACCCCGACTCCCCCAGCGAGGCCACCAGGTAGAGGCCGCCCAGGCCGGCCTCGGCGGCCATGGTCTGCCAGGTCTCGACGAAGCGCGCCGGGTCGGGCAGGTCGCCCGGCTGGTAGACGAAGAAGACGGGTCGCCCGCCCACCCGGACGTACCGGGGGTCCTCGAAGGCCGGGAGGAGCGAGGCGAAGTGGCGGCGGTCGTCGTCGGGTCCGGGATAGGACTGCTCGATGAGGACCCGGTCGGGTGCCCCGTGCCAGATGCCCGACCAGGTCTGGTTGGCCCAGGCCAGGCAGAAGGGGAAGTCCGGCCGGCCGGAGGCCAGCACCTCGTCGAAGGGCCGTTCCAGGAGCCGGGTGCCGGCGAACCAGTAGTGCCAGTAGCAGAAGCCGGTCACGCCGTGGCTCCGGGCCAGGTCGGCCTGGGCCTCCCGGGTCTCGGCCACCCGCAGGTCGACGAAGCCCAGGTCGGCGGGCAGGTGGGGCTGGTGGTGGCCCCGGTAGAGGGGACGGGCCCGGGTGACGTTGGTCCACTCCGTGAACCCCGCACCCCACCACCGGTCGTTCTCGGGAACGGGGTGGTACTGGGGCAGGTAGAGCGCGAGCACCTCCATGGGCGGCCATGCTACGGCCCTCCCCTCCCCCGGACGCGCCGCACGACGCCGTCCGGTCCGGGCTCGGCTCCCCGGTCCACCCGGGACTCACTCGGGCCGGCCGGGGCGGACGACGTATCCCCAGGGGCCAGGGACCCTGTCGCCCGGCAGACCCGCCCCGGTACGATCGAAGGGAGCGCCATGGACCGCACCCGCCGCCTGTCCGTCAGCATCGCCCTCACCGTCGGGCTGGTCGTCGTCCAGGTGGTCGTGGGGCTCCGGGCCCGCTCCACCGGCCTGGTGGCCGACGCCGGCCACAACCTCACCGATCTCGGCGCCCTGGGCCTCTCGCTGGTGGCCGTGCGCCTGGCCCTCCGCCCCACCAGCCCGACCCGGTCGTTCGGGAACCACCGGGCCACCATCCTGGCCGCCCTGGGCAACGCCGTCCTAATCGCCGGCGTGACGGTTCTCATCGTGGTCGGCGCCCTCCACCGCCTGGCCCACCCCGAGCACACCCGGGCCGGCGTGGTGGCCGTGGTGGCCGCCGTCGGACTCCTGGTCAACGGGCTGGCCGCCTGGGTCCTGGCCGAGGGCGGCGGCGACCTGAACATGCGCTCGGCCGTCCTCCACATGGTCGGCGACGCCCTGGCCTCGGCGGCCGTGGTGCTCGGGGCCCTCGCCCTGCTGGCCGTCCCGTCGGCCACCTGGATCGACCCGGTGTCGGCCCTGGTGGTGGCCGCCCTGATCGTCTCCCAGGCCGCCGGCGTGCTCCGGGAGAGCGTGGCCATCCTCCTGGAGTCCACGCCGGCCGACCTCGACCTGGCCGAACTCACCGGGGCCATGGCCGCCGTCGAGGGGGTCGACGCCGTCCACGATCTGCACGTGTGGAGCCTCTCGAGCGAGGTCCGGGTCCTCTCGGCCCACCTGGTCCTGGCGGGCGCGCCCTCCCTAGAGGAGGCCCAGGCGGTGGGCGGGGCGGTCAAGGCGGCCATCGGCGGCCCCTTCGGGATCGCCCACTCGACTCTCGAGCTCGAGTGCGCCCCCTGCGCCGACGCCGGCGACGAGCCGTGCGCCATGGAGGCAGCACCGGTGCCGGGGGCGGGACACCACCGCCACTGAGCCGACGCCACTGAGCCGACGCCACTGAGCCGCCGGCGCTCAGCCGACACCACTGGGCAGCGCCGCGAGCGAAGGAGTCGTGGCCGGGCGCGGTGCGGCCCCGAGTAACCGGACGGCCGAAGCCGCCCGAGCTCCTCGGGGCCGAGCACCCGGCGGACCGGAGCGGCCGGGCAGGACCGTGTCGGGCGATCCCGCACCGGCCCGGGCCGACAGGCCACGAGGGCCGCCGGTCCGTCACCGGAACGCATCGTCGGCCACCTACGGTCCCGGTGGGCCTCGAGCGGTCCTTGGGACGGGCCTGGGGCCTGTCCTGGACACCCGCTCGGGACGCCGGTGGGACTTCGGTGCTCCGAACTGGCGACACTCTGAACGGGGCCGCCCGGGGGGTCAAGAGGCCCGGACGATTTACCGAGCTTCTCCACGACATTTCTCGAGATGTCCCCAGGATCGGCGGAGATCTCCACCGGTCTTCCCCAGGCCCGCCCCACCGGTATGGGGGCCAGGCACGTCGGAGTGGTGCCGACGGCCCCGTCCCGGGCCGGGGGTAGATTCATGGCGGAGCCCGTCCGGCGGACCGGCCACGGGCACGGGGAATCGACGAGGAGCACGGGGGCCCCAGGGCATGGACGCAGCCGCACCGCAGGCCGACGCCGGCCCGTCCGGCACCCCGGCATCACGGCCGGCCCCACGGTCCGCTCCCCCGTCGCCGGGCCGGTCCGGGCGGCACCTGGTGCCGGTGGCGCTGGTGGCCGGTCTGGCAGTGGTGATGGCCGTCGCCGCCCTGCTCGGTGCGGTCCCGGCCCACGGCTCCTCGTCGCCGCCACCGTCGGCCCCCGTGCGGGCTGCCACCG
>CAXBRB010000140.1:0-7283 GCA_963977795.1 uncultured Acidimicrobiaceae bacterium
GGCCAGAGCCACCAGGCCCAAGGCCTGGGCCGCCCCGAGCTCGTGGGCCAGGTAGGCGGGCAGGACCCCGGTGCCCCGGTCGGCCGAGCGGTCGCCGCACAGGACCAGGTCGGGTCGTCCGAACGGGGCCAGGGCAGCCACCAGGCGCCGGGCCAGGTCCCGCTCGTCTCCGGCCAGCTCGGCCACGTAGCGGTGGGCGTCGTCCTCGCCGGCCTCGGGCAGGCGCACCACGGCGACGCCCAGGGCGGCCACCTCACGCAGGACGGGCTCGATCGACGGGGGTCCGGCGGCCACCGCCACCACCCGGCCCGACCAGGCGTCGGCCAGGCGGAGGGCGTGCTCCAGGGCGGCCCCGTCGGCGGCGGCCAGCGCCACCCCCAGCCGGTCACGGGTGACGACCCCGGTCAGGGGGTCCACCTCGGGGCGCAGGTCGGTGATGCGGAGGCAGACGGCCAGGAGGGGTCCGGGAGCCCCGTTCGTGGCAGCCATCGTGTCAGCCATGGTGGAAGACCACGCCGAAGCCGCCGTCGGGGTAGGTCCAGGTGAGGGCCCCCTCGCCGTTGCACACCATGTAGCAGGTGCCGCACTCGAAGCAGTTCTCGTAGTTGAAGAGGATGCCGCCGTCGGCGGTGGGGGCGAAGAGGTTGGCCGGGCAGGCCGTCACACACGCCTTGGTCGTGCACGACCGGCAGACGTCGTTGTCCACGGTGATGTGGGCCCGGGCCGCCACCCGGAAGTCCACGGTGGCCATCCGCTCCTCGAAGGAGACGCCCTGCCAGCGGCGCGGCCCGGCGGCGCTCATCCGAAGATCCTCAGGCCCCGGAGGCCGTCGCCGGCCAGCTGGCGCAGCGTGACGCCGTGGCGGGCCGCCGCCCGACGGGTGGTGGCCAGGACGCCGGCCTTGGGGGTGGGGTTGGTCACCGTGAACATCCCTTCGGCCAGGTCGCACAGCAGGCCCGGGTAGCGCTGCTGGACCCGGTCGGACAGGACCAGTGACGGAGCCTTCCGCAGCCGCTTGTGGTCGGCCAGCACGAAGGTCGACTCCAGGTCGGCCCGGTAGGAGGCGAGGCCCTTGGCCGAGGTGTCCCCGGCGGCCAGGGCCCGGGCCGCCGCCTGCCCGGCCGCCCACCCCGATCCGATGGCGAAGTTCACGCCCTCCAGCCACAGGCCCGCCGCCAGGGTCATTGCCGCAGCGTCCCCGGCCACCAGGAGGCCGTCGGCGGCGAGGGGGGGCATGGTGTCGTAGCCGCCTTCCGGGATGAGGTGGGCCGAGTACTCGCGCAGGGTGGAGCCCCGCAGGAGCGGGGCGACCGTGGGGTGGGCGACGAGGTCGGCGATGAGCTCCTCGGGGCGCACCCCGGCCTCGGCCAGCTGGGGGAGGGAGACGACCACGCCCACGCTCACCGAGTCCCGGTTGGTGTAGAGGAACCCGCCGCCCGGGATGCCCCGGGTGCACCCCAGGATCTCCATGTCGACACCCTCATGGCCGGCCACGCCGAAGCGCTCGTCGATCACCCCGGGGGCCAGGTGGTGGACCTCCTTGACCCCGAGGGTGTGGTGGGCGGCCTCGGCCCGGGGGAGCAGGCCGGCCTCCTTGGCCAGGAAGGAGTTGACCCCGTCGCAGGCCAGGACCACCGGGGCGTGGAGCTCGGCGCCGTCCCGGTCGGTGCGCACGCCGACCACCCGGCCTGAACCGTCGCGCACCAGGCCGGTGGCCACGGTGGAGGTGACCAGGCGGGCCCCGGCGTCGGTGGCCTTGGCGGCCAGCCAGGCGTCGAAGTGGCACCGCAGGGTGGTCATGCCGTTGTAGGGGGCCTCACCCCAGGCCTGGGTGCGGAAGTCGACCGAGAGCGACTGGGTGGGGGTCATCACCACCGTGGAGCGCCGGACCACCCACCGCTCGACCGGCACCTCGTCCCACCAGCCGGGCACGATGTCGTCGAGGACCCGTCCGTAGACCACGCCGCCGTAGACGTTCTTGGCTCCGGGGAACGGCCCCCGCTCGACCAGGACCACCGAGCGGCCCTGGCGGGCCAGGGCCAGGGCGGCCGAAGCGCCGGCCGGGCCGGCCCCCACCACCACGGCGTCGCAGGTGACGGCGTCAGCCACGGGACCCTCCCGACGTGGCGCCTGCGGCCGGCTGGCCGTGGCGGGAGTGGTCGAGGGCCTCGGGCACGTCCACGCCGAGGCGGTGGGCCAGCTCGACCAGCACGGCGGCGCCGTCGGCCACGATGCCCAGGTCGGCCAGCCCGGTCATCGGGCAGGAGGGGTCGGTGTTGATGCTGACCACGTGATGGGGGGTGCCGAGCCCGCCGGTGTGCTGGGTGGCCCCCGAGATGCCCAGGGCGATGTAGAGGTCGGGGTCGATGGTGACCCCGGTGGTGCCGATCTGGCGCTCGTAGCCCGTCCACCCGGCGTCGGTGGCCACCCGGGTGGCCCCGGCCGAGCCGCCCAGGGCGGCGGCCACGTCGGTCAGCAGGGCGAAGGCTGCGGTGGCGTGGGCGTCGTCGAGCCCGGCGGCCAGACCCGCACCCCCGGCCACCACCCGCCGGGCGTGGGCCAGGTCCATGGTCCGCAGATCGGGGGCGACCAGGGCGACCAGCGCGGGCTCGGCCCCGTCGGAGGGCGGGGCGCCCAAGGCGAGGGCGGTGACTTCGGCCGGGGTGGCGGCCGGGGTCCGGTGGACGGGGTCGCCCGGGCCGACCAGGGTGGCCACAGCCGGCCCGGCCACCTCGACGGGGACCATGACCCGGTCGTCGAGGCGGGCCACGGTGGCCCGCACGGTGCCGTCGGCAGGGCCGGCGGCGGTGTCGGCGGCGGTGTCGGCGGCGGGGCCGGCGGCGCACCAGGCGGCTCTGGTCACCCGGGCCAACACGGGGCGGTCGAGGACGGCGGCCAGGCGCGGTGCCAGGTCCCGGCCGTCGGGCGAGGCAGGGAGGAGGACCAGGGCCGCGGCGGCCAGGTGGGGGGCCAGGGCGCCGGCCAGCCACCCCGGGGCCAGCCCGTCGCCGGTCTCGGCGGTCTGCACACGGCGGGCCGACGGAAGGCCGGCCACGGCGTCGGCCGTTCCCGAGCCGACCACCACGACCTGGCCTCCGGCCTCGGCCACGGCGTCGTCGGCCCACAGCGGGAGGCGCCCGTCACGGACCACCACCACGGCCACGGCCGCTCCTGTGGTGGCGTCGCCGGCCGTGGGCGTCCCGGCGCTCACAGGGCCACCGCCACCCGCTGGGCCTCCACCACGGCGGCATGGGCCCGTCGGGGGGTCACGCAGTCGCCGACCCGATGGACCGGGAAGGGCTCGGCCCGCAGCTCGTGGAAGAGGGCGTCCTCGGCCTGCTGGTGGACGGCGCACACCACCCAGTCGCAGGTCCGCTCCTCGTCCGTCCCCGTCGGGTGGTGCTGGAGCCGAAGGGTGAGCGGCCCCTCGCCACCGGGGCGCTCCACCCCCATGGGCACGAGGTCGGTGCTCTGGACGATGCCCCGGTCGTGGGCCTTGACGTTCCAGGTCTCCATGTCGAGGGTGACCCCGAGGTCCTGGCCGACCACCATGCCGTTGGTGGCGATCTCCACTGCACACCCCCGGTCGGCCAGCAGCTCGGCCACCGAGGTGGCCTGGTGGAAGCCGAGCTCGTCGATGACCACCACCGTGCCCTGGGGGTGGGCCCGGCCCTCCAGGACGTCGCGCACATCGACCACCCGGGGGTCGTCGCCGGCCCACCACGGCCGGGCCGGCCGGGCGCCGGTGGCCACGACCACCACATCGGGCGCCTCGGCCCGCACCGTGGCCGCCGTGGCCTCCACCCCGGTGCGGACGTCCACGCCCAGGCGGCGGGCGGCGGCGATGAGGTTGCGGGCGATGTCGAAGAACTCGGCCCGGCTGGGCACCGCGGCGGCCACGTGGGCCTGGCCGCCCAGACGGTCGTTGCGCTCGAAGAGGACCACCCGGTGGCCCCGCTCGGCGGCGGTGACGGCGGCCTGGAGCCCGCCCGGTCCACCACCGACCACCACGACGGTCTTGCGGGCGGTGGGGGCGGGGAGGGGGACCGACTCCTTGCCGGTGCGGGGGTTCTCGATGCAGCCCAGCCACCGGTTGAGGCCCATGCGGCCCACGCACTCCTGGTTGCACGACAGGCAGGTGCGGATCTCGGCGGCGTGCCCCGAGCGGGCCTTGGCGGCGAAGTCCGGGTCGGCGATCTGCCCCCGGACCACCCCGACCATGTCGCAGATCCCCTCGGCCAGGGCCCGGTCGGCCTGCAGCGGGTCCTTGAACCGGCCCACCCCGACCACCGGGAGGTCCACGGCGGCCCGGATGGCGCTGGGGATGAACAGGGCGTATCCCGGGGGGATCTGCATGGAGGCCTCGATCATGTAGAGGGTGGCCGTGGCCACCCCGATCGAGGTGTTGATGTAGTCGACCTGGCCGGTGGCCTCCACCATGCGGGCGACGGCCACGGCGTCGTCGATGGTGGTCCCGCCCTCGATGAGCTCGTCCCCGCAGATGCGCACGCCGAGGGCCTTGTCGGGCCCGATGGTGGAGCGCACGGCGTCGACGATCTCGAGGAGGAGGCGGGCCCGGTTGGCCAGGGAGCCCCCGAAGGCGTCGGTGCGTCGGTTGGTGGCCGGCGAGAGGAAGCCCCGGACGATGGAGGAGTGGGAGCACTGGAGCTCGATGCCGTCGAAGCCGCCGGCGATGCAGTGGCCGGCCACCAGGGCGTAGCCGTCGATGATCTCTGCGATCTCGTGGGCCTCCACGGCCTTGGGCACCTCGCGGAAGAGCGGGTCGGGCACCGGGGAGGGCGCCCACACCGGGAGTCGGGAGTACATGGAGGAGGCCTGGCCGCCGTTGTGGTTGATCTGGGCCAGGATCGGCACCCCGTGGGCGTGGACGGCCTCGGTCATGCGGCGGTAGCCGTCCACCACCTCGGGGTGGAAGCCGTGGATGAGCTTCTCGTAGGGCCAGTCGGTGGGGTGGGTCGAGTGCTCCTCGGTGATGATCAGCCCCGCCCCGCCGGCCGCCCGGGCCGCGTAGTAGGCGGCGTGCTGCTCGGTGGGCACCCCGTGGGCGGCGTAGTTGGTGAGGTGGGCCGAGAAGAGGATGCGGTTGGCCACCGTGACCGGGCCGAGGCGGAGCGGGGTGAAGAGGTGGCGGTAGGCGCCGGCGCTGCTCACGGGCGCACCTCCTCGGGCAACAGGCGCACAGCCTCGGGCATGAGGCGCACCGCCTGGGGCGTCGGGTGCACGGCGCTCACCGGTTGGTCGCCCCGGCGTCGACGGTCATGGTCAGCCCGGTGACGAAGCGGGACTCGTCCGAGGCCAGGAAGCACACGGCGTCGGACACGTCGTCGGCCCCGATGAGGGTGGCCGGCAGGGCGTTGTCGAAGAGCGGCCCCGAGGCCGGCTCGGCCTCGATGTAGCCGGTGAGCGGCACCATGCCGGCCAGCATGGGGGTGGCCACCCCGGTGGGGTGGAGGGAGTTGACCCGCACCCCGTGCGGGGCCAGCTCGTTGGCCAGGCTGCGCATGATGCCCACCACGCCGTGCTTGGAGGCCACATACGGGGTGATGAAGGGGAGCCCCTTCAGCCCCGAGGTGGAGCTGATGAGGATGAGCGATCCCCCGCCGGTGGTCAGCACGTGGGGGAGCGAGGCCTGGCAGGTGTTCCACACCCCGGTCAGGTTGATGGCGATGACCGTCTCCCACAGCTCGGGGGAGATCTCGTCCCACCGCTGGGTGGAGACCACCCCGGCGTTGGCCACCACCACGTCGAGGCGGCCCAGGGCGGCCACCCCCTCGGCCACGGCGGCCGTCATGGCCGCATGGTCCCGGACGTCGGCCGCTGCTGCGTGCACCCGTGCCCCGGCCGCCTCGACCCGGCGGGCCGTCTCGGCCAGGTCCTCGGCGGTGGCCGTGTCGTAGGCCAGGTGGCCCACGGGGCCACAGACATCGAGGACGATCAGGTCGGCCCCCTCGGCAGCCAGGCGCACGGCGTGGTTGCGCCCCTGGCCCCGGGCCGCCCCGGTGACCAGGGCCACCCGGCCCTCGAGCCGGCGGGGGCGGGACGGGGTGGCGCCGTCGGCGGCCGGGCCGGTCATGTCGACGCTCCGGCCGGCACGGCCCGGCGGGGGGCGGGGAGGACGCCGAAGAGCTCGAGGGCCCGGCGCCGACCCTCCACGACGGCCTCCAGGGCGGTGCGGGGGGACACGCAGTCGCCGGCCCGGGGCGTGCCCGGACGCTCGTCGTAGAGCGCCTCGTCGGGCAGGCGGTGGCCGCAGTCGACGGCGACGGCGGCCGGCACCGCCCGGGTCTCCCCGGTCCAGACGTCCTCCAGGTGGACGGCCCCGTCGGCCAGGCGCCGCACCCGGGCACGGCGCTCCCGGGCCACGCCGGCCCGCTGGAGGCGGACGTTGGCATCGGCCAGGTCGCCGGTGAGCGAGAGCAGGGTGCCGCAGATCTGGTCGGGGGTGACGACGGCCACCGTGCGGCCGGCATCGGCCAGCCACTCGGCCACGCCGATGGCGATCGGCCCCCCGATGGGGTCGAGGACCACCACCGGGCCCTCGGGCAGGTCGCCCGGCGTCCCGGCCAGGGCGGTGCGGGCGTCCACCACGGCCACCGAGCCGTCGGTGGGGTAGGGGAGCGGGGCGGGCCGGCCGCCGGTGGCCAGCACCACGGCCACCCCGTCGGCGGGTGCCACTGGTGCCGAGGGGTAGGCCGCCGGCAACGCCGGGGCGGCGACCCCCTGCGACAACGCGACCCGGCCGGGCCAGTGCGCCTGGGTGGACGCCGGCGGCCTGCCGCCCTTCGTGCACGACGCCATCCTCGCCAAGGGGGGCACGTTCGGCACCGGCAACGTGCTGATCCTGGGCTCGGGTGATCCCCTCGACCCCGACACCGAGATCAGCAACGACGTGGGCCAGCCCGGTTGCGGCACCAATCCCGACGGCTGGGAGACCTACGACTGCACGCTGCTCGGCAGCTTCGTGCCTCCCCAGGACAGCGTGGTGCTGGCCCTCTCGTCCGAGTGGTTCGAGTGGTACCAGACCATCTTCACCGACTGGATGACGATCTCGGGTGCGGGCGTGCCCACCGTCGACGTGTCGATCAACAGCTGGATCAACAACAAGGTCGACATCATCCCGTACGGCCCTTGGGATACCGGCGTGGTGCTGCTGACCAGCCTTTCCGCGCAGAAGATGGTCGACTTCCGCGTCGCCGACTCCGGCGACCACATCTACGACACCGACATCGTCGTCGTGCCGGCAAGCTGGTTCTCGGGGATCA
>CAXBRB010000141.1:0-7234 GCA_963977795.1 uncultured Acidimicrobiaceae bacterium
GGAGATAGAACGGCCGCGCCATCGTGCCGCCCAGCGCGTCGCCATACTTGTAGAAGAGCGCGAACAGCAGGATCAGCACCCAACCGCGATGGGCGATGAATTCCTTGAATGGGCGGATGATCGCATCCATCAGCCAGTCGTCACTACGGGCTGTTACGGCGTGCTTTTCGGAGCGCGGCTCCTCGCAGCAGAACGTGGTGGCGATGCCGACAAAGCCAAACAACGCAATGATCGACAGCACATACGGCCAGGGGACGAATGTCGGCAACAGAAGCGCCAGGGCATCGACGATCCAAAGGGCGATGCGATAGCCGAGCTGCGTCGTGGCAGATCCTGCCCCCTGCTCGTCGTCGTTCAGGATTTCGATCCTGTAGGCGTCGATCACGATGTCCTGTGTGGCCGACCAGAAGGCGACCAGAACGGCGGCAGCCCAAAGGGCGCGGTGGGACCGGCCCGGTCGGGGACCGGAAGCACGGCGACGGGGGCGGGGCAGCGAAGTCGGCACGATGAGGGTTCCTGTCGGTCCGGGGGATCCGGGACCGGATGCGGCCCGCAGGGCGGGCCTCCGACAGTCCTATCGGCAGATTCCGACGGTACCTGAGCGCCGTTTCGGCTACAACGGGGGCGTGCCCGCCCCGCTCCCCGCCTCGATCCCGGCGTCGTTCGCCGAGGTGGTGGCCTCGGTGACCAACTGGGGGCGGTGGGGCCCCGACGATCAGCTGGGCACCCTCAACCTGATCGACGACGCCGCCCGACGCCGGGGCCTCGAGGCCGTGGTCGATGCCCGCCCGCTCCCCCTCGGGCTGCCCATGTCGGCCGCCGATGGCATCCAGCTGGGCTTCATCAAGGGCCGGATCAACCCCGAGCACACCATGATCTCGGTCAACGAGCCCCAGAGCGACGACCCCGAGTGGATCGCCTTCAGCGAGGACATCGTCACCTTCGCCATGCAGTGCGCCACCCACTGGGACAGCCTGGCCCACTGCTCCTACGGGGCCGGCCCCGACGGCGGCGTCCTCTACAACGGGTACCCGGCCGCCTCCATCACCGGCGAGGGAGCCTCCCGGCTGGGGATCCAGAACATCCGCACCCTGGTCACCCGGGGGATCCTCCTGGACGTGGCCCGGGCCACCGGAGTCGAGCTCCTGGCCCCCGGACAGGCCATCCAGCCGGCCGACCTCGACGCCGCCGTGGCCCTGGCCGGGGTCGAGCCCGAGCCGGGCGACGTGGTCCTGGTGCGGACCGGCCAGGCCGCCCACCTGGCCCTGCCCGGCCGGCCCGGCATCGGCGGGGCGGACCCGGTGCGGGACCTCGTGGCCTACACCTGGCCCACCCCCGGCCTCACCGTGGGGACGGCCTCGTGGTTCCGCCAGCGGGACGTGGCCGCCGTGGCCATCGACACCATGGTGCTCGAGGTCTACCCGTGCGAGTCCGAGGACCTCTTCCTCCCCGTCCACCTGCTCCACCTGACCGAGATGGGCATGACCCAGGGGCAGAACTGGTTCCTCGACGAGCTGGCCGACGCCTGTGCGGCCGACGGGCGCTACACCTTCCTCCTGGACGCCACCCCGATCCCCTTCACCGGGGCGCTCGGGGCGCCGGTCAACCCGATCGCCCTGCGCTGAGGACGAGGCGCCCGGGCGGGCTCAGCCCCGGGCGGGAGACCCCTTGGGGGCCCGGGCCGCGGCAGCCCCGCCACCCACCACCGGGCCCGTGCGGGGCGGACGGACATCGGCCCCGGGGACGGTGGCGCCCTCGGGGGCCGGCCGGCCGGTGACCGCCCAGTGGAGCAGGCGGGCCTGGCTGTCGACCAGGGCGGCCGTCCGGATCCCCCAGAACTCGAAGCCGTAGCGGTGGCCGGCCACTTGGGCCAGCATGGCGATCAGGGTGCCGGCGGCGGCCATGGGATCGGCCCCGGCCGGCGAGCCCGAGGATCCTGACTGCTCGGCGATGACCCGGGCCAGCGTGACGGTGACGGCGTTGAGGGCCCGGACCCGCAGGCCCTGGAAGCGCAGGTCGCCTTCGACGGTGGTCAGCTCCACCACCCGGAGCACAGCCCGGTTCCGCTCCCAGTAGGCCATGAAGCCCTCGGCCACAGCCACGGCGGTGTCCCACGAGGCCGCCTCGGACCAGTCGCCGTCGATCAGGCCGGCCGGGACCCCGGCGCCCTCGACCAGCTCCTCGGCCAGGACGGTGATGACCGCCTCGACGTTCTCGAAGTACTGGTAGAAGGTGGCCGGCGACGTGCCGGCCTCCCGGGCGATGTCGATGACCTTGATGGAGCGCCACGGGGTGGCCACCAGCAGCTCGGCCGTGCACTCGACCAGCCGCTGGCGGGTGGCCAGGCCGCGCCGGCCCGGCACCCGCCCGTCGGTGGTGGCGATCGGCTCGTCGACCGTCTCGGTGGGCTCGGCGGCCGGCGCATCGGGCATGGCGGCCCATGGTACCGACCGGTGGCGGGCGCCGACGGGTCCCCGCCGACAGGTCCGCGCCGACGGGCCTGCGGCGTCCCGGTGCCCGGAAACCGCCCCGGACTAGGGTGGATGGATGGCCAACGCCCCGGCGACGCGTGCCCTGACGCGGGCACAGCAGGCCCGCCGGCAGCGGGTGCTCGACGCCGCCCTGGCCCTGGCCATGCAGGGCGGCTACGAAGCCGTCCAGATGCGTGACGTGGCCGCCGGGGCCGACGTGGCCATGGGCACCGTCTACCGGTACTTCACCTCGAAGGACCACCTCCTGGCCGCCGCCCTGGTCCACTGGGTCGAGGAGCTCGACAGCCGTCTGGCCCTCTCCCCCGCCCCCGGGGAGACGGCCGCCGACCGGGTCATCGAGTCCCTGGACCGGGCCCTGCGGGCCATGGGCCGCCAGCCCCAGCTGATCGGCGCCGTCTTCACCGCCCTGGCCTCGCCCGACCCGGCGGCCATCGAGTGCCAGCAGCAGGTCACCGTCCTGATGGAGGGGATCATCACCCGGGCCATCGGGGAGCCCCAGCCCCCCGACATCAGCGACCGGGCGCGGATCCTCGGCCACGTCTGGTACTCGGCCCTGGTCGGCTGGGTGAGCGGATGGAGCTCGATGAGCCGGGTGCACGACGAGCTGGTCGTGGCCATCGGCCTGCTCCTGCCGGCCGGCGTCTACGCCGAGGCCTGAGCCCGCCCGACGGGGCCGGCGCCGCGAGCGGCGCCCCGGACGGCAACCGTTGCCACCCCCGGGGGCGTGGTCTATACATGCCGGGCAGCCCGCCGTGCCCCGTGCACACCCCGGGCACGTCGCCGGGGACAGCACGCCGCCGAGGACAGCACGCCGCCGAGGACGAGGAGCCGCCGTGGACCGCAAGTGGTGGACGCTGATCGCCGTGTGCTGCGGCACCTTCATGCTGCTGCTCGACATCACCGTGGTGAACGTGGCTCTCCCCGATATCCAGGGCGCGCTCCACGCCAGCTTCGCCGACCTGCAGTGGGTCGTCGACGCCTACGCCCTCACCCTGGCCTCGTTCCTGCTCACCGCCGGCGTCCTGGGCGACATGTACGGCCGCCGGGGCACCTTCGCCATCGGCCTGGTCCTCTTCTCGCTGGCCTCGCTCCTCTGCGGCCTGGCCACCTCGCCGCTGGTGCTCAACCTCTCCCGGGCCGCCCAGGGCGTGGGCGGGGCCATCATGTTCGCCACCTCCCTGGCCCTGATCGCCCAGGCCTTTTCGGGACGGGAGCGGGGCACGGCCATCGGCGTCTACGGCGCCGTGGTGGGCGGGGCGGTGGCCATCGGCCCCCTGGTTGGCGGGGCCATCACCAGCGGGATCGGCTGGCGGTGGATCTTCTTCATCAACCTCCCCATCGGCGCCGTGGCCGTGGGCATCACCCTGTCCAAGGTGGCCAGCGCCCCGATCCTGGCCGCCCGGTCGATCGACTGGGCCGGGTTCGCCACCTTCACCGGCTCCCTCTTCTGCCTGGTGTTCGCCCTGGTCCAGGGGAACGCCAAGGGGTGGGGCTCGACCCTCATCGTCGGCCTGCTGGTCGGGTCGGCCGTCCTGATGGCCCTCTTCCTGGTGGCCGAGTGGAAGGGCCGGGACCCCATGCTCGACCTCACGCTCTTCAAGCGCCCGGCGGTGATCGGCGTCGCCCTCGGCTCCTTCACCCTCTCGGCCTCGATCTTCGCCATGTTCCTCTACCTGACCCTGTACCTCCAGGTCGTCCTGGGCCTCTCCCCGTTCCAGGCCGGCCTCCGCTTCCTCCCTCTGACCATGCTGGCCTTCGTGGTGGCCCCGGTGGCCGGGAAGCTCACCGTGCGCGTGCCATCCCGGATCCTCATGGGGCTGGGCCTGGCCCTGGTGGCCGTGGGCTGTGCCCTCATGACCCGGGTGCACGCCGACTCGACGTGGCTGGTCCTGCTCCCCGGCTTCCTGGTGTGCGGGGTGGGCATCGGCATCACCAACCCCACCCTGGCCTCCGGTGCGGTCTCGGTGGTGCCGCCCCAGCAGAGCGGCATGTCCAGCGGTGCCGCCTCCACCTTCCGCCAGGTGGGCATCGCCACCGGCATCGCCGGCCTCGGCGCGGTGTTCACCAGCCAGATCCTGAGCCGGACCCAGGCCGCCCTGGCCGCCACCCCGGCGGGCCGGCTGGTGGCGGCCCACGGAGGCGCCCGCCTCGAGGGGGCGATCACCGGCGGCGGCGTCCGCCAGGCAGCCGCCCACATCCCGGTGCCCGCCGCCCGCACCGCCCTGATCGAGGCCTATCGGACGGGGTACACCGCCACGTTCAACCACCTGATGGCCATCGCCACCGTGGTGGCCCTCATCGGCGCCGTGGGCACGGCCCTCCTCATCCGCCAGCGGGACTTCGTGACCAGCCACGGCGACGGTCCGGGTCCGGCCGACGCCGGTGCCGGCGCCCCGGCCTCCGAGTCAGCGGCCGCCCACGCCGGCTGACCGGTCTGTGGTGTCTCCCCGGTGACCCCCGACGGCGGCGAGCCCCTGGCCGGGCGGCCCCTCGAGGAGCCCCATCCCGGCCGCCTCTCCCCGGACCATCCCCAAAGGGACGAGATCCTGGCCGCCCACGCTGCGGCCCTGGCCGAGGCCCGGCCCACCTACCGCGACCCGGCCAGCGGCTACTGGGTGATGACGGCGGCCTACCTGGCCGGCCGGGGTCGGTGCTGCCACCAGGGCTGCCGCCACTGCCCCTACGTCATGTGACCGGTCGCACCCCGGCCGGATGCCGAGCGGCCGGTGCGGCCGGCGTCCCCGCCCCGCCGGGACCGGTAGGGTTGGCGCCCGTCCCGACCGGCCCGGTGCGTCCGGCACCGGGGAGCGAACGTGCGAGGAGGCTGCCGTGCAGACGAGGCTGACCGAGATCCTGGGCGTCGAGCACCCGGTCATGCTGGCCGGCATGGGCGGCGTCTCCTATGCCGCCCTGGTGACCGCGGTGTCCGAGGCCGGAGGCTTCGGCTGCCTGGGGGCCTCGACCATGAGCCACGAGACCATGGTCCGCGAGATCGCCGACGTGCGGGCGGCCACCGACAAGCCCTTCGGCGTCGACCTCCTGACGGCCATGCCCGGGTCGATGGTCGCCCAGGTGGAGGCCATCATCGAGGGCGGGGGCAGCGTCTTCGTGGCCGGCCTCGGGGTGCCGGCCGAGGTCGTCGACCTGTGCCACGCCCACGGGGTGCTGGTGGTCAACATGTGCGGCAAGGTCGACCACGCCCGTCGGGCCCTGGATGCCGGGTGCGACATGGTGGTGGCCCAGGGGACCGAGGCCGGCGGCCACACCGGCACCGTGGCCACCATGCCGCTGGTCCCCCAGATCGTCGACGCCGTGGGCGACCGCATCCCCGTGGTGGCGGCCGGCGGCCTCTTCGACGGGCGGGGTCTGGCCGCCGCCCTCGCCCTGGGGGCCGACGGCGTGTGGATGGGCACCCGCTTCATCGCCACCCCGGAGGCCCGGGGGGTCGTCGGGTACAAGGAGGCCATGCTGGCCGCCCAGGAGGACGGGACGGTCGTCTCACGCGCCTTCTCCGGCAAGACCATGCGGGTGCTGCGCAACGACACCACCCGCTACTACGAGGAGCACCCCGACGAGCTCACGCCCTTTCCCGAGCAGCTGGGCATCTCCATGAACGGCGGCTTCTTCCACCTCGGGGGCGACGAGCGCACCCCCGGGGTCGACCCCGCCCGCGAGGGCTACCCGACCGGCCAGGGCGTGGGGGCCATCGACGCCCTGGTGCCCGCCGGCGAGCTGGTCCACCGCATCGTGGCCGAGGCCGAGGAGACCCTCGCCGGTCTGGCCCGCTACGCCGGCCGCTGAGCCCGGCCCGACCCTCGAGCGCCCCGTGCCCGCCCTCGATCCCGAGCGCACCCCCGTCGTCGTCGCCTCGGGCCAGACCCTCGAGCGCGACGACCTGGTCACCCCGGTCGACCTGATGGCCCGGGCGGCCGAGGCCGCCCTGGCCGACGCCCCGGCGCTGCGCGACCGCATCGGCCGGCTCACCGTCGTCGACATCATGACGGCCACCGGGCCGGCCCCGGCCACCGAGCTGGCCCGCCGCCTGGGCCTCGGGGACGACGTGGCCCGCGAGGTGACCACGGTGGGCGGCAACACCCCCCAGTGGCTGGTCAACCGGGCCGCCTCGGCTATCGCCGCCGGCGAGGGCACGGTCACCCTCATCGCCGGCGCCGAGGCCATCCGCTCCCAGCGGGCCCGTCGGGCCCAGGGGCTGGCCAAGGCCCTCGGCGACGAGGCGCTGCCCCCCGACCCCGTGGTCGGCGACGACCTGCCCGGCTCGGGCCCGGCCGAGCTGGCCATCTCCCTCCTGGCGCCGGTCCACGTCTACCCCCTCCTCGAGGTGGCCCACGCCCACCGCCTGGGCCGGGACAGCGCCGCCCAGCGCCAGGCCATCGGCGCCCTCTTCGCCCCGTTCACCGTGGTGGCGGCGGCCAATCCGCTGGCCTGGTTCCGCGAGGCCCGGGCGGCCGAGGCACTGGCCACGGTCACGGCGGACAACCGCCTCGTCTGCGATCCCTACACCAAGCGGATGACCGCCTTCCTCGGCTCCGACCAGGGGGCGGCCCTCCTGGTCTGCTCGCTGGCCGAGGCCACCCGGGCCGGCGTGGCCGACCGGGCGGTCTTCGTGTGGGCCGGTGCCGAGGCCGTCGACGTGCGCGCCGTGTCGGCCCGGCCGGATCCGGGACGCTCCCCGGCCATCGCCGCCGCCGGCCGGGCCCGCGGGGAACTGCCCGGGCTTCTCC
>CAXBRB010000142.1:0-7161 GCA_963977795.1 uncultured Acidimicrobiaceae bacterium
AGGCGCTGCGGCCGCCCGGCGCCGACCCAGGCGCGCCACCACGGCGGCGCGGAGGCCGGGCTCGAGTCGTCCCACGACCACCAGGGCCGTGGCCCAGGCCGCCCCGAGGGTGGCCGCTGCGCACAGCACGGCCCGGACGGCCACGTGGAGGGTGGGCCGGCCCGGGGGCAGCGGCACCGCCACCACCAGGACCGTGGCGGTCAGGCCGGCCGCCGCCGCGATGGGGACCACCGGGGCCAGCGCGTCGCGCACGTAGCGGCCAAGCGGGATGTCCAGGTAGCGGCAGACGACGACCGGGAGCACGGTGAAGTCGATGACGAGGACCACCGGGAGGGACCCGATGGCCGGGCCGATGGGGCCGAGCCACCAGGTGGCCAGGACCGATCCGACCAGGTTGACCGCGGCGCTGACCAGGGCCAGGCGCACCAGGATCTGGTTGCGGCCGATCCCGGTCAGGTAGGTGAAGCACTGGTGGCCCGGGAGCTGCAGGGCGGTGACGATCCCGAGGGCGATCATGATGGGGTAGGTCTTGGGCGGGACGGTGCCCAGCCAGAGCTGGAGGATGTCCTGCCCGAAGGCGGCCAGGGCGATCAGGATGGGCAGGGCGATGGCCAGGCCGGCCAGCACCGAGCGTCGGAAGATGCGGGCCTGGCGGTCCGGGTCCTCGGTGCTCGAGAGGTGGGCGTAGGTGGGGAGGAGCTGGTTGGTCCCCTGGGTGGTCAGGTTGCGGGTCAGGTTGGCCGTCGACAGGGCGACGTCGTAGGGGGCCACCTGGGCCACGGGCAGGATGATGCCGATGATGACCGTGTCCAGGGCGTAGGAGACCGTCCCGCCGATGGCCACCACGATGTTGCGCCCTCCGAAGCGCAGCAGGTCGACCAGGACGGCCCGGTCGAACCGCCCGCCCCGCAGCGACCCGCCGCCCATGCGCCGCACCACCACCAGGGAGACGACGTAGCCGAAGACCGCCCCGGCGGCCGTCACCGCGCCCAGGCCGACGAGGCCGCCGCCGGCCAGCACCACCACCACCTGGGCCACCTGGGTGACGACCAGCGCGGCCAGGCCGATCTGGGCCTGGCGGTCGCCCCGGCCCGAGCCGAACAGGGCCGCCTCGGGCACCGAGGCCAGGAACCGGGTGGCCATCATCACCCCGAGGAGGATCAGGGTCGACCCGGCCACCGCACTGCTCACCTGCCCCAGGTGGACGATCGAGCCCACCACGGGAGCCACCAGGAGCACCACGGCGACAGCCAGCGCCCCGGACACGGTGAAGAACGTCGACGCCGTGCGCAGGAGGTCGGCCAGGCCCTGGGTGTCGCCGATGGCCGTGAGGCGGGCCACCCGCTGGACGGCCGCCGTGGACACGCCGGCATCCAGCAGGCCCAGGTAGCCGACCATGTTGATCAGCACGATCCAAAGGCCGAACCCCTCGGCTCCGAGGTGGCGGAGGAGGACCCGGGTCACCAGGAGCCCGAGCAGGAGGCCGACGATCAGGTTGACGTACGACGACGCTGCGTTGCGGGCCAGCTGGCGGGCGCTGGCGTTGGCCGGCTCCGGGGTGTCCGTCACCGGCCCGGACGTCGGTCGCGCTGGCCCATGCCCCGATCATGGCACCCGGGCCCGAGGTGCCGGGGGGAGGTGGCGCTCAGTCCTCCAGCCGGAGGGCCGAGACGAAGGCCTCCTGGGGCACCTCGACCCGCCCGATGTTCTTCATCTTCTTCTTCCCCTCCTTCTGCTTCTCCAGGAGCTTGCGCTTGCGGGTGATGTCGCCGCCGTAGCACTTGGCCAGCACGTCCTTGCGTCGGGCCCGGACGGTCTCCCGGGCCAGGACCCGGCCGCCGATGGCCGCCTGGATGGGCACCTCGAACATCTGCTGGGGGATGAGCTCCTTCAGCTTCTCGGCCATCCGCCGCCCGTAGAACTGGGCCTGGGACTTGTGGACGATGGTCGAGAAGGCGTCCACCGGGGTGTGGTTGATGAGGAGGTCGACCTTCACCAGGTCGGCCGTGGCGTAGCCCGACGGCTCGTAGTCGAGGCTGGCATAGCCCTTGGTCCGGCTCTTCAGCTGGTCGAAGAAGTTGACCACGACCTCGGCCAGGGGGATCGAGTAGACGAACTCCACCCGCTCGGGCGAGAGGTACTCCATGGAGACCATCTCGGCCCGGCGGCCCTGGCACAGCTCCATGATGGAGCCGGTGTACTCGGCCGGGGTGAGGATGGTGGCCCGCAGCATGGGCTCGTCCACGTGGTCCAGGGTGGCCGGCTCGGGCAGCTCGCTCGGGTTGTCGACGTCGACCTCGGCGCCGCTGGTGAGGAAGGCCCGGTAGGCCACCGACGGGGCCGTGGCGATGAGCGAGAGGTCGAACTCCCGCTCGAGGCGCTCGCGGACGATCTCCATGTGGAGGAGGCCCAGGAAGCCGCAGCGGAAGCCGAAGCCCAGCGCCCGGGACGACTCGGGCTCGAAGGTGAAGCTGGCGTCGTTCAGGCGGAGCTTGTCCAGGGCGTCGCGGAGGTCGGGCAGCTCGTCGCCGTCGATGGGGAAGAGGCCGCAGAAGACCATCGGCTTGGGGTCGCGGTACCCGGCCAGCGGCTCGTCGGCCGGATGGGACGCCGTGGTGACCGTCTCCCCCGAGCGGGCGCCCCCCACGTCCTTGATGCCGGCGATGAGGTAGCCGACCTCGCCGGGGCCGAGCTCGGCCACCGGCACCGTGGCCGGGGTGCGCACGCCGATCTCCTCGATCTCGTGGTTGGCCCCGGCCTGCATGAACCGGAGCCGCTCTCGGGTCGTCAGCGTGCCGTCCATGACCCGGATGGAGCTCACCACCCCCCGGTACTGGTCGTAGGCCGAGTCGAAGATGAGGGCCCGCAGCGGGGCCGCCGGGTCGCCGGACGGCGCCGGGATGCGCTCGAGCACGGCGTCCAGCAGCTCGGGCACGCCGGCGCCCGTCTTGGCCGAGATGTGGAGGATGTCGGCGGCGGCGAGGCCGAGGACCTGCTCGATCTCGGCGGCCGCCCGCTCGGGGTCGGCGGCGGGCAGGTCGATCTTGTTGAGCACGGCCACGATCTCGAGGTCGTGCTCCAGGGCCTGGTAGCAGTTGGCCAGGGTCTGGGCCTGGATGCCCTGGGAGGCGTCGACCAGCAGCACCGCGCCCTCACAGGCGGCCAGGGACCGGCTGACCTCGTAGCCGAAGTCGACGTGGCCCGGGGTGTCGATCAGGTGGAGGGTGTGGTCCCGCCAGGGCACCCGGACGTTCTGGGCCTTGATGGTGATCCCCCGCTCGCGCTCGATGTCCATCGAGTCGAGGTACTGCTCGCGCATCAGGCGGGGGTCGACGGCGCCGGTCAGCTCCAGGATCCGGTCGCTGAGGGTCGACTTGCCGTGGTCGACGTGGCTGATGATGGAGAAGTTGCGGATGCGGTCGATGGGCAGCACGGGCTGGCAAGCGTACCCGTGGCCCCGGCCGGCGGCGCCCGGAGCCGGGGAGCCCTGACCTGCGCAGCGGCCGGGAGGCCGACCTGCGCAGCGGGCCGGGAGCCCCGTCGGGAGGCCTGCTAACATCTTCCCGCTGTTCCGGTGCGTCCCCCGGCCCCCCGGCCGGACGCCGTGCCGGCCGCCCGCCGGACCTGCGTCCGCCCAGACGGCACGACCGCGCACCCGACCACCGACGACGAGGAACCACCGTGGCCAACATCCGCAGCCAGATCAAGCGCAACCGACAGAACGCCAAGCGGCAGGCCCGGAACAAGGCCGTCCGCTCGGAGATGCGCACCCGCTCCAAGAAGGCCATCGCCGCCATCGACACCGGAGCCGAGGGGGCGGAGGAGACGCTGCGCCTGGCCATCAAGCGGATCGACAAGGCCGCCGCCAAGGGCGTCATCCACAAGAACCAGGCGGCCAACCGCAAGGCCCGGCTGATGAAGCGCGCCGCCAAGGCGGGCGCCGGGGCCTGAGCCCCTCACCGGGCCGCTGCGGCCCGGTGCTGACCCGTCATCCGACCGGCGGGCCTCCGCCGTCGTCGTCGGGCACCGTCTCGATCAGCGACGCCCCGTCGTTGCGGACGTTGCCCACGGCCCGGTCCACCCGTCGGCCCACCAGGGTGCCGGCCGCCGGGGCCGCCAGCAGGGCGGCCAGCTCTCCCTTGTCGGTGTTCCCGGGATCGAGCCACTCGTCCAGGCTGTCGGCCTCGAGCACCACCGGGGTGCGGTGGTGGACGGCGGCCAGGTCCGGTCCGGCCTCGGTTGTGATCACCGTGCACGACCGCAGCGGGGCCTGCTCGGCGTCACCGCCGGCAGGTGACCACACCTCCCACAGGCCGGCCAGGGCCAGTGGTGCGCCGTCGGCCCGTGTGAAGTAGTAGGGCTGCTTGGTCCGGTCCGGCCCGGTGTGCCACTCGTAGAACCCGTCGGCCACCACGGCGGCCCGCCGGCGCACGTACGCCGAGCGGAACGACGGCTTGGTGGCCACCGTCTCGGCCCGGGCGTTGAACATCCGGCCGCCGATGGCCGGATCGTCGGCCCACGAGGGCACCAGGCCCCACCGGAACCGGCCCATCGTGCGATGGAGGCGGACGACGGAGCCGTCACCGACGCCTCCGGCGCCGCCATCATCACCGACGCCTCCGGCGCCGCCATCGTCGTCGGCCCCCTCGGCGGTGCGCTCGGCCGTGACAGCCAGGATCGACCGGGTCGGAGGCACGTTCCAGCTGGGCCGGCCCTCAGGGTCGAGCCCGGCCTCCAGGTCGGCGCCGAAGATCCGGGCCAGGTGGTCCGGCGGCGTGTACAGGGTGAGCCGACCGCACATGGCGACGAGCCTAGGGGCCGAGCGCAGTGCGCAGCCGACCGGGCGCGCCGTCCGGCGGCCGGATCAGCCCTTCTTCACGTAGTAGTAGGGGGCGTTGCAGATGTAGCCCTTCGTCGAGCCCGAGACCGGCGGGTCCTGGTACCGGACGATCTGGCCGCCGGTGATGCGGGCCAGGACGAAGCACGACGGCGGCTTCTTGCCCGCCGGGTCCGCCGTGGCGAAGAGCCCGTTCCCGTCGAAGGTGGTGACCTTGCCCAGCGCCTGGAGGACCGAGCCCCGGGTGGGGTTGGCGCCCGCCGCCTGGAGGGCCTGGACGAACAGCTGGGCCGACAGCCACCCGAAGAGCGCGAAGAGGTCGGGCTGGAAGCCCGGCGCCTGCTTGGCCATCCAGGTGGCGAAGGTGGCGGCGGCGGGGATGGTGGCGGTGTCCTGGCCCAGGAAGAGGGCGTTGGGCATCTCGAAGAAGAGCCCCTCGGCGGCGGCGGCACCGCCTGCGTTCGGCACCAGCTGGTTCGAGTAGGCCCCGGCGCCGAAGACCACGATGGGGTGGAAGCTCTGCTGATCGAGGGCCTTCACCACCGCGGCCGCATAGTTCTGGGGCATCTGCTCCAGGAAGAGGATCTTGATCCCGGCCTGGCGCATGGCCACCACGTTCGGGGTGAAGTCGGTCTGGGTGATGTCGAAGGCCTTCTCGTAGGCCACCTTGTAGCCGATGCTCTCCATGGCCTGCTTCTGCCATCCCCACTTGGTGACCGACGACGGCTGGTCGGCGATGAGCGTGCCGGTCGCCGTGATGTCCTGGGGGTAGTGCTGCTTGAACCAGGTCAGCGCGCCCAGCGACCAGCCCGGCACCGGGGGGTCGGGGCTGAACGTGTTGGGCAGGTCGGCGGTGGCCTGGTCGAGGGGGACGGCCACGTTGGGCACGCCGGGGTTGGCGGCCAGGACCGTCCCGCCGAAGCTGTCCTGGAGGGAGAACCCGCCGACGGTGGCGAAGTCCTTCTGGACGGCCGATGCGGTCCCCTGCCGGTTGGGGGCTCCCTGGTAGCCGTCGTCGTAGGAGTCGACCAGCAGCTTGCGGCCGTGGATGCCGCCGGTGGAGTTCACGTAGGCGGCATAGGCCTGGGTGCCGATGAGCGCCCCCTTGAAGAGGCCGGCGAACAGGGTCGAGATGTTCCCGACCGTGACCGAGGTCGGCGTGATCCCGGTGGTGTCGTGGAAGGCTGCCGCCGGGATGGCCGCGGCACCGCCGCCCGAGCCGCCGGACGTGGTGGTCGTGGCGGTGCTGGTGGTCGACGAGCAGCCGGCCAGGAGGCCGGCCACCACCAGGGCGGCCAGGGCGGCTGCCGCAGCGCGGCGGTGGTGCGGCACGGGACGGGCGGTGGTCTGCACGATGCGCTCCCCTTCATCGGTGGTCGGCTGTCCGGCGTTCCCCCCACCGGCCGACCGTGTGTGGTCTGACTGTAGAGAATCCCGGTGCCCGATGCCCGACACCGGTCCTCCCCGTCTGCTCCGGGTCCCGGCGGACCCGGCTGGATCAGCTCCCGCCGCTGTCCGCCGGCGTCCCACCTGCTCCCGCCGCACCGGGGCGCCGGTGCATGGCCTCCACCCGGCGGCGGTCGAAGTTCACGAACTCCCCCACCGCCTCGACGGTGACGATGCCGTCCTGGATGAGGCGCCCCTCGCTGAAGGTGCGCCGGTCGGTCTTCTCGTTGACCCACGCCTCGAAGGTGCACGCCACCCCGACCAGGGTGGGCTTGCGGTAGCGGATGGTCAGCTCCACCGTGGGGCCGGCCCCGTCCACGACGATGTTGGCGGCGGTCAGCACGATGTCGAAGGCGGCGGCCAGGGCCGCCCCGTGCACGCACCCCGGCGCCCCCTCGTAGGTGGGCGGGAAGACCCCACGGCCCCGGGCCATCGGCGGGTCGAGCCACAGCTCGATGGGCGGGGCCAGCGGATTGCACGGGCCGATGACCATGTCGAAGGGCATGGCCGACACCAGGGGATCGGTCCCGTCGGCGGCCACCGGCTCGTCGGCGAACCGGGCCTGGGGGACCGTCCCCCCGTCGGGCACCTCGGCGGCCAGCCCGTCGGCCAGGGCCTCGACGGCGGCGGCGGCGGCCACCAGGGCCCCGGGGGGCGGGGAGGCGGTGACGGTCAGCTCCATCAGGCGCCGCACAGCGGCAGCCAGCTCCTCCCGGCCGCCGCCGGCCCACGGGCGGCCGGGCGGGCTGGATGCGCAAGGCAACGTGGTCGCCTACGATTACGATTCGCAGTGTTGCGACTACAATCACGTTGGGTATAACGAACCCGACACGGTACTGATCGCGCAGTTGATGGGCATTCGCCGCAATCCTCCCAAC
>CAXBRB010000143.1:0-7073 GCA_963977795.1 uncultured Acidimicrobiaceae bacterium
CTGCAACGGGAGGCCACGTGCGCAGGACCAAGATCGTGGCCACCATCGGGCCCGCCACCGATTCGCCCGAGGCGTTGCACGCGGTGATCGCGGCCGGTGCCGATGTCGTGCGCCTCAACGCAGCGCACGGCGACGGGACCGTGCACACGGCCCGAGCCGAACTCGCCCGGCGCACGGCGTCGGAACTCGACCGCAGCATCGGCGTGCTCGTCGACCTTCCGGGGCCCAAGATGCGTTCGGGGCCCATCGCCGACGAGATCGCCAACCTGGTCGCAGGGAACCCGTACACGCTCGTCGGACCGGACGGCGCCGACACGCCCGGCGACGACCGTGGCACCACCACGACCATGCCCGACCTCGCACGATGGGTGCGTCCCGGCGACGATGTCTTCCTCGCCGACGGCGCGATCGTGCTGCGCGTCACCGGCACGCGCGGTGCCGATGTCGACACCGAGATCGTGCGCGGCGGCACACTGCGGTCCCGCAAGGGCATGCATGTCCCGCGCGCCGAACGCCACGTCGAATCGTTCACCGACCGCGATCGCGACGCATTGGCGATGGCCATCGACCTGCGCGCCGATTTCGTCGGATTGTCGTTCGTACGCACGCCGGACGACGTCGACCGCGTACGTGCCCTCTTACCGAAGCGCGGCCAGCGACCAGCGCTGGTGGCGAAGATCGAAACGGCGAGCGCGCTCGACCACCTGCCCGGGATCGTCGCGGCGGCCGATGCCGTGATGGTGGCGCGTGGCGATCTCGGCATCCAGGTGCCGGCCCGTCGGGTACCGCTCATCCAAAAGGAGATCATCTCCTACTGCAACATGGCGGGCCGCCCGGTCATCACCGCGACGCAGATGCTGGAGTCGATGACCCACGCTCCACAGCCGACCCGCGCTGAAGCGTCGGACGTGGCGAACGCGGTGTGGGACGGCACCGACGCTGTGATGCTGAGCGGCGAGACCGCCATTGGCGACTACCCGGTGGAGACCGTGCGCACCATGGCCGACAGCCTGGGTGCCCGGGTCATCGCCCTGGAGGCCGACGAGCACGACGCCCTGGTGGCCATGGTCTCCCACGTGCCCCACCTGACCGCCGCCACCCTCATGGACATGGCGGCGGCCATGGGGGAGGAGCACGGCGCCCTCCTCCAGCTGGCCGCCGGGGGCTTCCGCGACATGACCCGGATCGCCGCCGGACGGCCCGACATCTGGCCCGGGATCTGCGACGACAACGCCGGGGCCATCGTCATGACCCTGGACCACCTGATCGCCCGCCTGGGGGCCGTGCGCGACCAGGTGGCCGCAGGCGACCACGCCGGCCTGCTCGCCACCCTCGGCCGGGCCGCCGAGGCCCGGCGCTCCCTGGGGCAGCGGGCCCCCCGGCCCGAGGCGCTGGTGGAGGTCCGGGTCCCCGTGGAGGACCGGCCCGGGAGCTTCGCCGCCATCGCCGTGCTGGCCACCGAGCTCGGCATCAACCTCTACGACGTGGAGATCGCCCACTCGGCCGAGGGCGAGGGCGGCGTGCTGGTCCTGGTCATCGACGCCGAGGCCGGGCCCCGGTTCGCCGAGGCCCTGGCCGGTCGGGGCCACCGCTCCGCCACCTCCCCGTTGAGCACGACCCGATGAGCGGCCCACGATGAGCAGCACCGGCGTCTTCGAGGTCGGCGGCGGCCGGGCCCTGGCAGGGGAGACCGGGGTGCCCGGGGACAAGTCGATCTCCCACCGGGCCCTGCTGCTGGCCGCACTGGCCGAGGGCACCTCCACCCTGACCGGCCTCTCGACCGGCGACGACGTGGTGCGCACCCATGGCGCGGTGGCCGCCCTGGGGGCCGGGGTCACCCCGATGGGGCCCGACGTGGTGGTCGACGGCGGACGGGGACGGCTGGCCGCGCCGGCCGGGGAGGTCGACCTCGGGAACTCGGGCACGGGGATGCGCCTGCTGATGGGGGTGGCCGCCACGCTCCCGGGAACCACGGCCATGACTGGCGACGCCTCGCTGTGCCGTCGGCCGATGGACCGGGTGGCCGTGCCGCTGGAGCAGATGGGGGCGGCCGTGGCCGGCGCAGGGGAGCGCTGCCTGCCGCCGCTGACCGTCACCGGCGGCGCCCTCCGGGGCATCACCTACGAGCCGCCCATGGCCAGCGCCCAGGTCAAGGGGGCGGTCCTGCTGGCCGGCCTGGCCGCCACCGGTGAGACGATCGTGCGTGAGGCGGTGGCCACCCGGACCCACACCGAGGACATGCTGGCCGCCGCCGGGGCCGACATCGACGTGGCCGTCGAGGGAGCCGGCCGGGTGGTCCGCCTCCGGGCGTCGGCGCTGGCGCCCCGGGACGTGGCCGTGCCCGGCGATCCGTCCCAGGCCGCCTTCTGGGTGGTGGCCGCCACGGTGACCCCGGGCAGCCGGGTGACCGTCCGCCACGTCCACCTCGGCCCCGAGCGGATCGGCTTCCTCGCCGTCCTGGCCCGCATGGGGGCCCAGGTCGCCGTCCCCACCGGGGGCGGCGACGGCGACCTGGATGCCCGGTGGGCGCCGCTGGCCGGGACGGTGGTGGAGGCCGCCGAGATCCCCTCGCTGGACGAGGTGCCGATCCTCGCCGTGGCCGCCATGGCCGCGTCGGGCACCACGCGCTTCCGTGACGTGGGGGAGCTGCGGGTGAAGGAGTCCGACCGCCTGGCCGGGACGGCCGCCCTGGTGGGCGCCTTCGGCGGGTCGGCCGAGATCGACGGGGACGACCTGGTGGTCCACGGCGGCCGGCCGTTCACCCCGGGACACCTGGACGCCCAGGGCGACCACCGCATGGCCATGGCCGCCGCGGTGGCCGCGGTCGCAGGCGCCGATCTGGCACCGTCGGTCATCACGGGGTGGGACGCCGTGGCCACCAGCTACCCCGGCTTTGCCGACGTCCTGGTCCGCCTCACCGACGGAGAGGACCGATGACGGCCGGTGCCGGGCCCGTGGTGGCCATCGACGGCCCGGCCGGATCAGGGAAGTCCACCCTGTCACGGGCCCTGGCCGAGCGCTTGGGTCTCGACCGGTTGGACACCGGTGCCATGTACCGGGCGGTGGCCTGGGCCGTCCTGCGCGACGGCATCGACCCCGCGGACACCGAGGCGGTGGCCACGGTGGCCCAGGGGCTCGACCTGTCCTCCGGGGAGCGGGTGGTGGCTGATGGGACCGATGTGACCGAGGCCGTCCGCAGCCCCGAGGTGTCGGCCGCCGTCTCGGCGGTGGCCGCCAACCCGGCGGTGCGGGCGGTGATGGTGGCCCGCCAGCGGGCGTGGATCGCCCAGCGGGGCGGCGGTGTGGTGGAGGGGCGGGACATCGGCTCGGTCGTCCTGCCCGACGCCGACCTCAAGCTCTATCTGACCGCCGACCCCGAGGTGCGGGCGGCCCGGCGGTCCGAGGAGGGGGCGGCGGCCGTGGCCCGCCGGGACCGGCTGGACAGCACCCGGGCGGTCTCCCCGCTCGAGGTGCCCGAGGGGGCCCGGGTGATCGACACCGGGACGATGACCGTGGAGGAGATCGTGGCGCAGGTGGTGGCATGGCTGTGAGCGACGGGACGACCGACGACGGACAGGAGCGCGGGGGACCGGACAGAGGGCGGGAGGGCGGTGGCCAGGACGAGGGGCCGCTCGACATCGAGGTCCGGGTGGACACGACCTTCCACTGGAGCTACCGGCTGGTCCGCCGGGCCGTGCACGTGCTCAACCGGATCCTGTTCCGCACCACGGTCACCCCGGCGGGACGGGTGCCGGCCGAGGGGCCGGTGATCATCGCCCCGGTGCACCGCTCCAACGTCGACTTCTTCGTGGCCGCCGAGCTGACCGACCGCAAGCTCCACTACATGGCCAAGGACTCGCTGTGGAAGGTCGGCCTGCTGGCCCGTCTCCTGCCGCCGCTCGGGGCCTTCCCCGTGCACCGGGGCTCAGCCGACCGGGAGGCCCTGCGCCGGGCAGAGCAGGTGCTGGCCGCCGGCGAGGTGCTGATCCTCTTCCCGGAAGGGGAGCGCCGGGTCGGCCCGGTGGTGTCGGACCTCCACGAGGGGGTGGCCTTCCTGGCCGCCCGCACCGGGGCCACCGTGGTCCCGGTGGGCATCGGGGGCTCGGCCTCGGTCATGCCCAAGGGGGCCAAGCTGCCCCGGCCCCGGAAGATCCACCTCGAGGTCGGCGACCCGCTGCCTCCGCCCGAGCGCACGGGATCGGGCCGGGTGCCCCGCAGCCGGATCCACCAGCGCACCGAGGAGCTCACCGGGATCCTCCAGGACCTCTACGACCGCTCGGTGGCCGCGGTGGGGCGCTACTGAGCCGGCCGAAGGCCGACCCGGGTCAGGACCGGCTCAGCGCCGGGTGCGGTTGCCCAGGGTGACCCGGGCCCAGGTGGTGGCGATGGCCCGGGCGTAGTTGAACCCGAAGACCAGGTTCCCGCCCTTCTTGGACGCCCCCGAGGCCCGGGGGTGCCACTCGGTGGGGACCTGGGTGATGCGCCAGCCCCTGCTGGCAGCGGTGATGACCACCTCGGAGGTCTGGTACTGGTCCTGGACGAGGTGGGGGGCGATGTCGTCGAGGACCTCGATCCGGAAGGACCGGTAGCCGTTGGACGAGTCGGTCAGGTGCTGGCCGGCGATGGCGTTGAGCAGGGCGGCATAGACCCGCACCCCGGCCCGCCGGAAGCGGTCGGTGGTCCGGTCGGTGCCGGTGCGCCGGGAGGCGATCACGAAGTCGGCGGTGTCGTCGAGGAGGGGCTGGAGCAGGGTGGCCATCTCGGCCGGGTCGTTCTGGCCGTCGGCGTCGAGGGTGACCACGTAGCGGGCCCCGTGGGCGGCGGCCAGGCCGTAGCCGATGCGCAGGGCGGCCCCCTGGCCCAGGTTGACCGGGAGGACGCAGGTGTAGACCCCGGCGTCGATGGCCACCTGGGCCGTCCCGTCGGTGCCGCCGTCGACCACCACCAGGGTGGAGACCTCGAGGTCGCCCAGCAGGGTGGGCATGTCCTTGAGGACGTCGCCGATGTTGTCCTCTTCGTCGTAGGCGGCGATCAGGGCCACCACCGGACCGAAGTGGGCGTTGGGGTGGCGGGCGGCGAAGTCGGCCCGGGCCTGGTCGGCCACGTAGGAGACCAGGGCGGCCGAGCGCTTCTTGGCCCGGGAGTCAGGCCGGGTGATCCAGCGGTGGCGCTGCGTGGCCATCAGATGGACCGGGGGTGAGCGAAGACGGCTCGCACCTTGGACTCGAAGTGGGCCAAGGGCTCGGTGGGGTAGTCGGGGTCGAAGCTGGTCTGGTCCCACTCGTCGGCGAACTGCTCGGCCAGCGGGTACCACGGCTGGCCCACGTGGCCGTCCCGCAGGTTCGGGTCCATGTCGAAGTGGTGGAAGTAGTGGCGCCCCTGGAAGTCCTGGTGGAAGAGGATGGCCTGGCAGACCTCGTCGCGGACGTAGGGGCGGAGGATCTCGGCGGCGATCCGGGGGTGGTTGGGGACCGAGACGGCCTTGCCGATGTCGTGGCACAGCGAGGCCACGACCACCTCGTCGTCGGCCCCGGCCCGCTCGGCCCGGGTGGCCGTCTGGAGCGAGTGGGTCAGCTGGTCGACGGCGAACCCGTCGACCACCTCGGCCAGGGACTCGAGCATGGCCAGCACCCGGTCGGCCACCCGGGGCTGGTTCTGGGCCGTCTCCACCCCGATCACCGCCCACTGCTCGGCCGTCGAGACGTCCATGCTGGTGAACGACGAGGGGGTGACGGGATCGGTGGAGGTGGTCGTCATGCCGTCATTCTCGCACCGATCGGCTTCCAGGTCAGGTCTCCCCGGCCTCTCTGCCGGGCCGGGCCGCTCCGAGACGGCCGGCTCAGGCCGGCTCGAGGAGGTGGTCCAGGACCTCGGCGGCCGCCGTGGTCCGGTCGTCGGCCAGGACCGCCGCCGCCGGCTCGGGCGCCCCGGTGAGCAGGGAGAGCGCCACCTCGAGGCCGCGCAGGAGGTCCCGGAGCTCGGGCGGGGGCGGGAAGTACTCCTCCTCCAGGGTGACCGCCGCCACCTCGACCCCGTCGGAGGGGGCCAGCCGGGCCACCACGGCGTCCACCAGGGCCTCGGGGGCCGACGCCCCGGCGGTCACCCCGACCGTGCCGGACAGGTCGTCGGGCAGCTCGGAGGCGTCGTTGACCCGCACCACCCGGGGGCAGCCGAACGAGCGGGCCACCTGGGCCAGGGCCACCGTGTTGGAGGAGTTCTCCGATCCGATCACCACCACGGCGTCGCACCGGCCGGCCAGCGACCGCAGGGCGGCCTGGCGGTTGGTGGTGGCAAAGCACAGGTCGCTGCGGTTGGGCATCCAGAGGTCCGGGAAGCGCTCCCGGGCCCGGTCGACGATGCCGGCCCACTCGTCGTGGCTGAGGGTGGTCTGGGCCAGCAGGGCCACCATGGCGTCCTCGGGCAGCTCGACGGCGTCGACGTCTTCGGCGTGCTCGACCAGGCGTACCGAGTCGGGGGCCACGGCCATGGTGCCCACCGCCTCCTCGTGGCCGCTGTGGCCCACGTAGAGGACGGTGTAGCCCTTGCGGGCCCGGACCTTCATCTCGTGGTGGACCTTGGTGACCAGCGGGCACACGGCGTCCACCACCACCCGGCCCCGGGTCCGGGCCGTGTCGATGACCTCGGGGGCCGACCCGTGGGCCGAGAGCATGAGGGGCGCCCCGGCGGGCACGTCGTCGACGTCGTCGACGAAGACCACCCCCTGGGCCCGGAAGCGGTCGACCACGTGCCGGTTGTGGACGATCTCGTGATAGCAGTAGACGGGCGGCTCGAAGACCCGGACCATCCAGGCCAGGGCCTTGATGGCCTTCTCCACCCCGGCGCAGAACCCTCTCGGCTCGGCCAGCAGCACCCGTTCGACGTCCACCCGGACAGGCTACCGGGGCCGCCACGGCGGACCGGCGGAGCCCGACCGGCGCGCCGGCACCCTCTCGGGCGGCAACGCACAGCGCTTCGCCGTGGCAAGGGAGCTCGCGAGACGGCCACACGCGCTCGTCCTCCTCTATCCAACACGCGGGCTCGACGTCCCGACGTCCGCAGCGGTCCAGCGCCTG
>CAXBRB010000144.1:0-7054 GCA_963977795.1 uncultured Acidimicrobiaceae bacterium
ACCAGGCCGTCTCGCCCCCGGCGGCCGCCGTGGCCGCGGCATCGGCGGCGGCGGCCCGGCGGAGCTCGGCCGGGACCGGGGTGCGGGTGACCGTGTCCACGTGGACCACGATCCGGTTGACCGACGGCGTGACGCGGTCCAGGACCGGCTTGGGGAAGACGCCGAGGAGCACGATGAGCAGCAGCAGCGGGGCCACCACCAGGCGCTCGGTCCACCGGAGGTCGCGGGTGCGCTCGGTGTCCTCGGCCGTGGGCTCGCCGTGGAAGACCTGCTGGTAGCCCCAGAGGAGGTAGACGGCGGCCACGATCACGCCGGCCGTGGCCACCACGGCCCACCAGCGGTGGGACACGAACGTGCCCAGCAGGACGAGGAACTCGCCGACGAAGCCGTTGAGGCCGGGCACGCCGATGGAGGCCAGCATCACCACGGTGAAGACGGCGGCCAGCACCGGGGCCGGCGACTGGAGCCCCTTCAGCGAGGAGATCTGCCAGGTCTTCCGGCGCTCGTAGATCCACCCGACGAGCAGGAAGAGGGCGGCGGCCACCAGGCCGTGGTTGACCATCTGGAGGACCCCGCCGGCCAGGCCCTGGCTGTTGAGGGCGAAGGTGCCCAGGGCGATGAAGCCGATCTGGGCCAGCGACGAGTAGGCCAGGAGGCGCTTGAGGTCGCGCTGGGCGCAGGCCACCAGGGCGCCATAGGTGATGCCGATGACCGCCAGGGTCAGCACGTAGGGGGCGGCCGTCCGGCTGGCCTGGGGGAAGAGGTTGAGGTCGAAGCGGACGATGCCGTAGGTCCCCAGCTTGGCCATGACCCCGATGAGGAGGATGGCGGCGGCCGTCGGGGCCTCCGAGTAGGCGTCAGGCGACCAGGTGTGGAAGGGGAAGAGCGGCGCCTTGACGGCGAAGGCGGCGGTGAAGGCGCAGAACAGCAGCACGCCCTCGGTGCCCGAGAGGTGGGTGTGCATCAGCACCGGGAGCTCGAAGGTGAAGACCCCGGTCTGGCTCCGGTGGAGGAAGGCGACGGCCACGATGCCGACCAGGAGGAAGGCCGAGCCGGCGAAGGTGTAGACGAAGAACTTGATCGCCGCATAGCCCCGGCGGGCGAAGCCCCACCCCCCGATGAGGAAGTACGAGGGGACCAGGGTGAGCTCGAAGAAGAGGAAGAAGAGGACCAGGTCCAGCGAGACGAAGCTGCCCATGCAGGCGGCCTCGAGGACGAGCAGCCAGGCCACGAACGTCTTCGGGTCGCGGCGCACCCGGGCTCCCAGGATGGCCAGCGGGAAGAGCACGGCGGTCAGGAGGACCAGGAAGAGGGAGATCCCGTCGATGCCCACCGACCAGCGGGTGCCCAGACCCGGCGCCCAGTTGTGGGTGCTGACCATCTGGTAGCCGCCCACCCCGGTCTTGAAGGCCACGGCCACGGCCACGGCCACCCCCAGGGTGCACACGGTCACCACGGCGCCGAGGGCCTCGTGGAACCAGGGCGCCACCTTGCCCCGGGGCACGGCGGCCACGGCCACCGCACCGACCACGGGGAGGAGGACCAGGACGGCCAGGTACGGGAAGGAGGTCGTCATCAGCCCCACCACATCCGGGTCAGCATGAAGGCCAGGATCACCACGGTCCCGAAGGTGATGCCGAGCACGTAGGTGCGCACGTAGCCGGTCTGGGTCCGTCGGAGCAGGGAGCCCGTGCCCTTCACGGCAGCGGCCACCCCGGTGACCGCCCCGTCGATGACCTTGGTGTCCACGGTGTGGGCCAGGAAGCCGGCCAGCCGGGTGGAGGGCCGTCCGAGGACGGCGTCGTAGGCCTCGTTGATGTACCAGGAGCGGAGCAGGAACGACCGCTCCAGGGCCGGCCGGTAGGCCCGGGCCGTCCACAGGCGCAGGCCGATGACCACGAAGACCACGGCCACCGCGGCGTCGATCAGGGCCAGGGTCCACTTGGCCGAGGACGACAGGCCCGGCTCGAACAGCGTGGACCCGAAGACCGGGTCGACCCAGCGGGCCAGCGAGAACCGGCTGCCGGTGAGGGCCATGACGCCGGCGAAGGTGGCGAAGAAGGCCAGGATCCACAGCGGGATCGTCATGATCCATGGGGACTCGTGCGGCTCGGCGATGGGCCCGTGGGCGTGGCGGGCGTTGGCCGGGTCGAGGTCGGGCTGCTCGGCGGCCTCGGGCCAACGGTCGGCGCCGAAGAAGGCCAGGCCGGTGAGCCGGCTCATGTAGTAGGCGGTCAGGCAGGCCGTGACGATGCCCACCACCCACAGGGCGGGGTGGGCGGCCCAGGTGTTCTCCAGCACATCGCCCTTGGCCCAGAAGCCCGACAGCGGCGGCACGGCGGCCAGGCACAGCCAGCCGATGGCGAAGGTGATGAAGGTGATGGGCATGTAGGCCCGCAGGTTGCCCATCCGCTTGAGGTCCTGCTCGTCGTGGAGGCCGTGGATGGCCGACCCGGCGCCCAGGAACAGGAGGCCCTTGAAGAAGGCGTGGGCCACCATCAGGAAGATGGCCGCCGTGTATGCCCCGCAGCCGATGGCCAGGAACATGTAGCCCAGCTGCGAGATCGTCGAGTAGGCCAGCACCTTCTTGATGTCCTGCTGGGCGCAGGCGATGGTGGCGGCCACGAAGGCCGTGGCCGCACCCACGATGGCCACGGTGAGGGCCGCCGCGTGGCTGGCGTGGAGCAGGGGGCTGACCCGGCAGAGGAGGTAGACGCCGGCCGTCACCATGGTGGCGGCGTGGATGAGGGCTGACACCGGGGTCGGGCCCTCCATGGCGTCGGCCAGCCACGGGAAGAGGGGCAGCTGGGCCGACTTGCCCATGACCCCCACCAGGAGGAGCAGGCAGATGGCGGTGACCGAGGAGGCCGGGATGTCGGCCAGGCGGGCGAAGACCACCTGGTACTCGAGCGAGTGCACCTGCTGCCAGGTGAGGAAGATGGCTAGGAGGAAGCCGGCGTCGCCGATGCGGTTGTAGATGAACGCCTTCTTGCCGGCGCTGGCTGCGGCGTCCCGGGTGAACCAGAAGGAGATCAGCCAGTAGGAGCAGGTGCCCACGCCCTCCCAGCCCACGAAGGTGATGAGCATGTTGGAGCCCAGCACCAGGATGAGCATGGAGGCCACGAAGAGGTTCAGGTAGAGGAAGAACTTGGTGAAGTCCCGGTCCCCGTGCATGTACCCGATGGAGTAGAGGTGGATCAGGGAGCTGATCCCGGTGACGAAGAGGACCATGGTCATCGACAGCGGGTCGACGTAGAGGCCGGCGTGGACCTGGAGGCGGTCGACAGGGATCCACGTCCAGAGGTCCTGGTGGAAGGAGCGGACCGGGCCGGCCACGGTCAGCAGGTCGAGGTAGACCCCCACGGCCACGGCGAACGAGGCGGCGCAGAAGGCGGTGGCCACCCAGCCGGCCACCGGCTCGCCGAGGCGGCGGCCCACGGCCGCCTGGACGGCGAAACCGGTCAGCGGGAGGGCGATGATCAGCCAGGTCAGGTGGAGCATCGGTCCCTCAGCCCTTCATCGCCGCGAGCTCGTCGGCATCGGTGTTGGCCCGGCGCCGGAAGATGGCCACGACGATGCCGAGTCCCACCACGACCTCGGCAGCGGCCACCACCAGGACGAAGAAGACCAGGACCTGGCCGCCGATGTCCTGCATGGTCCGGGCGAAGGTCACGAAGGCCAGGTTGGCGGCGTTCAGCATCAGCTCGACGCACATGAACATGATCAGGACGTTCCGGCGCACCAGGACGCCGAGGGCGCCGATGGCGAAGAGCACGGTGGCCAGGCCGAGGTACCACTGGGGGCTGACGGTCACGCGCCGACCTCGGATCCCTCGACGGTGCGGGCGGGGTCGGCTGACGGTGCGTCGGCGGTCGCCTCTGCGAGGTGGTCGTCGGCCACGTCCTCCCCAGCCCCCTCCAGCTCGGCCTCCCCCTCGGCCACCGGGGCCGGGGCGGCGGGCCGACGGGCCAGGACCACGGCGCCGACCACGGCGATGATCAGCAGCGCCGCAGTGGCCTCGAAGGGGAAGAGGTACGTGGTGTAGAGGGAGGTGCCCAGCAGGTTGACGTTGGCCTGGCCCGTGTCGGGCCCGGCCACGCTGTGGGCGCCGGTGGTCCAGTGCGAGACCTGGCCCAGCAGGAGCAGGCCGGTCACCCCGAGGACGACGAGGCCGACGGCGACGGGCCGCTGGCCGCGGAGGCGGTCCCGGCCGAGGTCCTCCTCGCGGTCCACCCCGAGGAACATGATCACGAAGAGGAAGAGGACCACGATGGCCCCGGCGTAGACGATGACCTGCACGGCGGCCAGGAAGCTGGCCTGCAGGAGCACGAACAGCACGGCGATGCCGAAGAGGGTCATGATCAGCATGAGGGCCGAGTGGACCGGGTTGCGGGCCACCACCACGCCCACCGCCCCGGCCAGCACCATGGCGGCCGCCACCGAGAACACGCCGACGTCGGGCAGGGCGGCCCGGGTGGCCAGCAGGTGCAGCAGCACCAGGGCGGTCACTGGTCCCCTCCCCCGTCGCCGTCACCCGGCGCGTCGGCCGTCACGTCGGCCACGCCGGCGGCTCCGTGCACGTCGCCGGCCCGCAGGGCTGCTGCGTAGGCCTCCTCGTCGGCCTGGCGCTGCTTCTTTGCGAACCCGGGGGCGAACCGCTGGGCCTTCTCGATGGCCCGGCCGATGGCGCCCCGGGGGCCGCGCTTGGCCGCCGGGAGGTCACGGGGCCGCAGGTGGCGCTCGAGGGTGTCCCGCAGCTGCATGCTCCCGGTGGCGGCGTCGTCCCGGTGGCCGCTCTGGCCGCCCTCGGGGGCGCGGGTGCCGTAGCCGAGCTCGCCCGACCACTGGACCTCGCCCTCGTGGGCGGCGCTCCCGGCCGGGGCGGTGGCCCGCATCCACCCCGAGGTGTGGAGGTCGTCGCCCTCCCGCCAGTCCTCCCACGGGAGCTTCCGCGGCCGGCCGTCGTCGTCGACCAGGAGCTCGGCCTTGGTGTAGATGGCGTCGTTGCGGTTGGTGAAGGAGAACTCCATCAGCTTCGACTCGGTGATGGCCTCGGTGGGGCAGGCCTCCACGCACATGTCGCAGTGGATGCAGCGCAGGAAGTTGATCTCGTAGACGTACCCGTACCGCTCGCCCGGGGAGACCGGGTGGTCCGGCGGGTTGTCCAGGCCGCGGACGTAGATGCAGTCCGCCGGGCAGACCCCCGCGCAGAGCTCGCAGCCGATGCACTTCTCCATCCCGTCCTCGTACCGGTTGAGGACGTGGCGGCCGTGCTGGCGCGGCTGCTTGGGACGCTTCTCCTCCGGGTACTGGCGGGTCACCGGGGGTCGGCCCAGGTGCTCCAGGGTCAGCTTGAAGCCGCCGAAGAAGTTCTGGCGGCTGGTCGGCGGATACGACTCGGCCATCAGGACTCCCCTCCCGGCGTCGACGGGGCGGCCGACTCGTCGGGCCGGGTCCACAGGCGCACGCCCACCGGGGGCACGACGGCCCGGGTGGACTCCCGGTCGCTCCCCACGGCGAAGGCCCGCTTGAGCAGCACGGCGCCGACCACGGTGGCCACGGCCATGCCCACGCCCCACCAGCCATCCACCAGGAAGCCGGCCACGATCAGCAGCCACCCCAGCGAGAGCGGGATCAGCCGCTTCCAGCCCAGGTCCATCAGCTGGTCGTAGCGGAGCCGGGGCAGCGCGCCGCGCAGCCACACGAAGACGAAGAGGAAGGCGATGGTCTTGCCCAGGAACCACAGGATGGGCCAGAGCCACTGGGTGTGGGGGATGTGGGGCACGGGCCCGTCGGGGCCGCCGAAGAAGAGGGTCACCGTGATGGCCGACATGGTGATGGTGTTCATGAACTCGGCCAGGAAGAACAGGGCGAAGCGGATCGACGAGTACTCGGTGACGAAGCCGCCGACCAGCTCCTGGTCGGCCTCGACCAGGTCGAAGGGGGGCCGGTTGGTCTCGGCCACCACGGCGATGAAGAAGATCACGAAGGGCACCACGGCCAGGCGGATGACGTTCCACTGCCAGAGGTGGGTGGCCTGGGCGTTCACGATGGCCCGGGTGGAGAGCGCCCCGGTCACCAGGACCACCATGACCACGGTCATGCCCAGGGCGGCCTCGTAGGAGATCATCTGGGCCGAGGCGCGCACCGAGCCGAGCAGCGGGTACTTCGACCCCGAGGCCCACCCGGCCAGCATGATCCCGTAGACCCCGATGGCCGACATGGCCAGGAGGAAGAGGATGCCCATGGGCGGGTCGGCCAGCTGGAGCTCGAAGGTGTGGCCGAAGAGGGTCACCTCGCCCCCGATGGGCACGATGGCGAAGGCCAGGAAGGCCGGGATGATGGTGAGGTAGGGCGCCAGCTTGAAGACGAACCGGTCGGCCCGGTCGGGGATCAGGTCCTCCTTGAAGAAGAGCTTGATGCCGTCGGCCAGGGTCTGGGCGATGCCGAAGGGGCCGGCCCGGTTGGGGCCGATCCGGCTCTGCATGTCGGAGATGACCTTGCGCTCGAACCAGATCATCAGCATGACCGAGACCATGAGGGCGCCGAAGACCACCAGCACCTTCACCAGGACGATGAGCAGGACGGCCCAGCCCACGCCCTTGGCGAAGAGCGGGTCGCCGGCGGCCAGGAGGCCCGGGAGGTGGGCCAGCGGGCTCACGGGGTCTCCATCCGCAGGTCCACCACGGGGAAGGTCCGGTCGATCAGGTCGGCCACGGTCTCCTCGCCCAGGGGCACGTTGAAGTCGGCCGACACCACCCGACGCGGCAGCGTGGGGTCGGGGGCCACCGGGACCACGGCGGAGGCCGAGGCCGAGCGCAGGCGGACCGACCCGCCCGCCCCCACCCCGAGGTCGTCGAGGTCGTGGGGGTTGGCCCGGAGCACGCCGGCCGGCACCAGGCCGGCCAGGGCGGGCACGGCGGTGGTGGCGTCGCCCAGGTCGTAGAGGGTGCGGGAGGCCACCAGGCGGACCGAGTACCCGTCGATGGGGCCCACGTGGGGGGCGGACACCGCCTCGGGCCGGCCGAGGGGAGTCGGGCGGGCCGGGGTGCCC
>CAXBRB010000145.1:0-7029 GCA_963977795.1 uncultured Acidimicrobiaceae bacterium
GTGTAGCGCTCCGCGACGCACTCCGCGAGATCGGCGAGAACCCGGGCGACTGATCAGGCGACAATGGGCAACAAGCGGAGGTTCCTACTGCCGGTTCAGATTGATTCCTGATACCTTTGGTCGGGAATTACCCCGATCCTTTGGAGTTGCCGTGGGCGCCACCCCGATCATCCCTGCACCGCGAGACCTCGACGCCGAACAACAGCGCGACATCGAGCGTTTCGAGCAGGCCATTGCCGCCTACCTCGCCGGCGAGATCGGCGAAGATGTGTTCCGCGTGATGCGGCTCAACAACGGCATCTACGGCCAGCGTCAGGGCGGCACCAACCAGATGGTGCGCATCAAGTTGCCCGCCGGCACCATCACACCCGAGCAGCTCGACATGATGGCCCACATCAGCGAGGCCTACTCGCGTGGCTGGGGCCACATCACCACCCGCCAGAACGTGCAGGTCCACTACGTCGAACTCACCAAGGTGCCCGAGGTGATGCGCCTCATCGGCTCGGTGGGGCTCACCAGCCGCGAGGCCTGCGGCGACACCGTGCGCAACGTGATGGCCTGTCACCTTGCCGGCGCCTGCCCGCACGAGGTGCTCGACGTCACCCCCTGGGCCGAGGCCGCTTACGAGCATTTCGTGCGCAACCCGCTCGGCCAGCGCCTGCCGCGCAAGTTCAAGATCAACTTCAGTGGCTGCAGCACCGACTGCGGTCAGGCCATGTTCAACGACGCGGGCGTGGTGGCCGTCACCCGCACGCTCGACGACGGAACAGTGGAGCAGGGCTTCCGGGTGTACATCGCCGGGGGTCTGGGCGCCACGCCGCACCCGGCGCTGGCGCTCGAAGACTTCACGTCGCGCGAAGACCTGCTGCCCACCATCGAAGCGGTGCTGCGCGTGTTCGACCAGGCCGGCAACCGCGACAACAAGTTGCGCGCCCGTCTGAAGTGGCTCGTCGACACGCTCGGTATCGACGAGTTGCGCCGCCGAGTGCTGAAGGTGCGCCACACGCTGCCGGCATCGTCGAGCTGGCCCGGTGGCATTCCGCCGATCGTGCAGGCTGCCGGCGACTCGGCTGCCGGTGCCGCCACCTCGGGCGAGGTCACTGCGGTTGGTCAGGGCGTTGCCGTGGCCATCACACCCCGCGATCCCTACGGCCGTTGGGTGGCCACCAGCGTGGTGCGTGGCGCCGCCAACAACACCGTCTCGGCGGTCGCCTACGCGGCTCTCGGCGACATCACTGCCTCACAGTTCCGGTCGCTCGCCAGCATCCAGCGCGAACTGTCGGCCGATGTGTGCCTGTCGAACCGTCAGAACGTGGTGTTCCGCGGCCTCACCGAGGCACAACTCCCCGTGCTGTTCGAGCGTCTCGAAGCCATCGGCATGGCCCGCCCCGGCGCCGAACTGTCGCGCGACGTCGTTGCGTGCCCGGGCGCCGACACCTGCAACATCGCAGTCACACAGTCGCGCGGTTTGGCGAAGGCCATCGGCGAACGCCTGGAAGACGAGGGACTCGCCGAGGTGGGCGGCGTCCGCATCAACATCTCGGGCTGCACCAACAGTTGCGGCCAACACCACGCGGCCGACATCGGCCTGTTCGGCGGCGGCCCGCCCGGTCGGCCGGTTCCACCACCCGAGGCGGCCCTTCAGTCGGAGGAAGGGCTTCTCGAGGCCGAAGTAGCTGGCCGACGCCACCACCACCGACACCACGAACACCACTGAGGTCAGCACCCAGAACGACGCGGCGAACACCGGGGTGTTGGTGACCTTGAGGTACTCGTTGGCGATGGGCAGGTGCCAGAGGAAGATGCCGTAGGAGATGACGCCGAGCGCCGCCATCGGCCACGACCGGAGCAGCCGGCGCACCGCGGAGCGGTCCTGGGGTCCGAACACGGCGGGCACCAGGACGAGGAAGGCGAACGCTCCGTACAGGGCCTGCATGGCCATCTCCCGTCCCGGCGACTGCGGGGTGGTCGGCGAGAGGGGGCTCCCCAGATGGGCCGTGGCCCAGAACACCACGGCCGCCCCCGCCCATGCCGTCCACGGCACCCACCGCGCCGAGAGCCAGAGGGGCTCGGACCGCCGCTCCGACCACCACGCGCTCCCGACGGCCAGCAGCATCCCCAGGGCGAACAGGTCGATCCGGGCCGGGAGCCACAGCGGGAGCACCAGCGCCACCGGTGCGCTGACCGCGCAGTGGGGGACGCAGATGAACTGCGGCTGGCCGTCCACCAGCTTGGTGACCGGGAGGTTGAGCGCCCACAGGCGGAAGGCCACGCTCACCAGGTAGAGGACGGCGATGGCGACGAGCTCGGCCCGCACCTGACGGTCCTGGCTCCGCCGCCGCCTCCCGATGGCCCAGGCGATGGCCGGCAGGGCGAGGTAGAAGCTCATCTCCGTGCACAGGGACCAGGCCTGCCCCAGCCCCATGGTGGCCGAGGACGGGAAGTAGATCTGGAGGAACAGGTAGTGGATGGCCACCTGGCGGATGCCCGGGTCGATCTTGGTGACGTGGAGCACGTAGGTCGTGACGGTGAGGGCGACCCAGTAGGCGGGGACGATGCGCAGGATCCGGCGCTCCCAGAACGCTCCGGTCCTCGGAGCCGGGTTGGCGGTCAGGTGGGAGATGGCGAAGGGGCGGTAGAGGAGGAACCCCGAGATGAGGAAGAAGACCGAGACCCCGATCTCCATGCGCCCGGTGTAGATGCCGAACGGGGAGGTGAAGGTGATCCCCGAGATGAACGAGGTGTGGACGAGCAGCACCAGGATGGCGGCGATGGCGCGCAGGCCGTCGAAGGCCGGGAAGTGGTGCGGTGCCACGGTCGGGCCGGACGGCAACGCAGTGGCGGTTGCGCCCGTCGACGGCGGGATGCGTCCGTCTTCGGGGGCGTGGTCCGGGGCCCCGTCGCCGGCCCTGCCGGCCAGAGCGGTCTCAGGGGGGCCCTGCCCCGGCAGCCCGTGCACCTCGTCCACCTCCAGACCCTACCGGGAGCGCCCGTCCGGGCGACAGGGTCCTGCAGTCCCGACGGCACCGTGGGCGACCGTCACCGGACGGCCTCCGACACCACGGTGAGGACGCCGGCCAGCACAACGGAGCCCACCAGTCCGGCCACCACGGTGACACCGGCACGGGAGCGGATCTTGCGCGCCGGGTCCTCCACCCAGGTGTAGGTCGCCGCCGCCAGGCCGAGGGCCGCCGCCATCAGCAGCAGACGCACGCCCAGGGAGAACGGCGGGTTGCCGCCCTGCTCGGCGTAGACGATCAGCACCGGCCAGTGCCACAGGTACCACGAGTAGGAGCGCCGCCCCACCCAGAGGACGGACGCCGTCCCGAGGAGCCGCTCGCAGCCGGCCCGGGGGTCGGCGCAGCCGCCGGCGATGACGGCGGCCGCCCCGAGCACGGGAACCGCCGCCAGGGCCCCGGGATAGACCGTGGCGGGGGTGAAGGCCAGCGCCGAACCGATCACCACCAGCAGGCCCGCCCACGTCAGGGCCGCCGCACCCCGGGACCCGAGCCGTCCGAACCAGGGGGTCCCCAGGGCCACCAGCGCCCCGACGGAGAACTCCCAGGCCCGGGTGAAGGGCGAGAAGTAGGCCGTGCCGGCCAGCTGGTGGGTCTGGAGCACGCAGAGCGTGAACGACGCCAGGCTCGACACGACGAGCACGCCGGCCAGCACCGACCGGGGCCTCCGGGTCGCCGCCCAGGTGAAGGCGGCGATGAAGACCGCCGGGAAGACCAGGTAGAACTGCTCCTCCACCGAGAGGGACCAGAACGTGCCCAAGGGGGACAGCGGGCGCAGCGCCGCCCCGGGGCCGGCCTGGGCGGCGAAGTGGACGTTGGCCAGGAACACCGCCGCCCAGCTCCCGTCGTCGGCGGTCATCGACCCGAGGGCCCGGCCGTCGACGACGTAGGCAGCCACCACCGTGGCCACGATCACCAGCGTCGACGCCGGCAGGATCCTCCGGAACCGTCGGGCGTAGAACGCCAGGGCCGAGGTCCGCCCGTCGGCCGCCTGCCGGCGGAGGAGGACCCCGGTGATGACGAATCCCGAGATCACGAAGAACGCGTCGACGCCCACGTAGCCGCCCCCGACGTGGGGGACCCGGGCGTGGAACAGGACGACGAGCACGATGGCCACGGCACGGAGGCCCTCGACGTCGGGGCGGAAGCGCCGGTCCCCGGGGGCCGTGCCTCCGGCGTCGTCCGGGGTGAGGACGTCGGGCCCGGGCTCAGGCACCAGCATCCTCAGGCACCAGGATCCGCCCCGTCGGCAGCCGCAGCCGGGTCAGCCGACCGGCCCATAGCCGAGCCCCTCGGCCAGCACGTTGGTCAGGTACTTGGCGTAGGTCCCGGTGACGTGGAACTGGTCGAGGTAGACGCCGTAGTTCTTCACCACCGCCGTGCACGTGGCCGAGCAGAACCACGGGGTGGTCTCGACGTAGCGGGCATGGGCGGCCAGGGTGCCCGCCTGCTCCGCCGGGTTGAGATGGACCAGCGACTTCGCCACCGGGGCCGAGCAGGCCTGGACGTCACCGGGGTGCTGGGCCAGGCAGGCCGGCCCGGAGGTGGGCAGCATCGGGATGTTGCCCAGGAACACCTTGTCCTGGTCGGGGATCTTCATGGCATCGAAGAGCGACGTCACGCCCTTGCGCCAGGCGGCCTCGCTGAAGAAGTCCGGCTTGGACGTGGCCGTGGCCGGGGTCTTGTAGAGCGAGTCCTGGGACACGACCACCAGGTCCGGCTTGATCGAGTTGATCACCGCCACCACCCAGTTGTGCCACGAGATGCACGACTCGTAGGGGCCGCCGATGTTCCCCGCCCCCGGCGGGTTGACCACCGTCACCAGGGCGGCCGGGCAGAAGTACTTCACCAGGACGAACAGGCGCAGGTGGTTGGCCTTGGCCATGGCCTGGTAGGCGGGCAGCCACATGATGGTGTGGGAGTCGCCGATGGCGATCATGGTGTGGGTGCTGCCGGCGTCGCCGAGGGCGCAGAGCTTCTCGCTGTAGGCCGAGATGTCGGCGGTGTCGGCGCACGGCGTGTAGAGGTTCCCGTTCCACGCCGCCCAGTCGTTGCCGGCCTGGGAGAGCGACGGCTCCAGGTTGGGCGGCAGCGACGTGATCCGGGGTGCCGCGGCCACCTGGCGGACCACCTCGGCCGTGTTCGCCGCCGGCACCACGTGGTACCGGGGCGGGACCACGGTCTCCACCGAGATGACCACGCTGAGCAGGGCCACGGTGGCCAGGACTCCGAAGGCGCCGACGGCCACGGTGGGGCCCGAGGGGGTCTTCAGGTGGCGGACCGGGTTCTCCAGGAACCGGTAGGAGGCCATCGAGAGGACCACGGCCGCCGCCACCAGCGGGACGTTCTGGAGGAAGGTCAGGTGGGTCTTGGACAGATACTCGGCGGCGATGATCAGCAGCGGCCAGTGCCAGAGATAGAGGGAGTAGGACCGCCGGCCCACCCACTGCATCCCGCCGAGTCCCAGCACCGACTCGGCGCCCCGGGCCGGCACCACCGCGCCGCCGGCGATGACCAGGGCCGCCCCGACTACCGGGACGGCCACCGCCGATCCCGGGTAGGGCGTCAGGGCGTCGAAGCGGAACGACGCATAGATGATGGCGGCCAGGCCCGCCCACGTCATCACCGTGGCCAGCTGCCCCTCCAGGCGCTTCAGCCACGGCGTGCACACGGCGACCAGGCCGCCGAGGGCCAGCTCCCAGGCCCGGGTCAGCGGGGAGAAGTAGGCGGCGGCCGGGTGGAGGTGGGTCTGGACCACCGACCAGGTGAAGGAGGCCACGATGACGGCCCCGAGGACCGCCGTCATCCGCAGGCGGGTCGAGAGGCGGCTGCGGAGGGCGGCCACCACCAGGAAGAGGGTCGGGAAGACGATGTAGAACTGCTCCTCCACCGACAGGGACCAGTAGTGCTGCAGCGGGGACGGCGGCCGCAGCGACTGGAGGTAGTTGGTCCCCACCTCGAGGAAGTGGAAGTTGGCCAGGAAGACGGCGGCCCACCGGCCGTCGTCGGCCACGTTGTTCCCGTTGACCGATCCGAGCAGGACGTAGCAGGCGGCCACCGTGAGCAGGATCACCAGCGTGGCCACGGGGAGGATGCGCCGGACCCGGCGGGCATAGAAGTCCAGCGTCGAGGTGCGGCCGCTGGCCGCCCGCTCCCGGAGCAGCAGCCCGGTGATGACGAAGCCGGAGATCACGAAGAAGACGTCGACGCCGACGAACCCGCCGGTCAGGCCGGGGAGGCCGGCGTGGTAGAGCACCACCAGGGCCACGGCGACGGCCCGGAGGCCCTCGACGTCAGGGCGGAACCGCCGGTCGTCCGGCGCCGTGCCCGCCTCCTCCCCGGACGGGAGGAACCGCTCGTCGGCCGCCGGCTCGCTCTGGACTGTCATGGCGCCCCCTGGCTGCCCGTCACTGCGTTCCGGAGCCCGTCGCACTCCGCGATCCGTGCCGTCACGACACCGTCGATCCTACCCAGGGCCCTTGTCACCTCGGGGAGCATGTCGGGTGCAGCGCCGAGGGGCGTGCTCAGGGGGCCCGGCCCACCGGCGCCCCGGATCCGTCGGTGATGGTCACCGCCATGTCCCCGGCCTTCCCGGCGTAGCCAGGCTGGGTCGGCGACGTCGGGTCCCAGGTGGTGAGGACCACTTGGCGGGGCTCCCGGCCGGTCGTCTGGTAGCCCGGCCCGAACTCGGTGCGCCACACGTGGTTCACCGTCGGCCGGTAGCCCCGCTCGTCGAGGAGGTTGACCAGCCCGATGAACTCCTCGGTGTCGAGCAGCTTGGTGTCCTCCGTGCCGGCGCCGCTGTCCCCGACGAAGACCCGGCTCCCCGGATGGAGGAAGGGGACCACCAGATCAGTCAGGCGGCCGACCGTGGGGTCCGAGGCTCGGGCGAGGGCCGGCATGGTGGCCACCCGCACCGAGGCGGCCAGGGACACGACGGCCACCACCACGCACAGGCCCACCCGCATCCCGGTGGCCGCCGTCACCGGTCGGGCCGTCCCGTGACCCCCGG
>CAXBRB010000146.1:0-6993 GCA_963977795.1 uncultured Acidimicrobiaceae bacterium
TTTTTTTTAATGATACGGCGACCACCGAGATCTACACTCTTTCCCTACACGACGCTCTTCCGATCTGGGCCCGGGCGTCGTCGGGGTGGCAGCGGGCGGGGCCCGCCGCCGTCAGTGCTTGCCGCCCGTCCGGTAGCGGACCACCCGCCCGGCACCGGCGGTGGTGGCGTCCGAGTGGTCGGAGACGTAGATGGCGCCGTTCTTGTCCACGGCCACGCCGTTGGGGAGGACCAGCTGGCCGGCGCCGATCACCGTGCGGCCGGTGGCCGGGTGGGCGAAGGGCACCTTCACGACGTCGCCGGTGAACATCTCGGCGGCGTAGAAGTCACCGGCCTGCGAGAACGTGCAGCCGGTGACCGTGGACAGGCCGGTCGCCCACACGGTGGCCGCGCTCAGCACCGTGGCGAGGTCGGCCGGGTTGGTGGTAGCCGGGTCGACCCGGTAGACGGTGGCCGTCCCCGGCCCGTGGGCGAAGAAGTCGGCCAGGGCCAGGGTGCCCACGTAGAGGGCGCCATCGGGGCCCTTGGCCACGCAGGTCGGCACGGCATCGCTGATCGGCGTGTTGGGGATGTAGGCCAGGATCTGGACGGTCCCGTCGGCCAGCACCTCGTCCAGCGTGTTGGAAGCGGCGTCCACCACGTAGGTGTGGCCGCCCGTCACCAGGACGCCGTAGGGGTTGGCATCCGGGAACTGCCCGGCGGGGGCCCAGGGGTCCGACGCATGTGCTCCGGTCCAGGCCAGGTCGGCCGCGCCGACGGCGCCCAGCGTCTTGGCCGCACCTCGTGCGGGGTAGGCCACGACGTTGCCCAGGTCGGTGCCGGGAACGCCCCCCGTGCCGTAGACGCCGACGACGCCGCTGTGGGTGCCGCTGCCGTAGGCCGAGATCCCGTCGAGGCCGATCGCCTCCAGGCCGTTGCCCTCGTCGGAGGCGGCCGACCACAGCCCGGTGGCGATCCGCGCCTGTCCGGGGTTGGCGCTGCCGGCCCGGGCCACGGCGGTGATCGCACCTGTCTGGCCGAGACCGGCCTGGACGCCGGTGGCGGCCGAGCCGGAGCCGAGCCCTGCCTCGGCGACGTACAGCGTGCCGCCGTTGCCCATGGAGAGGCCGCGTGGGTTGTCGAGACCCGAGGCGATGACGGTCATGGTCGTGTTGCCGCCCGGCGTGGGGGGCTTGGGTCCGCCGGCGTGCGCGACGGCGGGTGTGGCCAGCAGGACGCTGGCGGCGATGGCCGATGCGGCGGCCAGTCGGGTCTTCAGCACAGGGAGTTCGCCTTTCCGGTGTCGGTGCTCTGCGGCAGATCGCGCTGGGGCACTCAAGTGCCCGACACGTCCGCCGCCTGCATTGTGACGGCTGACCGGCGGATCACCATCATCACAATTGGGTAACCACAAGGCGTGCCCGTCGGACACGCGCGGCGGCTACCCAGCGTGGTCGCCGCTGCGCCCATGTCGCGTGACCACGGGGTCGGTGCCGTAGGGTGCGCGGCCATGGTCGTGGGTCCTGGCTGCGAGCCGGACGGCAGCTCCGGCCCCCTCTCGTGAGCGCCGGCACCGGGCGTCCGGACGGTGGTGCGCGTCCGGGCCTCCGCCATCGGTCCGTGGTCGTCGCCGCCACAGTCGTCCAGCTGGGCGGTCTGGTGGCCCTGAGCCAGCTGGGCCGCTGGGTGGTCGCCGTCCTCCACCTGCCCCTCCCGGGCAACGTCCTGGGGATGCTCGTCCTCTACACGCTCCTCGCCCTCGGCGTCGTCCGCGCCGAGTGGCTCGAGCCCGCCGCCGGGCTCTTCAACCGTCACCTCGCCTTCTTCTTCATCCCCCTCGTGGTCGGCCTCCTGGGACTCCCGTCCTCGCTGGTGCGGGGCCACGGCATCGCGCTCGTGGCCATCCTCGTGGTGACCGCCGCGGCGGGGGTGGCCGTCACCGGCGGACTGGCGTCCCGGTGGGACCGGGGCCCGGAGGAGGAGCAGTGACGGCGGGCACCGTGCTGGTCACCGTGGTCTCGGTGGTGCTCACCGTCGGCGCCTATGCGGCCAGCCTGCGGGTCCGGGCCCGGTGGCCCTCGCCCCTCCTCGGGCCGGTCATCCTGTCTGCTCCGGTCCTGATGGTGGTCGTGACGGTCACGCCCATCCACGTCTCGGGGTACGCCCACGCCGGCCGGATCATCACCTGGTTCCTCGGCCCGGCCACGGTGGCCCTGGCGGTCCCGTTCCACCGGCACCGGCGGGTCCTCTTCGCCAACGCTGCGCCCTTGGGGATCGGGCTGACCCTGGGCACCCTGGTCACCATGGCCGCTGCGCTGGTGCTGGGGCGGCTGCTGGGGATGCCCCATGGTGTCGAGGCCGCACTCGGGCTCAAGACGGCGACCGCCCCGGTGGCCGTCGCCGTCGCGCCACGGGTGGGGGCCGACCCGAGCCTGGTGGCCGGCATGGTCGTCCTCTACGCGCTCATCGTCACGGTCCTCGGCCCCCGCCTCCTGACCGCCCTCGGCGTCCAGGGCCCGGTGGCCCGGGGTGCCGCGCTGGGCGGGATCGGCAGCGGCCAGGGGGTGGCCGAGGCGCTCACCGAGGGCCAGGCCACCGGCGCAGCCGCTGCCGTGTCGATGGTCCTGGCCGCACTCCTGGTGACGGCGCTGGCCCCGCCGGTGATCCGCCTCCTGACCTGAGCACTGGCCGGACCCGTCGGAGGGGGGTGTAGGGATCTCGCGGGGCCAGATTGGGCGAGGGGCTCATTCGCTGATCATGAGTCGGAACTCCGAGCGAAGTGGCGAAGGTCGTCACGGAAGGTGAGACTGGAGATTGCTCCATTCAATGGGTCGAATAGATCGCCGATCACTCTCCGATCAGAAGTCAAAGGATCAGAGTGCAAGCGCTCGAACGGTGACGACTGAGTAACGAGGGGACGACACGGCGTGAAGATGACTCAGGCCGAGTGGGACAGCGGGGCTACGTGTGATGAAGACGGCATCGCGTTCTGCGGACGCTGTCGACCGACAGATCTTCCAGCAACGGTCTACCGCGCAGCGGCATCGTCCGCGTATCACAGAGTCCCAACGTGTCCGGCTCTCGCCGATGGCCAACGCCGCGTGGAAGAACGCGGTGGAACGGCGTCTGACGTCGTCGATGTGGCGCGTGGTCTTGCGGTGCGTGACGGGCTCCAACCCTGTCAGCACTGCATGTAGGCGAGCGGAGCCGGGTCCGGGAGTTCGTATGGAAGACGAACGAACAGACCGGCATGCGCTCGGTTCGGACCGAACCGGTGCGTATCGTCGGGACGGGGGGCCTCCCGTTGCGAGGTGCAGATTCCTCTCGGGTGCCGATTGCGATCGGATCGTCTCGATCGACGATGCCCATTGCGGGATCGAATCACACAGAGTGGTGCTCCCCGATCGCCGGCCGCCTGGCCGGAGTCATGTGCCGGATAGGCGGAAACCCCGACTCACTGTCAATGAAGAGTGGGACTGGTTCGACGACGTCGGTCCCCGTTCGGGGACCGACGAAGCACGATGCCTTCCCGATCTGGATGTAGCGACGTTCGATGCCGACGGCATGAAGGTCTCCGTCCGCGTCCAGCAACTCTTCACTGCCCATCACATGGTCGATGCGTTGGTGGCCATCGACGAGCTCCGCCTCTTTGCCAGACTTGCGCTGTCGGAAGGCCACTACCGGCGGCTGCCCTCGGGCGGGCACTCCATTGCCTGGAAGGGCTTCAACGGCCGCATCACCCCCGATGGCGGCTGCCTCACCTCCTATTCGACGAATCACTTCGAGCGCACCCCGAGCCAGGTGCATCAGAAGGTCCCCTCCAGGTTCGGCCGGGCTCTCGGGCGAGCGCACCTACCGGCGGGACCGGATCTGACCCTGGTGCAGGTCAAGGCGATCATCGATGCCGAAACCTGCCATCTCTCGCTGAGTGCCCGTCACAACATCGGAAAGACATTGGGCATTGACGCTGAAGACCCAGGTATCGAGGGCCCTGTCCGGGCGCGACTCCGCCAAGCTGTCCGATTCGGCGATTGGATGGAGGACCCCGTTGATGGGCGTGCATTCACGCTCTGCCATGTGGGCCGCGTCTGGAAGATCGCTCGAGACGGGGGCACGGTCATCACTTCGTATATCGACAGACCGGCGGGGTCGGGAGTATCCGGATAGCGAGAATCCGAAAACCGGAGGACGAGCATCGGCCGCCTCCCGACCCCTACAGCCCGAACGCCGCCCGCAGGTCGACGGCACCCGAGGCCCCGCCGAGGCGGGGTGCCCCGGCGTTGTCGTCGAGCCACCGGGTCAGCGAGTAGTGGTTCGCTGCCGTGGTCACCGTCACCCCGTGGAGGGCGGGGTTGATGACGGTGAAGGCCACGTTGTTGGCGGCCGACGAGTCGTCCTCGTCGGTCACGATGATGATGGTGAGGCGTCCGGCGGTGTAGTCCGGTCCGGCCATCAGGGCGGGCACCCAGGTCTGGAGGAAGGCATCGGCCTGGGCGGCCGTGCCGTCGTGCCAGTCGTCGGTCAGGTTGGGCGTGAGCTCACCGGTGACCGGAAGGGAGCCGGCGGTGATGTCGGCCTGGAGGGCGGTGAGCGGCACGTCGTTGGCCGTGCAGTTGGCCCGGCTGACGGCGTTGGTGAAGTAGGGCCACGGGCTGTGGCGGGCCACGTAGCCCGTCGAGCCGCCGGTCTGGCAGTTCGAGTTCATCGACTCCTGGTAGGCCTTGGCCGGCTTCCCGGCGGCGATGGTCTGGTCCCACACCGAGGTGTCTGCTGCCCCGGTCGGTCCGCACCCCACGCTGCAGTCGGTGGTGACGCCGAAGGCCGACCCACCCCAGATCTCCAGGTAGTTGGGGAGGGAGGGGTGGCCGATGGCCGAGTACTGGGTGGCCTTGCCGTAGGTGGAGGCCAGGCCGGCCAGGTACGGCATCGAGGCGTAGGCCTCCGCCTGGGAGTGGTTCTCCTCCATGATCACCATGACCTTGGCGCTGGTGCCGGCGGTCGTCGGGGTGGCCGGCGCCGAGGCGGCCGACGCCGGTGAGGTGCCCACGGCGTTGGTGGCCGTGACGGTGAACGTGTAGGCCGTCCCGTTGGTCAGGCCCGTCACGGTGCACGACGTGGCGCTGGTGGTGCACGTCTTGCCGCCAGGCGATGCCGTGGCCGTGTAGCCGGTGATGGCGGAGCCGCCGTTGCTGGCCGGCGCCGTCCAGCTGACCACCGAGGCGGTGTTGAGGCCCGAGGTGGCCGACACGCCGGTGGGCGCACCGGGGACCGTGGTCGGTGCCGCCGGGGTGGCCGGCGCCGAGGCGGCCGACGCCGGCGAGGTGCCCACGGCGTTGGTGGCCGTGACGGTGAACGTGTAGGCCGTCCCGTTGGTGAGGCCCGTCACGGTGCACGAGGTGGTGGTGGTCGTGCAGCTGGCCGTGTCCACCTGGGTGGCCGAGCCGGTGTCGAGCTGGGCGTGGAGGGCGTCGATGTAGGTGCCGTAGCCGCTGGCCGAGGACCACTCGGTGGCCGGCTCCACGGCGGTCCCCTCACCCCACTCGTTGAAGGTGGTGACCAGCTGGAACTGCGCCTTGGAGGCGACCATGGCGGCGATGTTGGCCGACCACTGGGCATCGGTCAGGCGGGCCAGCCGGGGCGTCGCCTCGGTGTAGAGCCAGAACCCCGGGGAGATCGTGTAGGAGTACTTGCTCTGGGCGTCGGTGGCCGAGGCCGGCCCGTACTGGTGCCAGCCGTCGGGCTGGGCGGTGCACGTGGCGTAGCCGCTGAAGACCTTGAGGACCACGTAGAAGCCGAGCGTGTTGGCATCGTGCCACCGCTGGGCCATCGGGCACGCATCGAGGCCGTCGGTGTAGACGAAGATGACGGGCTTGCCGCCGATGTGCAGGTAGTTCGGGTTGGATGCGTAGTTGGCCGAGATGTACGACAGGTCGGCGTTGATCTGGGTGACCGTCGGGTCGCCGGTGCTCTCCCGCTCGTAGTAGAGCGACCACTTCAGGTTCTTGCCGTTGGAGTTGTTGGCCGGGTCGTTGAGGAGGGCGGGGATGCGGCTGGCCTCGTTGTGCTGGCCCTGGCCCCACCAGGAGGCGATGGCGGCATCCATGCCCGCGTAGGTCATCTCCTGGATGTGGCGGGAGGTCACCGCAGCGGTGTCCGAGCTGTAGAAGCCGGCGGTCGGGTGGTAGTGGGTGTCGGGCGTGGTGAGGCTCCCCCACGTCTCGGTGAACCACGGGTAGTAGAAGGCGGCCCGGACCGGCGAGGTCGGCGCCGCGGTGACGGTGTACCCGGTGACGGCCGATCCGCCGTTGCTGGCCGGTGCCGTCCAGGTCACCGACGAGGCGCCGTTGGCCCCCGAGGTGGCGGTCACGCCGGAGGGGGCGGATGGAGCGGTCGGGGCTGCCGGGGCCGCCGTCGGGGTGGCCGGGGCCGAGGTGGCCGAGGTCGGTCCGGCGCCGGCGGCGTTGGCCGCCGTCACGGTGAAGGTGTAGGCGGTGCCGTTGGTCAGGCCGGTCACGGTGGCCGTGGTGGCACCGGTCGTGGTCACCGAACAGCCGCCCGGCGTGGCCGACACCGTGTAGACGGTGATGGCCGATCCGCCGTTGCTGGCCGGGGCCGTCCAGGAGACCGTGGAGGCCCCGTCCATGCCCGAGGTGGCGGTCACGCCGGTCGGGGCTCCCGGCACCGTGGCCGGGGTGACCGGGGCCGAGGCGGCCGAGGCCGCCGACGTGCCCGCCGAGTTGGTGGCCGTCACGGTGAAGGTGTAGGCGGTGCCGTTGGTCAGGCCGGTCACGGTGGCCGAGGTCGACGCCGAGGTGGTGGTGAGCCCGCCGGGAGACGAGGTGACCGTGTAGCCGGTGATGGCGGCTCCGCCGTTGCTGGCCGGCGCCATCCAGGAGACCGCCGAGGCTCCGTCCATGCCCGCGGTGGCGGTCACGCCCGTCGGGGCTGCCGGGGCCGCCGTCGGGGTGGCCGGGGCCGAGGTGGCCGAGGTCGGTCCGGCGCCGGCGGCGTTGGC
>CAXBRB010000147.1:0-6933 GCA_963977795.1 uncultured Acidimicrobiaceae bacterium
CGGCGAAGGCCGACTCGAGGGCGTCGGCGGCCGCCCGGTCGACGGCGTTGCGCCGCTCCGGCCGGTCGATGGTGACGATGGTCACCGGGCCGTCCCGGTCGACCCGGACGGGCGGGCCGCCGGGGAGCGCATCGGAGGCCGGACCGGCGGGAGGCGGGGGAGGCATCCCACCAGCATGGCGGGCAGGCCGACGGGTGTGGGGGAGGCGTCCGGCGGTGCGCTGCCTTTCTGCCGGAGACGACCACGAGCGGTGGCCGTGACGCAGCCACGCTCCGTGACCCGGGAGTGGAGGGGTGCCCGGGGCTGTGGTAGGCAACGGGCGATGGCACCGACAGCGGGGGAGGGGGCAGCGGGTTCGCACCGGCCCGTCATGCGGCGTGCCGCTGCCCGGTGGGCCGTGGTGACGGCCACCGCCCTGGCCGGCGCTCTGGCCGTCCCGTCGGCTGCTGGAGCCACTCCTGCACCGACAGCGGCGGGCCACGCCGGCACCGCGCCAGGGTCGCCGACCATCGTCTCGCTGGCCGCCACGCCGGCCCAGACCACGTCCGACGGCGGGTTCGGGGGCGGGTACCTGGTGGTGCGGGCCTCGGTCCAGGGCGCCACGTCGTGCGTCTTCTCGGGGACGAAGAACATCGGCGGGCTGCCGCTCACCGTCCCGTGCACCAACGGACCGGTCCAGGTCACGGTGTCCACGGCCTACAACACCGGGACCAGCGCCCCCGTCTACCGCATCCGGCTCGACGTCACCAGCAGCACGAAGGCCACCGCGTCCCGGGTGCTGGCCGGGGTCGTCCAGCCGCTGCCCGTCATCAGCGGGGTCACTGCGGTGGCCTCGACGGGAGACAGCCGGTGCGCCCTGGTCACCGGGGGCGCCGTCCGGTGCTGGGGGAGCGCGGCGGCCGGCCAGCTCGGGGTGGGTGCGGCGCCGCCGGCCGACACGTGCACCGCCGACGGGTCGCCGGCTGTGCCCTGTTCGATGCTGGCCCGCCGGGTGGCCGGGGTCGGGGGTGTCGGCTTCCTGGCCGGAACCACGGCCCTGGCCGCCACCGGGGCGGGCTACTGCGCAGCCCTGGCCACCGGCGGCGTGGCCTGCTGGGGATCGAACGCCTCGGGCCAGCTGGGCAGCGGATCGGCCACGGGGCCCCAGACCTGCGGCGGCACAGCCTGCTCTCCGGTCCCGGTCGTCGTCTCCGGCCCCCTGGCCCGCCAGCGGGTCACCGGCCTGGCCGGGCTCGGAACCGGAGGTGGCGCCTGTGCGGTGACCGCAGCGTCCCAGGTGTGGTGCTGGGGACGTGACGACGCCGGCCAGGCGGGCGACGGGAGGCCGCCGACGGCAGCCTGCACCGCCGGTCCGTGCGCACCGCAGCCCGCCATGGTCCTCTCGGGGGCGTCGGACCGGTCGGTCCAGGACGCAGCCGCCCAGGACCGGGTGGTGCCCCCGCCGCTCGATGCCGTGGCCGAGGTGGTCAGCGCCCCCGGGTCGTCCACCTGGTGCGCCCGACGGACCTGGGGCGGGGTCGACTGCTGGGGCAGCGGCTCACACGGGGCCCGGGGCTCGGTGGCGCCGGGCCGCACCGCCACGCCGGTGGTCGGCACCCTCGGGGCCGGGCGGCTGCTTGGGGTGGTCCAGCTGGTCGGTTCCGGCTCGTCGCCTTCCACGGCGGGCTTCTGCGCTCGTCTCCTGCTCGGTCAGGTGGCTTGCTGGGGCGACGACGGGCTGGGCCAGCTCGGCGGCGGAGTCGGGAGCACGGCGGCGCTGCGCTGCGGCGCCGGTGCCCGGTGCTCTGCCGCCCCGGTCCCCGTGCGGTCCCCCGGTCCGAAGCCGGCCACCGACTACGCCGCCGGTCCGGGACCGCTGGTGCTGGCCGATGACCTGGCCGGCGGGGCCGGCGGGTACTGCGCAGTGGTGACCGGGACCGTGGCGTGCTGGGGGGCCAACACCGACGGCTCCCTGGGCGCCGGGATCGGGAGCGGACCTCAGCGGTGCGGCGGCCGGTCCTGCAGCCCGACGCCGCTGGTGGTGCGCGCCGTGGTCGGTGCCCAGGACGTGGAGCCGGCCCGGGCCGTGGCCGGGAGCGTGGCCACGTTCTGCATGGTCCGTGCGGGTGCGGCCACCGCGGCCTGCTGGGGGGCTGGCGGACGGGGCCAGGTGGGGGACGGCGCCTCCCCGCCGGCCAGTGCCGACCGGCCACAGCAGGTGCACGGACTGGCCAAGGCGGCCGCCCTCCGCCAGATCGCCTCGCTGGTCCCCGTGCGGGGATCGGTCTGCGCCGTGCTCCTCTCTGGCACCCTGGCCTGCTGGGGGGCCGGGGCGTCCGGCCAGCAGGGCTCGGGGGAGGCATCGGACCGGTCGGCCCCCGGCGGCGTCTGGACCGACGGCTGATCGGAGTCGACGTCACCTGACGGACGTGGCGCAGCGGCGGACCGAATACCTGACAAACCAGGTCGACTTTTCGGTTCGGATCGGCTACGGTGCGGCCCGCTGGCCGTCGGCTTCGGCCGGCACCCGACAGCGATCCGACGACGTACCAAGGAGCAGCAGATGGCCATCCGCCTGGGCGACGAGGCCCCCGACTTCACCGCCGAGACCACCGAGGGGACGATCAGCCTCCACGAGTACCTCGGCGACAGCTGGGGCGTGCTCTTCTCGCACCCCAAGGACTTCACGCCGGTGTGCACCACCGAGCTGGGCGCCTTCTCGGCGGCCAAGGCCGAGTTCGACAAGCGCAACACCAAGCTGCTCGGCCTCTCGGTGGACGACGTGACCTCGCACGGCAAGTGGGCCGGCGACATCGAGGAGACCCAGGGGACGGCCCTGAACTTCCCGCTCATCGGGGACGAGGACCGGAAGGTCGCCGACCTCTACGACATGATCCACCCCAACGCCAACGACACCCTGACGGTGCGGTCGGTCTTCATCATCGGCCCCGACAAGAAGGTCAAGCTGACGCTGACCTACCCGGCCTCCACCGGACGGAACGTGGCCGAGGTGCTCCGGGTCCTCGACTCGCTGCAGCTCACCTCGGACTACAAGGTGGCCACCCCGGTCAACTGGACGGACGGCGAGGACGTGATCGTGGTGCCGGCGCTGTCCGACGAGGAGGCCACCGAGCGCTTCCCCAAGGGGTTCACCGCCCTCAAGCCCTACCTGCGGGTCACGCCCCAGCCGAACCGGTAGTCCGGGTCCACAGGAGTCTTGGCACGGGCCCGGCCTCCGGCCGGGCCCGTGGCGCGCCCGTCGACGGATGCAGCGATGGCCCCCGTGAGGCCCGGCTGCTAGCATCTTCCGGTCGGCCGGCGGCACGGGCCGGCACCCCCACGAATCCAGAGGTCTTCCCACCACCATGCCAGACAAGCAGGCAACCATCGCCGAGCACCGGCTGCACGACTCCGACACCGGCTCGCCCGAGGTCCAGATCGCCATCCTGAGCGAGCGGATCAGCCACCTGACCGAGCACCTGAAGGTGCACAAGGGCGACCACCACACCCGCCGTGGTCTGCTCAAGCTGATCGGCCGGCGCCGCCGCCTCCTCGACTACGTCGAGAAGAACGACGTGGAGCGCTACCGCCAGATCATCACCCGCCTCGGCCTCCGCCGCTAGGCACCACGTTCGACCCACCGCCCGGCTCCGGCCGGGCGGTGGCATTTCCTCCGTCGGCTCCGGTCGACGGAGCGCAGGGGCCTCCGGGCCGCCTGCCGCAGGACCCGGGCCGCCGACGGCGCACCCGGCGCAGCACCACCGATTGGGCTCCCGCAGAGGTCAGTCACCAGTTGCCGGCTCCCTGGCCCGAGGGCGGGGGCGCCGACAACTGGGAGCTGGCACCAGGGGGTCCCCGACCACCAAGGAGCGTCATGGCAGACGCCATCACCGTTTCCGCCCCCATCGGGGGCACCGACAAGACCCTCACCTTCGAGACCGGCAAGCTGGCCCTCCTGGCCGACGGCGCCGTCGTGGGCCGCATCGGCGACACCGTCCTGCTGGCCACGGCCACGGCCGCCCGCTCGGTGCGCGAGGGGGCGGACTTCTTCCCCCTCACCGTGGACATCGAGGAGCGCACCTACGCCGCCGGCAAGATCCCCGGCTCGTTCTTCCGCCGGGAGGGCAAGTCGTCCGACCAGGCCATCCTGACCTGCCGCCTCATCGACCGCCCGCTGCGGCCCTCGTTCCCCAAGGGGTTCCGCAACGAGGTGCACATCGTGGGCACCATCTTCGGCGCCGACCAGGTGAACCCGCACGACGTCCTGGCCATCAACTCGGCCTCGGCCGCCCTCATGCTCTCGGGCATCCCCTTCGACGGCCCCATCGGGGCGGTGCGGGTGGCCTACTCGACCGACGGCCAGTGGATCCCCCACCCGACCTTCGAGGAGGGCGACGAGTCGACCTTCGAGCTGGTCGTGGCCGGCCGGGCCCTCGATGAGACGCCCGACACCGACATCGCCATCATGATGGTCGAGGCCGGTGGGTCGGAGCGCTCCTTCCAGTTCTACGCGGAGGGCGCCCCCCAGGTCGACGAGGAGACCCTGGCCGACGGCCTCGAGGCCGCCAAGCGGTGGATCCGGGAGTCGATCGTCCTCCAGCGTGAGCTGGTGGCTGCCTACGTGGCCGCCAACGGCCCCATCGAGACCATCGAGTACTCCACCTTCTCCGACTACGGGGACGACGTGTGGGGCCGGGTCGAGGCTGTGGCCACCGACGGGCTGGCCGCCGCCAACATCCTCACCCCCAAGGCCGAGCGCAATGCGGCGCTGGCCGAGGTGACCGATGCGGTCGTCACCCAGCTGGCCGGGGAGTTCCCCGGCCGCGAGTCCGAGATCAAGGCCGCCGTGCGCAGCCTGACCAAGAAGCTGGTCCGCAAGCGGATCATCGACGAGGGCCTCCGCATCGACGGCCGCACCACGGCACAGATCCGTCCGCTCTCGGCCGAGGTGGACCTCTTCCCGACGGCCCACGGCTCGGCCCTGTTCCAGCGGGGCGAGACCCAGGTGCTCAACGTGACGACGCTCGGCATGCCCCGCATGAACCAGCTGCTCGACACCATCACCCCGGACGACTCCAAGCGGTACATGCACCACTACAACTTCCCGCCCTTCTCCACGGGTGAGACCGGCTTCATGCGCGGCCCCAAGCGCCGGGAGATCGGCCACGGCCTGCTGGCCGAGCGGGCCCTGCTGCCCGTGGTGCCCTACCAGGAGGACTTCCCCTACACCCTCCGCCTGGTGTCCGACGTGCTGTCGTCCAACGGCTCCACCTCGATGGCGTCGGTGTGCGGCTCCACCCTGTCGATGATGGCGGCCGGCGTGCCGCTCAAGGCCCCGGTGGCCGGCATCGCCATGGGCCTGGTCTACGAGGGCGGCACCTACGTCACCCTGACCGACATCCTCGGGGCCGAGGACGCCTTCGGCGACATGGACTTCAAGGTGGCCGGCACCCGTGAGGTGGTCACCGCCCTGCAGCTCGACACCAAGATCGACGGGCTGCCCGCCGACGTCCTGGCCCAGGCCCTGCGCCAGGCCAAGGACGCCCGTCTGGCCATCTTGGACGTGATGGAGGCCGCCATCGGCGAGCCCCGCACGGAGGTGGCCGCCTCGGCGCCCAAGATCATCTCCTTCGAGATCCCCATGGACAAGATCGGCGAGGTCATCGGGCCCAAGGGCAAGGTCATCAACGCCCTGCAGCTGGAGACCGGGGCCGACATCGCCGTCGACGACGACGGCATGGTCGGCACGGTGACCATCGGTGCCAAGGACGGCAACGCCGTGGAGGAGGCCCGCCGGCGGATCGCCACCATCCTCGACCCGCCGCTGGCCGAGGTCGGTGCCACCTACATGGGCAAGGTCGTCAACATCACCAAGTTCGGCGCCTTCGTCAACATCCTCCCGGGCCGGGACGGCCTCCTGCACATCTCCAAGATGGGCCAGGGCCGCCGCATCGACCGGGTGGAGGACCTCTTCGAGCTCGGCCAGCCGGTCGAGGTCAAGGTCGACGACATCGACCCGCAGGGAAAGGTCTCCCTCTCCCTGGCTGGCGAGGCGCCCGAGGTGAAGTCCGGTGGCGGCGACGGCGGCCGGAGCCGGGGCGACCACGCCGACCCTGATGGCGCCGGTGACGACCGTGGGCCCCGCCGGGGCGCACCGGCCGGGGCCGCCTCCTTCGAGGACGCCTTCGAGGAGGAGCTGGTCCAGGAGTTCGGCGACCTCGGCCCTGCCGCCGAGACCGGTGGCGACCGGGGCGACCGCGGCGACCGCGGCTCCGACGGCGACCGCGAGCAGGAGGGGCAGCGCCGGCCGGTGCACCGAGTGGCTCCTAGCGTTTCGGGGGCTCGAGTCGAGCGACGAGCAGACGCTGCGCCACGAGGGCCTTGTGCTGGTCGTCGTCGTGGCTCGCGATGATGACCAGTCGCGGCTCCGTCGTGAGCAGGCCGTTCAGCCAGCTCGCGCGGTCCGCGCCCGTCACCGCGATGGGGGCGCTGCAGGTGTTGTAGAGCGTCACCGCCTTCGGCTGGGCGCTGCAGCCGAGCTGGATGGCGCCCAGGTCGACCTCCGGCGGGTCGGCGAGGAGGCACTGGGCCACCTCCACGTCGACCGGGATGAACTCGGTGGTGAGGATGGTGGGGTCGATGATGGCGCACACCGCGAGGGCGTCGTGGATGGGCGCCGAGTCGGGCCGGTGCAGGATCGGCTGGGTCGACGCGTAACCCTCGATGCGCTGCAGCACGAACTGCGCCGCCGCCTCTCCTGCAGGTGTTCCCAGGTCGCGCAGACGTTGCGCGTCGTCGCGCGACAGCAGTGCCCGGTGCGTTGCGTCGAGCGGCACCATGCGGATCGGTCGCCCGCAGTTGACCACCACTCGAGCAGCTTCCGGATCCTGGTACACGTTGAACTCGGCCGAGTGGGTGAGATTGCCCGCGCTGTGCGCACCACCCATGATGACG
>CAXBRB010000148.1:0-6907 GCA_963977795.1 uncultured Acidimicrobiaceae bacterium
CGCGCGAACACCAGCGATTGTCCACCTGCGCGAGCGCCGACAGTGGCACGCGAAGGAAGAACACGCGATAGGCGAAGCGGTGGCGCCGCGGGCGGTGCCGTTCGTGCGTCACCCAGCCGTGACAGATCTGCGGATGGTCCGGCACCGGAGCGACCGCGGTGATGGTGTCGCGGTTCACGCGGCGACGCGCGCGGACGGTGCGAAATCCGCCGGCGGCAGTGGAATTCGGCTCGGCGCGGCGGGCAGAGGCCAGGGCCGTTTGACGCCGCCGAGGTGTTCTGCGACGAGCAGTCCGGATTGCAGCGCGTCCTCGTGGAAGCCGTAGCCCCAGTAGGCCCCGCAGTACCAGGTCCGCCGGGTCCCGCTGATCTCGGCCCACCGGCCCTGGGCGGCCACCGTGCCCACGTCGTAGACGGGGTGGGCGTAGTCGAAGGTCCGCAGCACCCGGGCGGGATCGATGACGTCGTCGCGGTTCAGGGTGACGAGCAGCTCCTCGGCGGCCTGGACCCCCTGGAGGCTGGCCAGCCGGTAGGTGAGGGTGGCCGTCCGGGGCTGGTCGGGGAGCCGGTGGTAGTTCCAGCTGGCCCAGGCCCGTCGGTTGCGGGGCAGCAGCGACCGGTCGGTGTGGAGGGTGGTGCGGTTCTCCTGGTAGCGGATGGCCGAGAGGATCTCGTGCTCGGCCGGGGTGGGGTCGGCCAGCAGGGACAGGGCCTGGTCGCTGTGGGCGGCCACCACCACCTGGTCGAACCGCTCGGTGCCCGCCGGGCTGACCACGTCCACCCCGTCCTCGTGGCGGGCGAGGGAGCGCACCGGGGCGTCCAGGCGGACCCGGTCGCCCAGACGCCCGACGATGGCGTCCACGTAGTGGCGCGACCCGCCGGCCACCGTCCGCCAGGCGGGCTGGTTGCCGAACTCGAGGAGGCCGTGGTTGGCGAAGAAGCGAGCGAAGGTCAGCGCCGGCATCTCGAGGAAGGTGGACGGGTCGGCCGACCAGATCGAGGACCCCATGGGGACCAGGTACCACTCGAGGAGCTGACGGGACCACCGGCCGTCGGCCAGGAGGTCGGCCAGGGTGACGGTCATGTCGGTGGAGGTCTCCAGGAGGCCCCGGGCGCGCCGGTTGAACCGGGCGATGTCGACGAGCATGCGCAGGAAGGCCGGGCGGACGGCGTTGCGCCGCTGGGCGAAGACGGTGTTGGCGTCGGTGCCCCGCCACTCGATGCCGGTGACCTCGTCGGACACGCCGAAGCTCATGTCGCTCGGAGCCGTGGCCACCCCCAGGTCGGCGAAGAGGGCGATCAGGCCGGGGTAGTTGGGCTCGTTGTAGACGAGGAAGCCGGTGTCCACCCAGTGGGTCTCGTCTGTCAGGTCGACCCGGACGGTGTGGGCGTGGCCCCCGGCCCGGTCGTCCTGCTCGAAGAGGACGACGTCGTGGCTGCGGGACAGGAGGTGGGCGGCGGTCAGGCCAGCGACGCCGCTGCCGACCACGGCGATCTTCATCCCCACTGCCTGCTCTCCACCGCTCGTTCCGGACCGGGCCCCTGCCGTCCGTGACTGTACCGGCCGGAGGCGGCCCGGCGGGCCGACCGGACGCGGTCGGTACGCTCGGGTCCGCCGGAACGGGGCGACCGCGCCCCGGGCCCGGCACGGTGCACCGGCCGGTGCACCGGGGTCGAGGAGAGGAGCTCCACGTGGCACGGTTCCGAGGGACGGTCCGCAGCGACCGGTCGGTCGAGGAGGTCTTCGACTACCTGGCCGACTTCGCCAACGCCGCCGAGTGGGACCCCGGGACGAAGACGGCCGCACGCCTCGACGAGGGCCCGCTCGGCGAAGGCAGCGCCTTCCGGCTGACCGTGGCGGCGGGGCCGCGCACCCTGGCCATGGAGTACCGCATCGCCTCCTACGACCGGCCCCACCGGGTGGTCCTGGTGGCCGAGTCGGACACCGTGCGCTCCGAGGACACCGTCACCGTGGTGCCGGCCGCCGACGGCGGAGCGCTCCTCACCTACGACGCCGACCTCACCCTGCGGGGCCGCCTGGCCCCGGCCAACGCCGTCCTAGGGCTGGCCTTCGACCGCATCGGCGCCGCCGGCCTGGCCGGCCTGCGCCGGGCTCTGGGCGATCCGATGGCGGCGCCCGACGCCGCCGGACCCGGACGGCCGCCGGCTGGTCGGCTGGTGGCCGAGGTGGTGGACGAGGCCCTGGAGGCCACCGTGGTGGGCTCCTTCAGCGCCATCGGCCCCCGGGTGCGCCGCCGGACGGCCGGGTGGACGCCGCCGGCCCGCCTGGACGGCCGGGTGGCCCTTGTCACCGGGGCCACCTCGGGCCTCGGGCTCGCCGCGGCCACCGAGCTGGCCGGCCTCGGTGCCGAGGTGGTGCTGACGGCCCGGGGCGAGGAGCGGGCGGCCCGGGCCGTCGACACGGTGCGTCGGGCCGTCCCCGGGGCGTCCGTCTCGGCCCTCCTGGCCGACATGGGCGAGTTCGACCAGGTGCGGGACCTGGCTGCCCGCTTCTGCGAGACCCATGACCGCCTCGACGTCCTGGTCCACAACGCCGGCGCGCTGACCAAGGAGCGGACGGTCACCTCGACCGGGATGGAGGTCACGGTGGCCTCCCAGGTGGCCGCCCCCTACCTGCTGACCGGCCTCCTCCTGCCGGTCCTCGGGGCGGCCGCGCCGTCGCGGGTCATCCAGGTCTCCTCGGGCGGCCTCTACACCCAGCGCTTCGACCTGGCCACCCTGGAGATGGGCCCCGACACCTACGACGGCACGGTGGCCTACGCCCGGGCCAAGCGGGCCCAGCTGGTGCTGCTGGCCGAGTGGGTGCGCCGGCGGGACGGCGAGGGGGTGGCGTTCCACGCCATGCATCCCGGGTGGGCCGACACGCCCGGCGTCCAGCACAGCCTGCCGGCCTTCGCCAAGGTGATGGGCCCGGTGCTGCGCACCCCCGACCAGGGCGTGGACACCGTGGTGTGGCTGGCCGGGGCCCCCGAGGGGATCGACACCACCGGCCGGTTCTGGCTGGACCGCCGGCCCCGGTGGGAGAACAAGGTGCCCTGGACCCGGCTGTCGGCCCGCCACGAGGCCGAGGCGGGGGCCGCCCTGTGGGCGTGGTGCGCCGAGCGGACGGGATGGGACCTGCCGGACCGGTGACCGGCGCCGGGCCGGTCCCGCCCCGACGGTCCGCGGGTCAGGACGTGAAGCCGTACTGGCGGTGGGGGCCCATGGCGGCGAACTCGAACATGCCGTAGCCGACCTGGCCGTCGCAGGTGAAGCGGGCGGCGTACTCGGTCAGGCCCCAGGTCGTGTACAGCGGGTCGGGGGCGACGATCTGGCCCTGGACGACCAGGTCGCCCTGGTACATCCCGTGCTTCCAGTCGGGCTCGAGCCCGTAGCCCGAGCCGAGCAGGAGGGGGAAGGCCAGCAGCGGCTCCACCTCGACCTCGGCCGTCTTCGTCCCCCGGGGACCGAAGTAGGAGAGGGTGGCGCCCTCCACCGTGCGGGTCCCGGGGACGAAGCGGATGTCGTGCTCGGGCCGCCCCAGCCACTCGGCCTCGCCGCCGGCCCCGATCCGGGGGATGCGGTGGGCGTCCTGCATGATCCGCTCGCCCGAGGGGCGCTCCTGGATGATGGTGATCATGGCGTGGTCCTCGAAGCGCACCGGGGCGTAGATCCAGAAGAAGCCGGCCTCGGTGTCGGTCACCCGGATCCCCGGGGGCTCGGACTCGCCGACGGGCCGGATGCCCCACGAGCGGTCCCGGGAGCCCCACCACCGGTCCGGGATCAGGGTCACCTCCCGGTCGCCCACCCGGAGCGTGCCGGTCCAGCCGCCCACCTGGGCGAAGCGGGTGGAATCGAAGGTGACCCGAGAGAATTGGCGGTCGAAGTGGCGGGACTCCAGGTGGGCCTGACAGAAGCCGTCGTAGGTGGCGTCGAGCTCGAGTCCCCACTCGTTGGGCTCGAGGATCACCCGGAGCTGCTCGAGCCCCTTGGTGACCTCCACCCGGATGGGGCCCACCGACGCGTCCATGCGGTCGGCGCCGAGGGTCTTGGACGACCGCACCACCCGGTGGTCGTCGCCCCACTTGACCGAGACGAAGGCGTCGGCCACCCCGAGGTTGGGGTACTGGCCCACGCCGATGACGCAGAAGAGCTCCTCGTCGGTCCCGAGGACCTCGCCGGTGGGGTGGATGTTGAAGTAGTAGCGGTCGTAGAAGTTCCGGTCCGACGTGCCCACGTGGCGCATGGGCTCGGAGATCTGGTGGACCGGGTAGTCATCCAGGGGGGAGAGCACGGCGTCGCTCGTTTCGCTCGGAGTCGCGCCCGGGCGGCGGGACCGGCCGAGCGTACCCCCGGCCGGCGGCGGGCAGGCCGGTGGGACCGTGCTCCGGGCGCCCGACGCGGGGCTCCGGGCGCGTCGGAGCCGTGGGACGTGCCGTCCCGCCGAGGTCTACGATGCAGGGGTCGGGCCGCCCCGCCGGCCGCCGATCCGGACCCTGGGAGGGACCCATGAAGAGCTACGACCGCCTGTTCATCGGAGGGGAGTGGGTGGCCCCGTCGTCGTCCAACGTCTTCGAGGTCCGCTCGCCGACCACCGGCGAGCTGGTGGGCCAGTGCCCCGAGGCCATGGAGGCCGACATCGACCGTGCCGTGGCGGCGGCCCGCCAGGCTGTCGACTCGGGCCCGTGGCCCCGCATGACCCCGTCCGAGCGTGGTGCCGTCCTGGCCCGGGCCGCCGAGCTGGTGGGCGAGCGGATGCAGGAGATGGCCGAGCTCATCACCAACGAGATGGGCTCGCCGGTCTCCTGGGGCCTGCTGGCCCAGGTCATGGCCCCCAACATGATCCTCGGCTACTACGCCGGCCTGGGCTCCACCTTCGCCTTCGACGAGGTCAAGGACGGCCTGCTCGGCCCGGTGCTGGTCACCAAGGAGCCCGTCGGCGTGGTGGCGGCCATCACCCCGTGGAACGTCCCCTTCTTCCTGGCTGCGGCCAAGCTGGCCCCGGCCCTGCTGTCGGGCAGCTCGGTGGTGTTCAAGCCCGCCCCCGAGACGCCCCTCGATGCCAACGTCTTCGCCGAGATCCTGGCCGAGGCCGGGGTGCCCGCCGGCGTGCTCAGCGTGGTGCCGGCCGGCCGCGAGGTCGGCGAGTACCTGGTCAACCACAAGGACGTCGACAAGGTCTCCTTCACCGGCTCCACGGTGGCCGGCAAGAAGATCGGCGCCGCCTGCGGCGCCCAGCTGAAGCGGTTCAGCCTGGAGCTGGGCGGCAAGTCGGCGGCAGTCCTCCTCGACGACGTCAACCTGGACGAGGCCCTGCCCCTCATGATGCCCAACGCCATCATGAACAACGGCGAGGCCTGCATCTCGCTCACCCGGATCCTGGCCCCCCGGGACCGCTACACCGAGGTGACCGACGCCCTGGTCGAGGCCGTGCGGGCCATGAAGGTCGGCGACCCGCTGGATCCGGCCACCGAGGTCGGCCCGCTGGTGGCCGAGCGGCAGCGTGAGCGGGTGGAGGGCTACATCCGCATCGGCCAGGACGAGGGCGCCAAGGTGGCCATCGGCGGCGGCCGGCCCGCCGGCCTGGACACCGGATGGTTCGTCGAGCCCACCGTCTTCGTCGACGTGGACAATTCGATGCGCATCGCCCAGGAGGAGATCTTCGGCCCCGTCCTCTCGGTCATCCCCTACGACGGGGACGCCGATGCCGTGGCCATCGCCAACGACTCCGACTACGGCCTGTGCGGGGCGGTCTTCTCGGCCGACAACGACCGGGCCCTGCAGGTGGCCCGGGGCGTGCGCACCGGCACCTACATGGTCAACTCGGCCATCCCGATCGACTTTTCGTCGCCCTTCGGGGGCTACAAGGAGTCAGGGGTCGGCCGTGAGTTCGGCACCGACGGCCTCGAGCTCTTCCTGGAGAAGAAGACCATCAACCTCCCGGCCGGGTACACGCCGGCGGTGTGAGCCGGGCCGAGCGGACGGGCCCGCCCGACGGCGGGCCCGTCGCCCGGGGGCCGGGGGTGCGGGCGGTGTCGGCGCTCCCCATGTGGGTCCTGGGCTCGGCCTTCCTGGTCGACGCCCTCGACCAGAACGTGATCCGGGGGCTCATCCCCCAGCTCCGGGCCCACTTCGGTGTTGGCGACGTCGCCATCGGCCTGCTCATGTCGGCCTTCGTCCTGGTCAACGGCCTGGTGACCCTGCCCGCCGGCTACCTGGCCGACCGCTGGCGTCGGACCCGGGCTGCCTCGGCCACCATGGCGGTGTGGTCCGGCGTGTCGGCGGCCTGTGCCGCCGCACCCACCTTCGGGGTCCTGGTGGCCCTGCGGGGCGCCCTCGGCTTCGGCCAGGGGGTCACCGACCCGTCGGCCTCCAGCCTCATCCCCGACTACTACGTCCTCGGGCGCCGCGGCCGGGCCTTCTCGGTCCAGCAGTGCCTGACCTTCGTGGGCACCGGGGTCGGGGTCCTGATCGGCGGCCTGGTGGGCCCGGCGCTGGGGTGGCGGGCCGCCCTGGTGGTGGCCTCGCTTCCCGGCCTCCTGGTGGCGCTGGCCCTGTGGCGGCTCCCCGAGCCGACCCGGGGGGCGGCCGACCGGGTGCAGGCCGGCGTGGCCGACCACCTCGAGCTGGTCGACCCGGGTGCCCCCCGCACACCGCTCTTCGATCGCGGGATCCGCGCCTTCCTGGCTGACCTGGGGCGGGGCGTGGTCCGGGACGTCCGGGTCATCGTGTCCATCCCCACCCTCCGCTTCGCCCTGGCCGGCGTGTCGGCCGTCCTCTTCGTGCTCACCGCAGTGGCCTCGTGGATGACCGTCTTCTACCAGCGCCAGCTGGGCCTGACCCAGGGCCAGGCCACCACCGCCTTCCTGGTCATGGTGGTGGCCGGGGGGATTCCCGGGGTCGTGGTG
>CAXBRB010000149.1:0-6883 GCA_963977795.1 uncultured Acidimicrobiaceae bacterium
CAGGGCGGCCGTGGCGTCCCCCATGGCCCCGACGGCCCGGGCCGCCGCATCGGGGTCGTCCACCGGCCCGGCGTACTCGTCCACCAGCACCAGGGTCCCGCCCCCGAGGGCCGACGACTGGTCGTAGATCGGCGGCACCTCGGCCATGTCGGCCCACACCGTGCCGAATCGGGGGTGGCTGTGGGCGGCCCAGCCGATGTCGGGCCGGAGCCGGTGGAGGGCCAGGTGGAGCGGGATGCCCAGCGGCACCGGCCACGCCCCCTCGACCACCTCCCCCTCCAGGGTGATGCGGAGCACATGCTCGGGGCGGACCTCGGCCCAGGTCAGCAGCCACGGGTTGCACAGCAGGGTCCCGTCCCCCAGGTTGGCCGTGATGTGGCCGGCCAGGTGGTCGTCGTACCCCTCCCGCCACAGGGCCCGGGCCAGGAGGGCCAGCTCCTGACGGGGGGTGAGCTCGGGCATGAGGCGGTCCGGGGTCGGGTGCACGGCGGGTCCTAGACGGCCGGACGGACGTCGGCGGGCAGCGGGTGGCGGAAGAGGGCGGCGGCGTTGCCCGAGCAGATGGCCCGGACCTCGTCGGCGGGAAGGTGGCCCCAGCAGGACCGCAGCACGTCCTGGGTGTCGGGCCAGGTCCCGTCGCCGTGGGGGTAGTCGGTCTCCACCATGATGTTCCCCACCCCGATGCGGTGGCGGGTGTCGATGGTCGAGGGGTCGTCCAGGGTGCAGAACCAGAAGTTGCGCAGGAGGACCTCGGCCGGGTCGGTGTCCCATCCCAGGCCGTAGCCCGACCGGTCGATGAGGTTGTCCAGCCGGTCGAGGAGCATGGCCACCCAGCCGATCCCGCCCTCGCTCATGGCGATCTTCAGATCGGGCAGGCGCAGGGGGTGGCCCGACCACAGCCACTCGGCACAGGCGGTGAGCGAGAGCTGGCCGAAGAGGGTGGCGCCGATCTGGAGGGCCGGCGCACCCGGCGGGATGGGCGGCATCCCCGAGCTCCCCACGTGCAGGCAGGCCACCGTCCCAGTCTCCACGCAGGCCTCGAGGATCGGGTCCCAGTGGTCCCGCTCCCACAGGCTGGGCAGGCCCACGGCGTGGGGCCGCTCGGGCAGGGCCACCGCCTTGAAGCCCCGGGCGGCGTTGCGGCGGATCTCGGCGGCGGCGGCCGCCGGGTCGGCCAGGTGGGCGATGCCGAGCGGGATGATCCGGTCGGGGTGGGCCGAGGCCCACTCGTCGTGCAGCCAGTCGTTCCAGGCCCGGATGCAGGCCTGGCCGAGGGCGGGGTCGGCGGCGCTGAAGAAGACCCGGCCGCAGAAGCCCGAGATCTGGGAGGGGAAGTTGACCGAGGCCCACACCCCGTTGACGTCCATGTCGGCCACCCGGGCGTCCACGTCGAAGCAGCCCGGGCGCATCTGGTCGAAGCGGAAGGGCTCGAGCCGGACCGTCTCGGGCCGGCGGCCGGCCACGGCGTTCATCCCCACCTGCGAGTAGCGGGCGTCCTCGAACTCCCACACCTGCTGGCCGGCCTCGGTCTCCACGATCCGGGGGGCCCGGTCGGCCATGCCGGCAGGGAGGCGGCCGGCGAAGGTGTGGGCCGGCTCGACCACGTGATCGTCGACTGAGATCACCGTGGCCCACACGGGGCGGGGCTCGGGCTCGGGCAGGAAGAGCTCCGGGTCGAGGGCGGCGGTCACGACGGGTCCTCCTTCGGGGTGCAGGGCGCCACGTTGTGCGACGGGCTCAGAACGGCGGGGTGGGCGGGGCGAAGCCGAACCCGTAGCCCGAGCGCACCAGCGGCAGGTCGGCCATGGTCGCCACCCCCGGCAGGGCGGCGCACAGGGCGGGGATGGCGTTGATGGCCTGCATGGCCGTGGCCACGCTGGCCGCCCGGACGTGCTCGGCCAGCGGCAGCGGCTTCTCGTAGGACATGAGGGTGAGCAGGTGGGCCCGGATCGACGGCTCGCCCTCCAGGGTGAGGGTCCATCCGTCCTGGGGGGTCGGCCAGTGGGACGGGTACTCCCCGCCGACGGTCCAGAGGGTCTCGATCTCGATCAGGGTGGCCCTTCGGCGCCGGCCACGCCAGTGCCAGCGCTGGCCCGAGACCGTGCCGGCCCGGAGGGGGATGCCGAAGATCTCGTGGTCGTGGGCGGCGGTGGCCAGCTCCACCTCGGCGGTGATCTCGTCGAGGTCGGCGCCCAGGGCCTCGCCCAGCAGGGCCACCTCCTCCTGGAAGATGGCCGAGTTGAACCGGAGGAAGTCGCTGGCCTCCTCGGTGACCTCGTCGGCCGGCTGGCCGAAGCGCATGTTGTCGAAGGTGATGTCGGTCGACTCGTAGAACGACCAGTCGGCCCGCTCCTGGAGCGTGATGCGCTCGATGGAGCGGGACATGCCCGACAGGGCGAGCGGGAGCACCCCCGAGAGGTTCCCGGGATTGAGCCCGGTGCCGTGCACCGAGGTCCCGCCGGCGGCGCAGGCCGCCTCCAGGCGGGCCAGGTCGGCCGGCGGGAGGGACCGGGGGTGGAAGAGGAAGGCCGTGGTGGTCACGTTGGCCCCGCTGGCCAGGATGGCGCAGACCTCATCGAGGTCGGTCAGCAGCGGGAAGTAGGCGACGCAGTCGGCCCCGAGGGCCAGGATCTCGTCGATGTCCCGAGTGGCCGCCACCCCGCACGGGGGCCGGCCGGCCAGCACCCCGGCATCGACCCCGTCCTTGGCCTCGCTGTAGACCTTGGCTCCGACCAGCTCCATGTCGGGCCGGTCCAGGACGGCGCGGATGGCCTCCACCCCCTGGTTGCCCGTCGCCCACTGGACGACCCGGTAGGCCACGGGCTCAGTCGTCGTAGCGGATGACGCCGCGGATGTTGCGGCCCTCGAGCATGTCGTCGTACCCCTCGTTCACCTGGTCCAGGGTGTAGGTCCGGGTGACCATGGTGTCGAGGTCGAGCTGGCCCTGCTCGTAGAGGCGGAGCAGGTGGGGGATGTCGTAGCGGAGGTTGGCCGAGCCGAAGATCGACCCCACCAGCTGCTTCTCCATGAGGGTGAACCAGCTCAGCGACAGCGAGACGGTGTTCTCGGCCATGGGGTGGATGTTGGTGACGACCACCCGGCCCCGCTTGGCCGTCAGGTTCATCACCTGGTCGATGAGGGCGCCGTCCCCCACCCCCATGGTCATGATGACCTTGTCGGCGTTCTTGCCCCACGTGACCTCGTTGATGAGAGGGGCGGCCTCCTCCAGCGAGGCGGCGGTGTGGGTGGCCCCGAAGGCCAGGGCCATCTCCCGCTTGTAGGGGACCGGGTCGACGGCGAAGATCCGCTCAGCGCCGGCCAGCTTGGCCCCCTGGACGGCCGAGGCGCCGATGCCCCCGATGCCCACCACCACCACGTCGTCGCCCGGGCGGACCTCGGCGGCGTACACCGACGAGCCCCAGCCGGTGGTCACGCCGCAGCCGACCAGGCAGGCCTTGTCCAGCGGGTAGTGGTCGAGGATCTTGACGCACGAGGCCTGATTGACGACCGTGTGTCGGGAGAAGGTCCCCAGGCAGGTCATGGTGGCCAGGTCCTGGCCGTTGCCGGCGTGGTGGCGGTAGGTGCCGTCGGCCTGCACCCCGGTGAGGAGGATGGCGCCGACGTCGCAGAGGCCCGAGTGGCCGGTGGCGCACGACGGGCACTTGCCGCAGGCGGCCACGAAGCCGAAGACCACGTGGTCGCCCACCGCCAGGCCGTCGACCCCGGGGCCGACCTCCTCGATGACCCCGGCGCCCTCGTGGCCGCCGATGACGGGATAGGAGCCCAGGAGGTCGCCGGTGCGGACGTGCTCGTCGGAGTGGCACATGCCCGAGGCGACCATCCGGACCAGGACCTCGCCGGCCTTGGGCGGGTCGAGCTCGATCTCCTCGACCGACCACTTCTCCCCCACACCCCAGCAGATGGCTGCCTGCGTCTTCATGCCCGTCCCTCCACCTCGTCGTCACGTCCCGGCCGCACCGGGCACCCCCGATGGTGGCACACGGGCACCTCCCGGTGCCTGCTGCGGGCCGGTGGGAGGCCGGTGGCACCGAGGGCGGCGCCGGGCCTCGTGGCTCGCACCCGCACGGCTCAGCCCGGCGCGGTGTCCGCCCGCCGTGGAACCTGCCGGTCCCGCTCCGTCACGGGACGCCCGACGGCGCCACCTGGACGATCACGAACCCGTTCCGCCCCTCGCTCCCCACTGTCTGGACCGCCGTCGCCCGGTCGCCGGGTCCGGCGGCGACGGCAGCGAAGAGCGCCCGCGTGCCACGCACCAGATCGGCGGCTCCGGCCACCACCAGCCCGCCCGGGCGGACCAGTCGGCGTGCCACCGGGTACAGCACGGCGTTGGTCCGCTCGTCGACATCGAGGAAGACCAGGTCGAAGGGGTCCTCGCCGGCCGCCATCATGCGGGCCAGCTCCAGCTCGGCGTCTCCGGCGCGGACCTCCACCCGGCCGTCCAGGCCGGCCGCCGTGATGCTCTCCCGCGCCACCTCGACGCACCGTCCGTCGGCCTCGACGGTGACCAGGCGGCCGCCATCGGGGAGCTCGCGGGCCAGGCAGACGGTGCTGTAGCCCCCGAGCGCCCCCACCTCGAGGACCCGCCGGGCCTCCCCCAGCCGCAGGAGCAGCGCCAGGAGCGCGGCCTGGTTGCCGGTGATGGCCAGGTCGGGAAGTCCCGCCTGGGCACTCCGATGTCGGATCTCCTCCAGCACGGCGTCGTCCGGTGCGAGCCGGTCCGAGAGGTAGCCGTCGAACGCCGCCCAGAGCGCGCCCCCGGAACCGTCCGACGCTGTGGGCTCCGTCTCCTGCCCCACCAATTGTCGCTCCACCATTTCCCCCTCCACCATCCGAGATCGCCGACCGGACCGGTGTGAACCTACTTTCCGAGGAGACGCCGGTCGCCGGGAGGCCCGAGACCGGTACGATCGGCGTCGCACCGCCGGTCGGGCGGCCGTGCGACGAGCCCGTCGCGTCCGTGGCGGGCCGACGAACGCAGGGGCAGACGGAGCGGCGGTCGATGGGCGGGGTGCGGGCACGGGCGACGAGGAGGCACGCTGCGCTGGCTTCCGCCGTCCTGGTGGCGGCGAGCGCCTGGGCCGTGGTGCTCCCGGCCGGGTCGGCGTCCGGCGGCGGGTGGTCGCCGCACCTCCTCCGGTATCCCTATGTGACCGAGGTGGTCGGCACAGCGGCCACCGTGGCCTGGGGCACCGACCAGTCCCAGCCCACCGGGAGCGCCACCTGGGGAGCCGTCTCGGGCGGGACGTGCACCCCGACGACGGTGGTGGGGGCGACGGCGGCGCCGATCACCGTGGGCGCGACGGCCGAGTACCAGTGGCAGGCCCGGCTGAGCTTCCCCGGGCCCGGCACCTACTGCGTGCGGGTCCAGCTGGCCGGGACCGACCTCCTGGGATCGGCCTCCTCGCTATCGGTCCCCACCGCGGCCGCGCCCGGCACGCCGTTCTCGTTCGCCGTGGTCGGCGACTGGGGGGCGGCCACCGCCGGCGAGGCCGCCGTGATGAGCGCCATCGGGTCCAGTCCGGCCAGCTTCGTGGTCACCGCCGGCGACAACGTCTACAACGCCGGCACCGACACCGAGTACGGGGACCTCGCCTCCGGCGCCGCGTTCCGGGCCCCCTACCTCCCGGCCATCGGGAGCCGTCCCATCTTCGGGGTCCAGGGGAACCACGGCTTCTCCGCCAACGCCCCCTTCCTCCGGAACTTCCCGGCACCCACGGCGGCCCTTTCCTCCGGCGGACGCGACCTGGCCGAGGACTACTGCTGCCTCTCGACCATGAGCGGGAGCGCCAGCTACGCCTCGTCGTGGTACGCCTTCGACTGGGGCGGTGCCCGGTTCTACATATTGGAGGCGGCCTGGGCCGACTCCCAGGGGGACTACCAGGGGGACTTCCTGGGCCATTGGAACGGGCCCGTTTCCGGGTGCGGCCCCTGCGGGGCCGAGCTGGCCTGGCTCAAGGCCGACCTGGCCGCCCATGCGGCCACGGCCGTCAAGTTCGCCTTCTTCCACTACCCGCTGCACTCCGATGCGTCCGGGCAGTCCTCGGACCCCTACCTCGACGGGCCCGCCGGGCTCGAGGGCCTGCTCGCCGCCAACAACGTCGGGATCGCCTTCAACGGGCACGCCCACGTCTACGAGCGCAACACCCCGCAGATTCCCGGGACGCAGCTGGTCAGCTACATCACCGGCACCGGTGGGGACCCGCTGGGCGTCATCTCGACGTGCAGCGCCTTCGACGCCTATGCGCTCGGATCGGCCAGCTCGTGCCGGGCACCCAAGCCGACCTCGGACGCCCACGTCTTCGGCTACCTGCTGGTCACGGTGTCGGGCAGCCAGGTCACCGTGGCGCCCACCGACTCGACGGGGGCCACCTTCGACGTGCAGACGTACCGGTTCACGGCCACGACAGTGGCCCCCGACACGGTGATCGACAGCGGGCCCGCCGGGCTCACCGCGGCGACATCGGCCACGGTGGCCTTCCACGCCTCCCAGGCGGGCGCCACCTTTACCTGCCGGGTCGACGCCGGGGCGGCCGGGACCTGCACCAGCCCCTTCACGGCGTCCGGACTGGCCCAGGGCACCCACACGATCGCCGTGGCCGCCACATCGGGAGGGCTCACCGACGCCACACCGGCCACGGTGGCGTGGACCGTCGACACCACCGCCCCGACGGTCCCGACCGGCGTCGCCGCGCTGGCATCCGGTCCCGGGTCGGTCAACGTCTCCTGGACGGCCTCGGCCGACGCCACCGGGGTCACGGCCTACGACGTCGTGCGCAACGGCGTCGTGGTGGCCTCGGTGGGCGGCGGGACGACGGCGTACGCCGACAGCGGCCTCACGGCGGCGACCACCTACGGCTACGCC
>CAXBRB010000150.1:0-6878 GCA_963977795.1 uncultured Acidimicrobiaceae bacterium
ACCGGCCGGGGATGCGGGCCGACGTCGAGCGGTGGTCGCTGCCCTCCCGCCTGGTGGCGGCCCTCCTGGCCCACCCCGAGGCCGTCCTCCGCCTCACCGGCGACGCCGACCCGATCGAGCGCGATGGCCGGATCCTCCACCGGGGGGTGCAGGCCCTGCTCCGGGCCTCCGAGGCCCTGGCCCGCCTCACCGGCACCGACGGCGACGCCGATCCGCTGGGCAACCGGGACGAGTTCCGGCGCCAGGCCCGCCTGGCCATGCCGGTGCGCACCGACGTGCACGCCGCCGGTCGCCGCATCCCCGGCCCGCCGGGGGCGCCCGACCTCCCGGTACGGGTCTACCGCCGCTTCGGGGTCGGCGTCGGCCGCGCCCCGGGCGATCCGGCGCCATCGGCCATCGTCTACCTCCACGGGGGCGGCTGGGTCGTCGGCGACCTCGACAGTCACGACGCCTCCTGCCGGCTGCTGGCCGCCGTGACCGGCTGCGTGGTGGTCGCCGTCGACTACCGGCTGGCCCCCGAGCACCCGTTCCCGGCCGCTGTCGACGACGCCCTGGCCGCCTACGCCTGGGTCCAGCGCAACCACGCCGACCTGGGCACCGCCCCGGGCCAGGTGGGGGTCATGGGCGACAGCGCCGGGGGGAACCTGGCTGCCGTGGTGGCCCTGGAGACCCGGCCGGGCCGGCCGGGGCACGCCCCCGACGTCCCTCCGCCGGTGGCCCAGGGGCTGATCTACCCGGCCGTGGACGCCCACCTCGACACGCCGTCGATCCACTCCCTGGCCGAGGGGTTCTTCCTCACCAAGGCCGGCATGGAGGCCTACCGCTCCCTGTACGTGCCCGCCCCGGCGGACTGGGACGACCTCCGGGCCTCACCGCTGCTCGCCCCCGACCATGCCGGGGTGGCCCCGGCGGTGATCGTGACCGCCGGGTTCGACCCGCTGCGTGACGACGGCACCCGCTACGCCGAGGCCCTGGCCGCCGCCGGAGTGGAGGTGGATCACCGGTGCTACGACGACCAGGTCCACGGCTTCTTCGGCATGGGGATCCTCCCGGACAGCCTGGCCGCCGCCATCGAGACCTGCGACGCCATGGGCCGGCTCATGGCCCGGGCGGCCGGGCGGGCCTGAACCCTGCCGCTCGCCGCTGATCCGACGGCAGCACCTCGCTGCCGATCGGACCGACGGCGCCGTACACTGCGGCCATGACGACCACCCCGGGACCCCTGGCCTTCGTCGGCGGCGGCGAGTGGCGCGAGGGGTGCACCTTCGACGCCGACCTCCTCGCCGCCTCCGGGGGGAGCCACGTCCTCGTCCTCCCCACCGCCGGCGCCTACGAGCACCCCGAGCGCCTGGTGGCCCGGGCCGCCGAGTGGTTCGGCCCGCTGGGGGCGGACGTCGAGGGCCTGATGGTGGTCACCCGGTCGGAGGCAGGGGACCAGGAGGCCGCCGCCGTGGTGCGGCGGTCCCGCTTCGTCTACCTGGCCGGGTCGTCGCCCATGCACCTGCGCAGCGTGCTCAAGGGGTCGCTGGTGTGGGATGCCCTGGTGGCCGTCTGGCGGGAGGGTGCGGTGGTGGCGGCCTCATCGGGCGCAGCCACTGCGCTGGTCGACCCCATGGTCGACACCCGGGGCGGCGGCCTGACCATCGGGCTGGGCCTGGTGGACGGCCTGGCCGTGGTGCCCCACGTGGGTGACCCGGCCGAGGACGAGCACGGGGAGAAGCTCCACCGCTCGGTCCTGCTGGCGCCTCCGGCGGTCCCCCTGGTCGGGGTGCCCGAGCGCACGGCCGTCATCCGTGACCCGGACGGCACCTGGCGCTCGGCCGGTGCCGGCGAGGTGGTCGTCTACCGGGGCGGTGCCCCGGCGCCCGAGGGCCTCGGGGCCCTGCCGGCTGGCGTGCCGAACTGACCGGCCCCGGGTAGGCGCCAGACGGCCGGCGCCGCTGTCAGTCGGACTCGCTGATGGTCACCGACTCGATGACCACGGTCTCCGACGGCTGACCCGACCGGCTGCCCGTGGCCTCGATGGCCTTGATGACGTCTGCGCCCTTGATGACCTTCCCGAAGAGGGAGTAGGCGGGCGGCAGCTGGGTCCCATCGGGGCCCGAGACGATGAAGAACTGGCTCCCGTTGGTGTCCGGGCCGGCGTTGGCCATGGCCACCGAGCCGATCTCGTAGCGGCCCGGCTTGGGGAGCTCGTCGGCGAACTTGTAGCCCGGCCCGCCGTAGCCCTTGCCCTCGGGATCGCCGCCCTGGCACATGAAGCCCGGGATGATCCGGTGGAAGATGATGCCGTCGTAGTAGTGCCAGCGGGCCAGGAACACGAAGTTGTTCACGGTCACCGGGGCCCCGATGGCGTCGAGGGCGATGGTCATGGCCCCCTTGTTGGTGAGCATCTCGGCCGTGTACGTCTTGGTCGGGTCGATGATCATCGGCGGCTGGCCGTCGAACCGCTGGCGCTGGGGGCTCGATCCGTCGGCGGCGGGAATCTCCGGGGCCATGGTTCCTCCTGGTGGTCACGTCGGGCCGGGGCCCGTCTGGCGTTCACGACGGGCCGGGGCCCGTCTGGGGTTCACGACGGGCCGGAGCCCGTCTCGTGGTCATCACGGGCCGGGGCCCGCCTCGTGCAGTGGTGATTAGCCCGTCCGGCGCCGCTCCGGTCGCTAGCTGGCGACGGTGACGGACACCATCCGGTGCAGCACGGCGGGCTTGCCGGTGCCGTCGCTGGCCGGCGAGCCGTTGGCGTTGATCTTGTCCACCACGTCCTGCCCGGCCGTCACCTTGCCGAAGAGCGTGTAGCTCGGCGGGAGCGACTCGCCCGCCGGTCCGGCCACGAAGAAGAACTGGCTGCCGTTGGTGTTCGGCCCCGAGTTGGCCATGGCCAGCGACCCGAGCGGGTACTGCGGGGTGGCCTTGGCCGGGAGCTCGTCGGCGAAGCTGTAGCCGGGACCGCCGGTGCCCGTCCCGGTGGGATCGCCGGTCTGGTCCACGAAGCCCTGGACGACCCGGTGGAAGACGATGCAGTCGAACCAGTGCTGGCCGGCCAGGAAGACGAACGAGTTCACCGCCTTGGGTGCCGTCTTGGGGTCGAGCTGGACGGTGATGGGGCCCACGTCGGTGGTGATGGTGGCCGTGTAGGTCTTGGTGGCGTCGATGGTCATGGGCGGGTACGCCTTGTACGACGGCTTGTTGAGGGTCGCCGAGAAGTTGGCCGGGCAGTCGGCCGAGGTGGTGATGGCTGACGGCGACGTGTTGCCCGAGCCGCCGGTGGGCGCCGGGGAAGTGGTGGTGGTCGACGTTGCCGGCTTGGTCGTCGTGGTGGTCGTGGACGACGACTTGGAGAACGGCTTGAAGATCAGGATGGACAGCCCCACCACGACCACGGCCACGATGGCCACGGTGATGACCCGACGGGTGGTGTTCTTCCGCTTCGCCGTCTTCTGCTGGGCGGCCACCTTCGCCTGGCGGTTGGCCTTCTGTCGTGCGCGCTTCTCGGTTCCCACGGTCGGTCAGGGTAGCCGGTCCCTGCCGGGTGGGGCGGCGCCTGCCTGTACCCTGGGCGCCCTATGCCGCTCGTGGTCCAGAAGTTCGGAGGCACCTCGGTGGCCGACGCCGAGCGGATCCGCGCCGTCGCCGACCACGTGGCCCGGACCCGGCGCGCCGGCAACCAGGTCGTCGTCGTGGTGAGCGCCATGGGCAAGACCACCGACGGCCTCGTCCGCCTGGCCGACGACGTCTCGTCGGTCCAGCCGGCCCGGGAGATCGACATGCTGCTCAGCTCGGGCGAGCGGATCTCGATGGCCCTGGTGTGCATGGCCCTGGCCGAGCTCGGCGTGGAGGGTGTGTCGTTCACCGGGAGCCAGGCCGGGATGATCACGGACGCCGTCCACACCCGGGCCAAGATCCTCGAGGTCCGCGCCGACCGGCTCCGGTCGGTCCTGGCCGACGGCGGCGTCCCCGTGGTGGCCGGGTTCCAGGGGATGTCCACCGAGCGCGAGGTCACCACCTTGGGACGGGGCGGCTCGGACACCACCGCCGTGGCCCTGGCCGCCGCCCTGGACGCCGACGCCTGCGAGATCTACACCGACGTGTCCGGCGTGTTCACCACCGACCCCCGTATCGTGCCCGAGGCCCGCAAGCTCAGCCGGGTCAGCTTCGACGAGATGCTGGAGATCGCCGCCACCGGCGGCCGGGTCCTGGCCCTGCGCTCGGTGGAGTTCGCCCGCAACCACGACGTACCCCTCCACGTGCGCTCCAGCTTCACCTGGGAGCCAGGCACGTGGGTCGACAAGGAGGATCCCGACATGGAGCAGGCCGTCGTCACCGCGGTGACCCACGACACCTCCGAGGCCAAGGTCACCGTCACCGGCGTGCCCGACCGCCCGGGCCTGGCCGCGCTGCTCTTCCGGGGCCTGGCCGACCGCAACGTCAACGTCGACATGATCGTGCAGAACACGTCGCTGCACGGCACCACCGACATCTCCTTCACCATCCCCGAGGGTGACCTGGCGGCCAGCCGCGAGGTGGCCGAGGCGCTCCTGCCCGAGCTGGGGGCCACCGGGGTGACCAGCGACGACGATGTGGCCCGGGTCTCCCTCGTCGGGGCGGGCATGAAGACCCATCCCGGGGTCACGGCCCTCACCTTCGAGACCCTGGCCGCTGCGGGCATCAACATCGAGATGATCTCGACCTCGTCGATCCGCATCTCGTGCCTCATCCGGGCCGACCAGGCCGAGGCCGCCGTCCGCGCCCTCCACGCCGCCTTCTCCCTGGCCTGACCAGCGACCCGGACCGGGATCCCGTGGTCCGGGATCCGGCGGCTCTGCATCCGGCGGTCCTGCATCCAGCGGTCCCGGACCCGCCGGAGCCGGCCGTCCGGCGCCCGTAGACTGGGGTCATGCGAGTCGGAGTCGTCGGAGCCACCGGACAGGTCGGCGCGGTCATGCGGTCCATCCTCGAGGAGCGGTCCTTCCCCGTCGACGAGATCCGGCTCTTCGCCTCGGCCCGCTCGGCCGGCCGCACCCTGGCCTTCGCCGGCGCCGACGTGGTGGTCGAGGACGCCGCCGAGGCCGATCCGACGGGCCTGGACATCGCCCTCTTCTCCTCCGGGGCCATCGCGTCCCGGGAGCTGGCCCCGCGCTTTGCCGGGGCGGGGGTGGTGGTGATCGACAACTCCTCGGCGTGGCGCATGGACCCGGAGGTCCCGCTGGTGGTGCCCGAGGTGAACGAGGCGGCCTTGGGAGCGATCGGCAAGGGGATCGTGGCCAACCCCAACTGCACGACCATGGTGGCCATGCCGGTCCTCAAGCCGCTCCACGACGAGGCCGGCCTGGCCCGGCTCGTCGTCTCCACCTACCAGGCTGTCTCCGGCGCCGGGCTGGCCGGAGTGGCCGAGCTGGAAGGACAGCTGGCCGCCACCGTCGACGGTGCCGCCGCCCTGACCTTCGACGGTGCCGCCGTGGCCGGCCCGCCGCCGTCGTCATTCCCGGACGTCATCGCCCACAACGTGCTGCCCGTGGCCGGGTCCCTGGTGGACGACGGCTCACGGGAGACCAACGAGGAGCAGAAGCTCCGGGACGAGAGCCGCAAGATCCTGGACCTCCCGGGCCTGCCGGTGACCTGCACCTGCGTGCGGGTCCCGGTCTTCACCGGCCACTCGCTGTCGATCGTGGCCGAGTTCGACCGGCCCATCTCACCCGAGCGGGCCACCGAGCTGCTGGCCGATGCCCCCGGCGTGGTCCTCGCCGACCTGCCGACCCCGCGCCGGGCCGCCGGCACCGACCCGTCCCTGGTGGGCCGGATCCGTCGGGCCGAAGGCGGGGCGCACGGCCTGGCCCTCTTCGTGGCCGGTGACAACCTCCGCAAGGGCGCCGCCCTCAACGCCGTGCAGATCGCCGAGTCCCTGGGCCGGCTGGGCCTCGTCGGCTGAGTTTCCCGGTCGGCCGCCGGCGGCGTCAGTCGACCTGATCGGCCAGGCGCAGCACGGGCGGCTCGGCCCGCGGCATGGAGCTGGCCAGGGAAGCCGTCCGCCGGGCCAGGTTCACGGCGTGGTCGCCGAAGCGCTCGTAGAAGCGGGCCAGCAGGGCCAGCTCCACCGAGACCGGCAGCGGCATGGTCCCGGCCACCACCTCCATGGTCAGGCTGACGTGGAGGTCGTCCATCTCGTCGTCGAGGTCCTCGACGACGTCGGCGGCGCTGGCCTCCCGGTCGGCGTAGGCGTCGGTGGTGGCCCGCCACATGTTGACCGCCACCTCGCCCATCCGCTCGATCAGACCCCGGCTCCGTGCCGACAGCTCGGCACCCAGGCCGCGGGCCGCCCGCCGGGCCACGTGCTCGGCCAGGTCGCCGTTGCGCTCGAGGTCGGGGAGCATGCGGATGACCGTGGTCAGGTAGCGCAGCTGGCTGGGTGAGGTGATCCCGCCCACCGTCAGCTGCTGGAGGGCCAGGTCCTCGATCTCCTGGCAGATGGAGTCGATCAGCTCGTCGCGCAGGGCCAGGGCCTTGGCCGCCTCCCGGTCGCCGGCCAGCAGGGCGTGGGTGGCCCCGGCCACCGACTCGCCCACCAGGGCGTAGATCTGGAGGACCTTGCGGTCGAGCTCGTCGAGCGGGGTGGGCACCGGACCACCGTACCGCTGGTGCACCCCGGGCCGCACTTGATCCGCCGTCCTGGTCATGTCCGGCGTCCCGAGGTGGGCGGTCACGGGCCGGTCCGAGGAAGCGTCACACCCGGTCGGTACCGTCATCGGCGGCCGGTCGGACCGGCCGCCGACGATCGGAAGGCCCCCCATGACCACCGCCACCGTCCTCGCCCTGCTGGCCGGCCTCGCCGTCGGCGCCGCCCTGGGTGCTGCCGTGGGCCTGCTGCGCCGGGCCGGCCAGGT
>CAXBRB010000151.1:0-6805 GCA_963977795.1 uncultured Acidimicrobiaceae bacterium
GACGTGTGCTCTTCCGATCTCCGGAGCGGGCGGGCCGGTGCCTCAGCGGCCTCGGGCTCGGCGGCCTGGGGCTCGGCGGCCGGGCGGGCCGCACCGGTGCCGGGCTTGAACTTGAGGATCCGGAACAGCATGGTGGCGACCAGGTCGCCCTCCTGGTCCCGGAACTCGAGGCGGTTGGTGAGGAAGCGGCCCACGCCGAGCCCGGTCTTCTTCTCACCGGAGACGGCGTCGATGATCGAGGTGACCTCGAGCTCGTCGCCGGGGACCAGCGGGCGCTCGTAGTGCTGGTCGCAGTTGGTGGCCACCACCGAGGTGTACCCGGCCTCGTCCAGCAGGGCCATGACCTGGTCGTTGGCCGTGGCCGCCGCGGCCTCGCCCCGCTCCCGGGCGGCGTCGGCGTGGGCGCTGGTGCGCAGGCCCCGCATGACCCACGCCTGGAGCATGGTCGGCGGGGCGATGATCCCGGGGAAGCCCGCGGCCCGGGCCGCCCCGTCGTCCTCGTAGACGGGGTTGTGGTCGCCCATGGCCTCCACCCAGTGGTGGATCATCGGCTCGTTGACCGGGTAGCGGCCCTTGGTGGGCGGACCCGAGGACTGGCCGACGAAGGCCTGGAGGCGCTCGTCGAGGTCGGCGGCCCCGCTCACCGGGCGCTGCGCTTCATGCCCAGGCCGGCGGTGGCCAGGATCTCCCGCATCACCTCGTTGACCCCGCCGCCGAAGGTGTTGATCTGGGCCTGGCGGCCGGCCCGCTCCAGGTCGCCCTGGAGGACGGCCCCCGGCGAGCCCGGGCTGAGGTAGCCGCCGGCCCCGACGATGCCCAGGAGCTTGCGGTAGATCTGGATGGTCGACTCGGTCCCGAAGACCTTGACCGACGACGAGTCGGCCGGGCCGAGGGTGTTGTCGCCCACGGCGGCGGCCATGCGCCAGGTCAGGAGCTTCTGGGCTTCGAGGAGGGCGTAGCTGGAGGCCAGGTCCTCCTGGATCCAGGGGACGTCCTGGAGCCCCTGCTCCTTGACCCAGGCGGCCGTCTCGTCCCACAGGCGGAAGGCCAGGGCACTCACGGCGGCCAGGCCGACCCGCTCGTGGTTGAGCTGGCCGGTGATCAGCTTCCACCCGCCGTGCAGCTCGCCCACCACGGCGTCCCGGGGCACCCGCACGTCGTCGTAGTAGGAGGCGGTCGTCGAGACCCCGCCCACGGTCACGATGGGGGTGCAGGAGAAGCCGGGGGTCGAGGTGGGGACCAGGAAGATGGTGATGCCCTTGTGCTTGGGGGCGTCGGGATCGGTCCGGGCGGCCAGCCAGATGTAGTCGGCCTGGTCGGCGCCGGAGGTGTACACCTTGTTGCCGTTGATCACCCACTCGTCGCCGTCCAGGACGGCCCGGGTGCGCAGGGAGGCCAGGTCGGTGCCGGCGCCGGGCTCGGTGTAGCCGATGGCGCAGTTGATCTCGCCGGCCAGGATGCCGCCCAGGAAGAACTTGCGCTGCTCCTCGGTGCCGTGGGCGATGAGCATCGGGCCCACCGTGGAGAGGGTCACGAAGGGGAACGGGGCCCGGGCCCGCTGGACCTCGGTGAAGAAGATGAACTGGTCCTCGGCCGGGCGGCCCTGGCCGCCGTACTCGACGGGCCAGCCGATGCCCAGCCAGCCGTCCTTGCCCATCTGGCGCACCACGGACCGGAAGGTCTCGCCGCCCTCGGTCTCGGTGTCGAGGGCGTGGCGGATCTCCGGGGTCAGCAGCTGGGCGAAGTAGGCCCGGAGCTCGGCACGCAGGGCCTGCTGCTCCGGCGTCTCCTCGAGGTGCATGGCGTGTTCCCTCCACTCGGCGTCCGTCCGGCGGCCGCAGATGCGGTCCGGACGGCGTATCGGCGTCAGCACGGCGTGCCGGCGGGAGGATCCGCTCGGGAAGCCCGTACCCGGCTCGCCTATGCTAACTGATACACGTTCTAGTCCTGCCAGCGAAAAGGTCGTGCCCGGGGTGCGGGGCACGCACCCGGGATCGGCCCGTCCGCTGGAACCGACCCTAGGGGGAGACGCCATGGCGCTGTCCGACATCGACCTGTGCAGCCCGGACAGCTTCGTGGGCGGCGTGCCCTTCGACTGGTTCGCCGAGCTGCGGGCCGAGGCCCCGGTCTTCTGGCACCCGGACCCCGACGGCAAGACCGGCGGCTTCTGGGCCGTCACCAGCTACGAGGGGTGCGTGGGCGTCAACCGGGACTACGAGCACTTCTCCTCGGCGGCCAAGACCTCGCTGTTCCAGGACTTCGACGACGAGCTGATCGAGCAGCAGCGGATGATGATGGTCAACATGGACCCGCCGATGCACACCCGCTACCGGCGGCTGGTCAACAAGGGCTTCACCCCCCGGATGATCCGCGACCTCGAGGCCCGGGTGGTCGAGTCCACCGATGCCATCCTGGACGAGGTGTGCGAGCAGGGCTCGGCGGACTTCGTCGAGACCATCTCCGCCGAGCTGCCCCTGCAGGTGATCGCCGAGCTGATGGGCGTCCCCCAGGAGGACCGGCACCTGGTCTTCGACTGGTCCAACCGGATGATCGGGGCCAACGACCCCGAGTTCCAGGACGGGGCCGAGGCGGGCGCCATGGCCGCCATGGAGCTGTACGCCTACGCCGACCAGCTCTGCCAGCAGAAGAAGCTCGACCCCCACGGCGACCTCCTCAGCGTCCTCACCCACGCCGAGATCGAGGGCGATGCGCTCAGCCAGCTCGAGCTCGACATGTTCTTCCTCCTCCTCGCCGTGGCCGGCAACGAGACCACCCGCAACCTGATCTCGGGCGCCATGGTCGCCTTCTTCGACAATCCCGACCAGTGGGCCCGGCTCCAGGCCGACCGCTCGCTGCTGCCGTCGGCCATCGAGGAGATGCTCCGCTACGTCTCCCCGGTCATGCACTTCCGCCGCCAGGTGTCGGCCGACACCGTGCTCCACGGCCAGGAGCTGGCCGCCGGCGACAAGGTCGTGTTCTGGCACATCTCGGCCAACCGGGACGAGACGGTGTTCCCCGATCCCGACCGGTTCGACATCGGCCGCACCCCCAACGCCCACATGGCCTTCGGCGGCGGGGGGCCCCACTTCTGCCTGGGGGCCAACCTGGCCCGCATGGAGATCAAGGTCATGTTCGAGCGCCTCCTCGACCGCATGCCCGACATCCACCTCGACGGCGAGGTCCAGCGCCTCCGGTCGAATTTCATCAACGGGATCAAGCACCTCCCCGTGGCCTTCGCCCCGTCGGCCCCGGTCGGCGCCTGACCTCCCTCCCCCGCCGCCCCGCCTCCCGAAAGCGAGCCCATGCGCTTCCACCTCGCCGTCCAGTTCCTCCCGCTGGAGGATGTCCGGACCTTCACCCTCGCCGCCGACCGCCTCGGCTATGACGGCGTCTACCTCTCGGACCACCTCTTCAACCCCCGGGAGCTGGAGTCCAAGTACACCTACTCGACGGCCCCCGACGGCTCCCCGTTCTGGGAGAAGGAGACCGAGTGGCCCGATCCGATGGGCCTGATCTCCTACCTGGCCGGCCAGACCACCACCGTCACCTTCACCACCGGCATCTACATCGCCCCGGCCCGTGACCTCATCACCGTGGCCAAGTCGGTGGGCACCGCCGCCGTCCTGTCCGACAACCGGGTGCGCCTCGGCGTGGGCGTGGGCTGGTGCAAGGAGGAGTACGAGCAGACCGGCCAGGACTTCCACAACCGGGGAAGGCGGCTCGACGACATGATCCCGGCGCTGCGGGCCCTGTGGCAGGGCGGCTGGGTGGAGTACCACGGAAGCCACTACGACGTGCCTGAGTGCCAGATGAACCCGGCACCGAGCCAGCCCGTGCCCATCCTGGGCGGCGGCGACTCGGCCCCGGCCCTGCGCCGGGCCACCACCCTGTGCGACGGGTGGATCAACACCGGGGCGGCCTTCCCCGACGAGGCCTTCGCCCAGGTGGCCACCGTGCACGAGCACCTGGCCGCGGCCGGGCGCACCCCGGAGGGCTACTCGGTCTATCTGGCCGTGAAGGCCTTCCCGGACCACGACCTCTTCCACCGGCTCGAGGCCGCCGGAGTGACCGACCTCCTGTGCGCCCCGTGGCTGCTCGCCCCCGAGGAGGAGGGCGACACGCCCGAGACCCTCCGCGCCCGCCGGCTCGAGGAGATCGAGCGGTACGCCGAGGAGTACGTCGGCCCCCACCACTGAGGGCTCCCACCCGGCCAGTCGCCCGTCGCCGATCCGGCGTCGGGGCGTCCCGTCGGACGTGGGGCGGCCCGGGCAGGGCTACAGTCCGGAGGTTCGCTCGCCCCAGGAGGACGGCATGAAGGACCTGAAGATCGGACTGCAGCTCGGCTACTGGGGCTCGGGCCCGCCGCCCAACGCCCCCGAGCTGGTGGCCGAGGCCGAGCGCCTGGGCTACGACTCCATCTGGACGGCCGAGGCCTACGGCTCCGACGCCCTGACCCCGCTGGCCTGGTGGGGCTCGGCCACCGAGCGGGTCCGCCTGGGCACGGCCCTGTGCCAGCTGTCGGCCCGCACGCCGACGGCCATGGGCATGGCCGCCCTCACCCTCGACCACCTCTCCAACGGGCGGATGGTCCTCGGCCTCGGCGTCTCGGGGCCCCAGGTCGTCGAGGGGTGGTACGGGCAGAACTTCGAGAAGCCGCTGGCCCGGACCCGGGAGTACATCGACATCGTGCGCCAGGTGATCGCCCGTGACGACGTGGTCACCAGCGCCGGGCCCCACTACCCGCTCCCCTATCCGGGCGGCATGGGCCTGGGCAAGCCCCTCAAGCCCATCACCCACCCCCTCCGCAAGGAGATCCCCATCATCATGGGGGCCGAGGGACCCAAGAACATCGCCCTCGCCGCGGAGATCGCCGACGGCTGGTTCCCCATCTTCTTCTCGCCGGCCGCCGTGGACGCCTACCAGCCCTACCTCGACGAGGGCTTCGCCCGCGAGGGGGCCCGCCACACCAAGGACGACTTCGAGGTCATCGCCTTCGCGGCGACGATCATGCACGACGACGTGGAGGAGGCGGCCAACCTGATGAAGCCCATGCTGGCCCTCTACATCGGCGGCATGGGGGCCAAGTCCATGAACTTCCACTTCGACGTGTTCACCCGCATGGGCTACGGCGAGGCGGCCTCCAAGATCCAGGAGCTCTACCTGGACGGGAAGAAGGACGAGGCGGCCGCCGCCGTGCCGACCCAGCTGGTCGAGGACACCGCCCTCATCGGCCCCAAGGAGAAGATCCGGGACGACATCGAGCGGTGGCGCGAGTCCATGGCCACCACCCTGCTCATCTCGGGCGACGTGACCACCCTGCGGACCATCGCCGAGCTGGCTCTCTGATCTGACCCCGGGGTCCCCCGGGGCGGGTCCCGACCCGGAGCGGAACCGCGCTCAGGTCCGCCCGGGAGGGACCACCCCGTACTCGGCCTGGATGTCGACCAGCAGGTCGTCCCGGCGGGCCAGGTAGTCCACCTCGGAGATGTCCCCCGAGCACGCCTCGCCCCGGCGGAAGGCGTCGGCCAGCTCATCAGCAGCGCCCGGCCGGTCAAGGACGCCCTCCTTGGGGACGAACCCCGGGAGGTCGAAGGCGGCCGACTCGAAGAGGGCCAGGGACGCCACCAGACCGGAGAAGTGGTGGTCGAACCGGCTGGCCGCCGTGAGCATGGCCTGCAGCGCCACCTCGTCGGGCGGGGTCGTCCCGTAGCCGGTGAGCACGTGGGTCACGTCGTGGTGGGCCAGGGTCGGGCTCCCGCCGCCGGGCTCGCCGGGGAAGGGCACGCCGAGGTCGGCGTAGAAGTCGTACAGGCCCCGCCCGAGGGTCCCCGGCCGGCAGGCGGCGAGCGAGCGCAGCTCCGATCCGAGCTCGTCGTCGGACACGCCGTGGAGCGACTGGTACGGCTCGCTGAAGCGGGCCCAGTCCTCCATCACCCGCTCCCGGTGTCCCGTCTGGATGTCCCGGGCCACCACAGCGAGCTCCTCGCCTCCGAGGGCGTCGACGTAGCGCTCGACGGCGTCGGCCTGGGCGGGGTCGCTCGGATGACGGCACAGCTCGACCAGGATGAGCAGGTCGATGACCCGGTGGCGGCCCCGCTCGTCCACGGTGGCGGCCAGCTCCTCGGGAGTGCACGGGTCGAGCGCATCGAGGTCCAGCTCCAGACCGAGGTAGCCGCCGGCCAGGCTCCGGATGACCCGGATCTGCTCGGCGGTCGGTCCCGAGCCGACGTCGGACGCTCCGAGCAGGGCTCTCACGATCATGACGGGGTCGTCGTGCATCCGGTGATGGTAGCGACGGTGCGACGGGGTCCATCACCTCCGACCGGTTCCCGCCGTGCACCGCCTCCTACGTCGGTCGACTGCGTTCCACGTCGGATCAGCCGCTAGGGCGTACCGTTTGATCGCTTACAAGGCGAATCTAACCTTCCACCTCATCCTTCCAATACGAAAATTCCTGCAGCCAGTGGACCCACATTTCATCGACCGCCATTAGCCACAGCACATTCTGAACGCATAACTGCTTCGGCCACCACTGCCGATGACTGCCACAGATTTCTAGATTCCTGGACTCGCGAATAATCGATACTCCCAAGAGCAGAATCACTCGTGACATCAGGGCCGGTAATCGCCACCAAATCTGTCCACGCCGCGACCAAGATGCCAATGGAGTTGTTCAACTGGCTCCAGCGCGGGTCCAATCCTGTAGCTTCAGCCGAGTGCTTAAAGGCATCATGATACATGGAAAGAGTGCTCCCATATGGCAACGATCCGCTTTGGCTTACCCCATTGCCAAGAGGCGGAATGT
>CAXBRB010000152.1:0-6801 GCA_963977795.1 uncultured Acidimicrobiaceae bacterium
ACCGCCAAGCACTACCCGCCCGGCCGCCCACCCACGCACACGCCCGTACGCCTGCGCCTCAAGCCGCCACGCAACACGCGCCCGCCAACAACCGTCCGCAACCGCCCGGCTTTCTCGACGCCCGGCCGACCGGCCGGACGATCCCGGTCCCCGCCGAGGGGCCCACCACGCCGCCCCGGGTGGGCCGTCAGCAGCGCGTCGCCCTGGGCTCCCTGGGCCACCGCCGGAGTCCCGGTCCGGTCCCCATCATCATCGGGACGGTCATCGTCCTCTTCGTGGTCCTCGCTGTGATCGGCAGCCACCACCCGTCCTCGACGGGGACGACGACCAGCGCCGCCGGGGGCGCCTCGTCGTCCACCCGGCCGCCGCCCACCACCCGGCCCACGCCGACCACCCTGCCCACCAAGTACGTGCCGACCACGGCGGCGACCGACGGCACGAGCGCCACCTACACCGTGGCGAAGGCCTCCTACCAGCTCACCCTGAACGGCACCGGGACGTGCTGGGTCCAGGTGACCTCGGCGTCCTCCGGGTCGACCGTGTGGGCCGGCGCCCTGGAAGCCGGATCGGTCCAGAACGTGGACGCCACCGGGACGGTCACCGTCCAGTTCGGCACCCCTCAGGTCACCCTGTCGGTGGACGACATCCCCCTCGTCCTCCCCACGCCGCTGCGCACGCCGTTCGTGGCCACCATCCAGCCGTCCTCGGGTGGGACGACCACGTCGACCTCGTCCACCACGACGACGACGGCGACCGGGGAGACCACCACCACGGCGGCCGGGTCTGCCGCATCCACCACGACGACGGTGGCCGCCGGGGCCTGAGGCCGGTCCGGCCTGATCCGTCGGCCGTCGTGCCGGTTGGTCAGACGGCTCCGGGGTAGGGGACGGGCGACGAGTCGCCCAAGCCCACGGCGTCGAGGAGGAAGGCGTAGACGAAGGCCTCGTCCCGCCAGGCGTCGTAGCGGCCCGAGGGGCCACCGTGGCCCGCCCCCATCTCCATCTTGAGGAGGACCTGGTTCTCGGGGTTGGCGGCCCGGAGCTTGGCCACCCACTTGGCCGGCTCCCAGAAGCCGACCCGGGGGTCGCTGAGCCCGCCCGTCGCCAGGATGGCCGGATACCGGACGGGGGTGCCGTCGGGCCCTGTCGACACCACGTTGTCGTAGGGGGAGTAGGACCTCATGACGTCGTAGATCCCGGCATCCTCCACCGGGTTCCCCCACTCCTCCCACTCCATGACCGTGAGCGGGAGGGTCTCGTCGAGGATGGTGGTCAGGCAGTCCACGAAGGGCACCTCGGCGATGACGGCCCGGAAGAGCTCGGGAGCCAGGTTGGCCACCGCCCCCATGAGGAGCCCGCCGGCGCTGCCGCCCCGGGCCACCAGGCGGTCCGGGGACGTCCACCCCTCGGCCACGAGGTGGCGGGCGCAGGCCACGAAGTCGGTGAAGGTGTTGGGCTTGGCGGCGAACTTGCCGTCCTCATACCAGTGCCGCCCCAGCTCGCCGCCGCCCCGGATGTGGGCGATGACGAAGACCACGCCCCGATCCAGCAGGCTCAGCCGGAGCGAGGAGAAGGTGGGGTCCATGGACGCCTCGTAGGAGCCGTAGCCGTAGAGGAGGCACGGTGCCCCCGGCCCGCTCCCGGCCGACCCGGGCGCGGGTGCCTCGACCAGGTCGGGCCGCCAGACCAGGGAGAGAGGGACCGCCGTGCCGTCGGGGGCGGTGGCCCACCGCCGCTCGGTGCGGTAGCGGGCGGGGTCGAACTCCCCCAGCACGGGCTGGCGCTTGCGGAGCACGGGGTCGGCCCCGCCGGCCAGGTCGAGGTCGTAGACCGAGCGTGGCGTGGCCAGTGACGTGTACTCGTAGCGCAGCGTGGTCGTGTCGTACTCGGGGTTGGCCCCGGACCACACCGTGGAGGGGGTCTCGGGCTGGTCCACCTCCCGGGACGCCCCGGTGGCGCTGTCCACCACCCGGATCCGGGTCGAGCCGTCCCGGCGCTCGTAGACCACCAGGTGCCCGGCGAAGGGATCCACGCCGTCCAGGCGCACGCCGGCCTCGGCGGCGATGACCTCGGTCCACCGGTCCCGTCCCGGAGCATCCTCAGGTGCCGCCATGAGGCGGAAGTCCTCGGCCCCGTCGTTGGTGGTGATGAGGAAGCGACCCGGACGGCCGGCGGCCGGATCGCCCCGCTCGTGGTCGACGGCGTACTCGATCCCCTGGCGCCGGGGCTCGATGACCCGCAGCTCGCCCCGGGGGTCGTCGGCGTCGAGCACCCACACCTCCGAGGTCACCTTGGAGTCCAGGTGGACCACCACATAGCGCCCGTCCCGGGTCCGGCCCACGCCGAGGTAGAAGCGGTCGTCGTCCTCCTGGAGGACGAGGACGTCGTCGGCCGGGTCGGTGCCCACCTGGTGGCGCCAGAGCTGGAAGGGCCGCATGGCCTCGTCGACCCGGACGTAGAACACGGTGGCGCTGTCGTTGGCCCAGGCCACCCCGTAGGAGGTGTCCTCGATCTTCTCGGCGGCCTCGCCTCCTTCCGCCAGGTCCCGGAAGGCCAGGGTGAACCGCTCGCCGCCGGTGGTGTCGGTGGCGTAGGCCAGCCACCGGTGGTCGGGGCTGACGGCGAAGTTGCCGAGGGCGAAGTAGGCGTGCCCCTCGGCCAGCACGTTCTCGTCCAGGACCACCTCGTCGGCGTCGTCGTCCGCCGTGTCGGGGCCCTCGGCCGGCCGCCGGCAGTGGATGGCGTAGTCGGCCCCCTCCCGGGTCCGGGTGACGTAGAGCCAGGGGCCCTTGCGGACCGGGACCGAGAGGTCGTTCTCCTCGATCCGGGCCACCATCTCGGCGTACAGGGCCTCCTGGAGCGGCCGGGTGTGGGCCGTGGCCACCTCGGTCCAGGCGTTCTCGGCGGCCAGGTGCTCCAGCACCTCGGGGTCGTCCTTGTCCCGCAGCCAGAACCAGTCGTCGATCCGGACGTCCCCGTGGGCCTCGAGGCGGACGGGCCGCCGCGGCGGGGCGGGCGGCACGGAGGGAGGAGCGGCGGGGTCGGACATGTCCCCACATTGGCACGGGCCCCTGGTGCCGTGGCCGGCCCCGGGCCGGTACCGTCCGGGGGCCGGGGTTGTTACTATCTGGATAGGGGAAATCCCGCGGTCCCGGCCGGACCGCCGCCCCGATCGCCCCAGGAGCCCGCAATGTCCACCACCGACCTCGACCTCGGCAAGTACCAGCTGGGCTGGTCCGACGAGGAGGACTACGTCTTCAAGCCCAAGAAGGGCCTGAGCGAGGCCATCGTGCGGGAGATGTCGGCCATGAAGAAGGAGCCGGAGTGGATGCGGGACTTCCGCCTCCGCGCCCTCCAGCGCTTCGACCGGCGCCCCATGGCCCAGTGGTTCGCCAAGAACATGCCGGACCTCGACTTCGACGACATCTACTACTACATCAAGCCCACGTCGGGGCAGGTCGAGGACTGGAACGACCTGCCCGACGCCATCAAGTCGACCTACGAGAAGCTGGGCATCCCCGAGGCGGAGCGCAAGTACCTGGCCGGGGTGACGGCCCAGTACGAGAGCGAGGTGGTCTTCCACCGCAACCGTGAGGACCTCGAGGCCCAGGGCATCATCTTCTGCGACATGGACACGGCGGTGCGCGAGCACCCGGACCTGGTCCGCAAGTACTTCGGGACGGTCATCCCGCCCAACGACAACAAGTTCGCCGCCCTCAACTCGGCGGTGTGGTCGGGGGGCTCGTTCATCTACGTGCCCCCGAACGTGGTGGTCGACCAGCCCCTCCAGGCCTACTTCCGGATCAACGCCGAGAACATGGGCCAGTTCGAGCGGACGCTGATCATCGCCGACGTCGGCTCCCAGGTGCACTACATCGAGGGCTGCTCGGCCCCGGTGTACTCGACCGACTCGCTCCACTCGGCCGTGGTCGAGCTGGTGGCCCTCGAGGGGTCCCGCATCACCTACACGACCATCCAGAACTGGTCGAACAACGTCTACAACCTGGTGACCAAGCGGGCCCGGGCCGAGGCCGAGGCCCACGTGGAGTGGATCGACGGCAACATCGGCTCCCGGCTCACCATGAAGTACCCGGCCGTCTACCTGATGGGCCCCAAGGCCTCCGGTGAGGTGCTCTCGGTGGCCTACGCCGGCGCCGGCCAGCACCAGGACGCCGGGGCCAAGATGGTCCATGCCGCCCCTGAGACGACGTCGACCATCGTCTCCAAGTCGATCTCCAAGGACGCCGGCATCACCACCTACCGCGGCCTGGTGCGGGTGGATGAGGGCGCCCGGGGCGCCAAGAGCTTCGTCCGCTGCGACGCCCTCCTCCTCGACGACCTGTCCATCTCCGAGACGAAGCCCTACATGGAGGTCGGCGAGCGCGACGCCCGCATCGGCCATGAGGCGACCGTCTCCAAGGTCGGCGACGACCAGCTCTTCTACCTGATGAGCCGGGGCCTGTCGGAGACCCAGGCCATGGGCATGATCGTCAACGGCTTCATCGAGCCCATCACCCGGACCCTCCCCATGGAGTACGCCGTGGAGTGGAGCCGGCTGATCGAGCTCCAGATGGAGGGCTCGATCGGCTGACCCGGTCGCCGGCGTGCGCCGCGTCGGGCCCGTCGGCCCGGCAGAATGGGCGGAGGACGAGCGGAGGAGCGGCCATGACCATGCGTGAGGAGTGCAAGCACTTCCAGAGCCGGACCTACGACTCCGGCGAGGCCGCCCGGTTCTGCTCCCTCGACCTGGCTCCCGAGGCGCCGTGGCGGTGCCCCGAGAACTGCCCGTCCTTCGCCCCCCGCCTGGCCGACGTCGGCTGGGTCCACGGCTCGCTGGTGGAGCCGCCGCTCGAGCCCATGCCCGACGTGCCCGGCGACGAGGCGGCCGCCCTGCTGGACCAGGCCGAGGACATCGTCAACGCCGCCGCCCCCGAGCTCCTGGCCGAGGTCCGCCGTGACGAGACCCCGCCCGAGCGCCCCCGGCGGTCCCGGTGGTGGCGCCGGGGCCGGTGACCGTGGTGGTCCCGTTGTCGGTCGCCGGACCTGATCCCGCCGCTTCGTCCTGATCTGTGCGACCCGGCCGTCGGTGCCGCCGACTGCGGCGCCGGGCGCCGCGACACACCCGTTGGTATGATGATGGTATGAGCACGCCGAAGGTCAGGATGACGGTCACAGTCGATCCCCACCTCGTTGACGTCGGGACTCGGGCAGTGGCCGACGGTGCCGCCGAGTCGCTGAGCGCCTGGGTCAACGCTGCGCTGGTCGACCGACTGCAACGCGAGGAGCGCCTCGCTGCCCTCGCCGACGCCGTCGCGGCCTTCGAAGAAGTGGACGGGCCTATCTCCGATGAGGAGATCGCCGCTCAGGAGCGCCGTGACCTGGCGGTCCAATGTGCAGGCGTGGGGACTGGGCCTCGGGCATCCTCCGTCTCTCGATGACCCTGGTCTACGACGCGGGTGGCCTCATCGCACTGGACCGGGGTGACCGGTCGAGTTGGGTCCGCCTGGCTGGAGCGTTGCGGCGCCGGGAGGTGCCGGTGACCGGTGCGGCGGTGGTGGGGCAGGTGTGGCGGGCGGCACCGCGTCAGGCCCGACTCGCCAGGGCTCTTGCCGGAATGGAGGTGGTCCCGTTGGACGAGCGGTCAGCACGCGCCGCGGGAGCCCTCCTCGCCTCGGCGGGACTCGATGACGTCGCTGACGCCTCGGTGGTGCTCCTGGCCTGGGACGGTGATGTCGTGGTGACGTCGGATACTGCAGACATCGCCGTACTTGCCGGCCATTTGGGCCGCTCCATTGCGATCCTCCCGCCGTGAGGCTGGCCGCAGTGGGGATGCATCTCGACTGGTGCCTCAGCCCCCGGTGAAGGTGGCCGGCCGCTTCTCCATGAAGGCGGTCATGGCCTCAGTCAGGTCGTCGGAGGCCAGGAAGGCGGCGTTCCACGTGGCCACGTAGTCCAGTCCCTCGGCCACCGTCTGGCCCTCGCCGGCCACCAGCACGGCCTTGGTGCCCTGGACGGCCAGAGGGGAGTTGGCGGCGATCTCGGCGGCCAGGGCCCGGGCGTCGGCCACCACGGCGTCGGCGTCGGGGCTGACGGCGTTGACCAGGCCGATGGCGGCGGCCCGGGCGGCGTCGATGTCCTTGCCGGTGTAGGCCAGCTCGGCCAGGTGCCCCCGGCCGATGATGGCCGGGAGGCGCTGGAGGCTGCCGATGTCGGCCACGATGGCCACCTTGGCCTCGCGGACCGAGAAGAGGGCGTCGGCGCTGGCCAGACGGATGTCACAGGCGGCGATCAGGTCGACCCCGCCCCCGATGCAATGGCCCTGGACGGCGGCGATGACCGGGACGGCGCAGTCGGCCACGGCCGTGACCGAGGCCTGCATCCGGACGATCTGGGCCCGTGACCGCCAGGCCCGGGCCGCCGTGGACTGGCTCCCTCCGCCCCCGGCGCCCATGACGGCGCCGCCCATGGCCACCAGGTCGAGGCCGACCGAGAACGACGGCCCCCGGGCGGCCAGGACCACCGCCCGCACCGTCGGCTCGGCGGCGATGGCCGCCATGGCCACCGGCAGGTCCTCCCAGAAGGCAGGGCCCATGGCGTTGCGCTTCTCGGGGCGGTCGAGCCACAGGGTGGCCACGTGGCCGTCGAGCTCGAGCGAGAGGACCTCGGAGGTGAACGAGTCGATGGAGGAGGACATGCGGCCCAGCGTACGGCCCGTCGGTCGGCGTCGGCGACCCCGGTAGAGTGGGACGTGCGGGACAGCCGAGATCGGAAGAGCGTCGTGTAGGGAAAAAGTGTAGATCTC
>CAXBRB010000153.1:0-6768 GCA_963977795.1 uncultured Acidimicrobiaceae bacterium
ATGCGTACGTGAACGGCCTCAACGATGGCTACGGCCTAGCGATCGCGAGACTGTCCGAGCTGCTCACGGAGTACTAGAGGGATGGGCTACAACTAGTTCGTTGTTGAACTGCGCGCAGATGACGACGCGATCATGGAGATGGAAGCCCCTCTTCCCCGGAACCACACGCGAGGAGCACTCAGGGGCCCGATTTCTCGCATCAGCGGCACCCCTGTTCGGGTGCTGCGGGCCTACTGATCCTTGTTCCGCAAAGGTTTCCATGACTGGCGGAGGGTTTGAAAGCCGTCCCGCCAGGTCCACCTGACCACAGGGAGAGGAGCGCCACAGGGAGAGGACCACCCCTGGTCCCTCCGGGGGCCGACACCCCGCTCGGCTCAGTAGCCGATGCGGCTCGTCCCGAAGGCGGCGTCGTCGTAGACGACGTCCCACGTGCCCGATCCGGTGTCGCCGATCTGGAGCTGACCGATCGACGTCGCCGTCGTGGTGGCGGCGGTGGTGGAGAGGCCGGTGTCCTGCACGCCGTCCAGCCACACCTCGACAGTGCTGGCCGTGCCGTTCAGGCCGATGTGGAGCTCGAGGAGGTGCCACCCAGATCCCACCGTCGTGGTCGAGGTGGTGTTGGCTCCGGTGGCGTCGTTGTGGAAGTAGAGGTAGCCGGTCGTGGTGACGTAGACGTAGCCGATCGAGTTCCCCGCAGCGTCGCGGAGGCGCAGCAGGTTGACCTGGTTGGCCTGGCTCTTGATCTCGAAGCCGACCCGGGCGTAGCCGTTGGTGTAGGTGGAGGGAAGCGTCTTCTTGGCGTAGGTGGCACCGGTGGTGGTGCTCCCTTCCGCCGCCCAGGTCCCGCTCCGGACGTCCGTGGTCTCGGCCACGAGGCCGGCGGCCGTCGTCCAGTTGGCCAGCGATCCCGTCTCGAACCCGTCGCTGAACAGCGGCGGGGGGGCGGTCGCCGTGGTGGCCGAGGCCCACGGCGAGAGGGCCGAGGCGTTGTTGGCCTGGTCGGTGGCCCGCACGGCGTAGGAGTGGGTGCTTCCGGCAGCCACCGTCGGATCGGTGTAGGCGGTGACGACGCCCACGTGGGTCAGCAGGCTGCCGTCACGGAGGATGTCGTAGCCCGTCACGGCCAGGTTGTCGGTCGACGCCGACCAGGTGAGCGCCACCGAGAACGGCGACGACGCCGTCGCCGTCAGGCTGGCCGGAGCAGTGGGCGGGGTGGTGTCGCTGATGGGACCCAGCCGGCTCGTCCCGAATGCTGCGTCGTCGAAGGCCACGTCGTAGGTGCGCCCGGTCTGGGCCTCCCCGATCTGGAAGATCCCCACCGGGGCGAGGCCGGTGTCGACCGCCGTGCCGGACAGGTCGGCCACCCGGGCGTTGTCGAACCACACCTCGACGGTCCCGGTCGGTCCGGCGGTGGTGTCCGCCGCCCGGTGGAGCTCGAGCGCATGCCACCCCGGTTCCACCACGGTGGTGCTGAGCGTGCTCGTCCCGGTGGCGTCGTTGTGGAAGCCCAGCTGGCCTGTGGACTCCTCATAGACGTAGCCCAGCGAGTTGCCGGCGGCGTCGCGCAGGCGGAGGAGGCCGATGGTGTCGTTGGCGCCCAGCGCGTTGAACCACACCCGGGCGTAGGCGTCGGTGTAGGTCGACGGCAGGGTCTCCTTGGCGTACGTGGCGCCGTTGGTCGTGGACCCCTCGACGGCGTACGTGCCGGCCCGGACGGCCGACGTCTGGGCGACGAGGCCGCTGCTCGCCGTCCACGCCGACAGGTCACCGGTCTCGAACCCGTCGGAGAAGACGGCCGGGACCGGCGACGGAGTGGTCGCTGTCGCCGTGTTCGACTTGGCCGAGGTGTTCCCCGCGATGTCCACGGCCTGGACGGCGTAGGTGTGGGTGGACGAGAGGAACACCGTCCCGTCGGTGTAGGTGGTGCCCGCCGGGATCGAGGTGAGGAGCACGCCGTCCCGGTAGACGTTGTACGCGGTGACCCTGAGGTTGTCGGTGCCCGCCGTCCAGGCCAGCTGGATCCCGAAGGCCGTGTTGGGCGCCGCCGTCAGCCCGCTGGGCGCCGTCGGGGCCGTCGCATCGACCGTCCAGGTGGCGGTGGCGGGGACCGGGTCGACCACCTTGTTCACGGTGGCGGCCACCGAGAAGGTGTGGGCCTTCTGGGTGAGGCCCGTGTAGGTCACCGGGCTGGTGCACGCCGTCGCCTTGGCCCCGTCCAGGCTGCAGGTGAACGTGGGTGACGAGCCGCTGGCGTGGAACGCGAAGGTGGCGCTCGAGCTGGTCGTGCCGGCCGGCGGTCCGCTGTCGATGTAGGTGTCTGGCTTGGGCGAGAACGTGTAGGTCTGCACGTCGAAGGTGGCCCCGTTGGCGTTGGTGGGGGTGACGGTCACCTGGTTCCCGGCCACCGTCACCTTGAGGAAGTGGTACACCTGGTTGGGCGACGTCGGGGCGGTCGCCGACCCGCAGGCCGAGCCGGTCCCCGTGGTGCTGCTCCAGCCGACGGCGTAGCGGTCGTTCGACGTGCACGTGGCCGACAGCGCCTCGGGCACCGCGCCGCCGCCGCCCGTCGTGTACTCCGGCATGCCGCCCAGGCCCGAGCTCCGCTGGTAGACGTGGGCGTGCCCGCTGAAGGTCATGGACACCCCGTACTGGCTGAGCAGGCCTTCGAGGCCGGCGGAGCCCTGGAGTGCGGTGTCGGAGCTCTCCAGGACCGACGAGGTGTCCGAGTACGTCGGATAGTGGAAGAAGGCGAACTTCAGACCCGAGGGGTGGGCGGCCAGGTCGGCCTTGAGCCACTGGTACTGGGGCGACGAGGTGGACCAGTGGGCGGCCGCCTCGTTGGCGTACGCCGTGGCGGTGCCCACGTTGGGGTCGTTCCAGGCGGCGTCGAGCACGTAGAAGCGGGCCGTCCCGGCGTTGAAGGCGTACCACGTCGACGGGTACGTCTCGGCATTGCTCCCGTTCACGCTGGCGTAGAGGTCGCTCTGGTAGCGGCCGGCCGACCCGGCGACGGCGGCATCCTCGGGCCACACGGTGAACTGGGGGTGGACGGCGTCCGACCGGAGGATCCCGTGGTTGCCCAGCGCGGCGAAGGTCGCCAGCTGCCCGCCGGCGGCCGCCCAGTAGGGGCGTCCGAAGACGCCGCCCACGTCGGCCCCCACGGTCTGCAGGTCGCCGTAGTTGTTCTGGCTGCCCGCCGGGTAGGCGTTGTCACCGGTGGTGACGGCGAACCGGGCGCCGCTGGCACCGATCAGCTTGTCCAGGGCGGCCTGGCCCGGATTGATCCCGTTGGCGTCGGTCTTGCCCCAGTCGCCGAAGACGTCGAAGGAGTAGGTCTCCGTGGAGCCCACCGCCACCTGGGTGGTGAACCGGGGGGTGGGGTTGGACCCGAGGAGGTCGGTGCCGGCGAGGGTGATGCGGTAGCACCAGGTGCCGGCCGACGGGAGGGTGAGAGTGGCCTTCCACTGGTAGTCGACGGTCCCGTTCATTGACAGCGAGAGGTGGGAGGGGACGACCGTGCTGTTGAGGGTGCAGGTGCTCCCGGTCCCGGCAGGCCCGTAGGTGACGGCGGCCACGTTCGACGAGCGGTCGGTGCCGAAGTTGACCGTGGCGTGCAGGCCCACCAGGTCGGTCAGGTACGGGGCCCGGGTCAGGTGGGGTGAGTAGGGCACCGGCTGGACGGCGGTGACGGCGGTGGTCAGGGCCGAGACGTTGCCGGCGACGTCACGTGCCCGCACGGCGTAGGTGTGGGTGGTGCCGGCGACCACCGTGGCGTCGGTGTAGGTCAGCACGTTCCCGGGCGAGGCCACCAGGGCGCTGTCCCGGTAGACGTCGTAGCCGGCCACCCCGTTGGCATCGGTGGACGCGCTCCACTCCAGGACCGACGATGTGGGGGTCGCCGGCACGGCGGCCAGGCCGGTCGGCACGGTCGGGGCCGTGGTGTCGACGGTCCACGTGGCCGAGGCGGGCGTGGCGTCGGTGGCGCCGCCGGCGGTGGCGGCGACGGTGAACGAGTGGGTGCCGGCGGCGAGGCCCGAGTACGTCTTCGGGCTCGTGCAGGACGACGCCGTCCCGGTGTCGAGCCGGCAGGTGAACGTGGCCGGGGTGATCGTCGAGGTGAACGCGAACGTGGCTGTGGTGGCGGACGTGACTGCCGCCGGTCCGGCGGTCACCGTGGTGTCCGGTGCCGTGGCGGCACCGGCGGTGCCGGCTGCCTGCCCCAGGACGACGAGGGCCACGGCGGAGGCGGAAAGCACGCCACGGACGGACCGCCCTGACGGCCGCCCCGACGTACGAACACTCCACCGCTCCATGCTCCGCCCCTCGCCCCTCAGCGCCATCACTTCCGGGGTGCAGCGTACGGTCCGCCACCGTGCTCCGACCCGGGTGCACCCCGATTCCACCCGGAGGGCCACCACCGGAGGCCGGCCGGCCACGACCGGTGGCGAAACGGCCCGTCGAGGGGGGTGATCACCCCTGATGACCGGAGGACGTCGGTACGCTCGCCGCAGCGGCACATGGCGGACGGGAATCTGTCATTTCCGTCTCCTGACCGGCCCGGTGCATGCACCGGACCGGCGGAGCAGCAGTGCCGGGGCGACCGACGGTCGTCTGGACGAGGGGGAGGCAGCAATGAACCTGAGGGTCACCACCATCACCACCGCCGTGGCCGCTGTGGCCTTGGCGCTGGTCGGCATCGACCTGCTGGCCGGAGGGCCGTCGACGTCGGTCGTGACCACGGGCCCGTCGGCCGTCGGCTGGGTCACGGTCAACGCCCCGTCCACCGTCGAGCCCACCACTGCCGAGCTCGACGCCTCGGCCGTCGCCTACCGGACCTACCTGGCCTTCGCCACGCCGGTCCCGGCCGGGGCCACGGTCACCGCGGCCGCGCTCACCGTGGTGCCCAAGACCACCGGCACCGGCGGGTTCGTGGTGCGTCCGACGTCATCGTTCGATCCGAGCACGCTCACCTGGAACACCCGTCCCGCTGCCGGAGCGACGCTGCTGGGCACCTCGGCACCGGTGGTGGCCAGCGTCCCGGTGACGATCGCCCTCGCCGGGCTCCCGACCGCCCCCGAGACGGACCTCGTCCTCTCCTACTCGGTCCCCGGCGTCATCGCCCGGATGGCGCCCACGGGGATCTCCCTCTCGGTCACGTACAGCACCGGTGGCTCCGCCACGCCGCCGACCACCACCTCGACCACCGCCACCTCGTCCACCACCACGACCAGCACGACCATGCCGGCGACGACCACCACGACCAGCACGACGATGCCGGCGACGACCACCACGACGAGCACGACCACCACGACGACCACGCCGGCCACTCCCGGCTCGGGCAAGGTCATGGTGATCATGGAGGAGAACCACTCCCAGTCCCAGACGTACGCCTCGATGCCCTACCTGGCCGGCCTGGCGTCGACCTACGGCAAGGCCACCCGCTACTTCGGGATCGGCCACCCCTCCCTGCCCAACTACCTGGAGCTGTGGGGCGGGTCGGCCTTCGGGGTCACCAACGACTGCGGGGTCGGCTGCGGACCGACCGGGGCGGCCGACACCACGGTGTGGGACCAGACCATCGCCGCCGGAGGGACGGCCAAGGCCTACCAGGAGTCGATGGTCACGAACTGCCAGACCTCAGGCGGGGCGGGGTATGTGGCCCGGCACAGCCCGTGGCCCTACTTCACCAACACCACGAGCCGGGCCAACTGCGCCGCCCACGACGTCCCGCTGACCGCCCTCCAGTCCGACATCACGGCAGGGGCGCTCCCCGTCACCGGGGAGATCACCCCCAACCTGACCGACGACTGGCACGACGGGACGGCCGCCCAGGCGGATGCCTTCCTCAAGACGTGGGTGCCCGCACTGATGGCCGGCCCCGACTACACGGCGGGGCGCCTGACCATCGTCATCGTCACCGACGAGGATGACGGCTCGGCGGCCAACAACGTGGCCTTCACCGTGGTCAACCCGGCGCTCCACGGCGTCACGGTGACCACGACCGCCAACCACTACGCGCTGACCCGCTGGCTCGAGGACAACGCCGGGGTGGCCCACCTCGGCGGCGCCGCAGCGGCCGTCGACCTCCGCGCCGCCTTCGGGCTCTGATCCCGCCGCCGGCGTCCGCCACCGGTCGGCGGTCGCCCGGCGGCCGGCGGCTCAGCGGATCCGGAGTGACCGGAGGGCGTGGGGGCCGAGCGGCAGCGTGAGCGTCGGACCCCGGCGGTCCACCGGAGCGCCGTCGGGCTGCTCGTCGAGGCGGACCGAGACCACATCGGTCACGGGGACCCCCATCGTGACGGTCGCCTCGACGGCGTCGTCGGCAGGGTTCAGGAGGCGGAGCACGATGCCGTCGCCGTCCTCCGCCGGCTTGCAGGCGGACAGGACGACGGTCGACGGAGCCACCGACACCAGCGACGTCCCGGCCGCCACGAGCGGCGTGGGTCCCGACGGGACGGCGCGGAGGCCGAGCTCGTCGGCGGCGGCTGCGGCGGCGACCGCACCCCACGGGGCGGACTCGTCCTCCCCGTCCAGCAGACGCAACGTCAGGTCGGCGGCGATCCCCTCCGGGCACTGGGCGCCCGGCGCCTCCATGGCCGGCCCGGCGGCGATCGGGCGCCGACCGAGCTCGGTGTGGCTGAGCCAGCCGACCGCCCGCAGCACCGTCACGGCGATCGTCCCGTCCGGGGTCACCTCGGCCTCGGGCAGCCCGGGGGCGCCGACCACCAGCCCGTTGACGGCCACCCACCCCTGGTGGGGGAAGGTCTC
>CAXBRB010000154.1:0-6706 GCA_963977795.1 uncultured Acidimicrobiaceae bacterium
GGCTGGATGAAACCGGTGAGCTGCTCGATGGTGGGAGTGCGGAACACGGGTGACGTGTCGCGGATGAAGTCGATCCAGAACTGCCCTGCTGCTTCCGGCGGCGCGTCCGGATCGGGCTCGGCCGGCGCTGCGAGGTTCACGAGGTCCTCGACGAAACCGAGCGGCTCGAGCCGGCCCTCCCAACTGGCTTCGGCGGCGAAGATCACCGTGTGACCGCGCTGGCGCAGGATGTTGCCGATGCCGATGCAGTTGTTGGTGGGTCCGTAGGCGCTCTCGGGCATGAACAGGAATCGAGCCATGGGCGTTGTTCTAGCCCATGCGACGGTGGGCTCGTCACTAGGGTGATGCCGATGGTCGAGTCCGGTCGGTCTGCGGCAGTTGCCTCGCAACTGGTGGGCCGCGCGCTCGAGGGCGAGCGGGCCATCGCCGTCGATCAGACCAACCACAGCGTGGTGGTGGCCGAGACGGTGGTGGTGAAGTGGCTGCAACCCCCGGTGCCGGCGCCTCACCCGGGTGTCGACCTGTTGCGGTACCTCGCCGCCCGTGGCTTTGCGCACATGCCCGGGTTCGTGGGCGTGTACGAGGTCGACGACATGGTGCTGGCGGTAGTGACCGAGTTCGTGCCGGGGGCGCTCGACGGGTGGGACTGGTACGTCGATGACGTCGACGCGTGGCTGCGCGGCGAGTTGGAGTTCGACGTGCTCGTCGAGTCGGCCCGCGAGATGGGCGACATCACGTCGCAGTTGCATGATGCGCTCTCGGGCCTGCAACGCAGCGCCGTGTCGGTGCGGGCGTACCACGCTCAGGCCGATTCGATGCTCCAGCAGGCGATGCGTCTGGTCGAGGGTGATGAGGGACATCGGCTCCGCTCGCTCGAACGGTCGGTTCGCGTCGCGCTCGAACCGCTGCGCGACGAACGGCAGATACCCGCCCATCGAATCCACGGCGATCTGCACGCCGGCCAGTTCCTGCGGGTGGGGTCGGGCGCGAATGCGAGCCGGCAACTGCTCACCGACTTCGACGGCAACCCGCTGGCCGAACCCGCGGAACGGCGACTGGCGCAGAGTCCGTTGCGCGACCTCGCAGGACTGCTGCAGTCGATCGATCACGTCGGCCGCATCGTGGTGAAACGTCGCCATCCCGATCGTCGGCGCGATGTCGACACGTTCATCAACGCCGCTGTGGCTGCGGCGCTCGGCGCCTACTCGGCGCACCACGCCGTCGACGACGCGATCGTTCGCGCCCTGCGGGTGGCACAGGAACTGCACGAGTACTGCTATGCGGCAACGCATCTGCCGAAGTGGATGTACGTGCCCGACGAGGCGTTGCCCGCGTTGCTCGCCCGTCGCTGACGAACACCCTGTGGCAGGCTCTCCCAGTGGACCCGGCACTGTTCCAGGACGACCTCGAGGCCAAACCGCGCTGGCTGCGCACGTTGGCGTCACGTCTGCCGGCCACCGTGTGGCCGGTGCAGCCGGGCTCGTCGCTGTTGCTCACCGGTATGGGTTCGAGTTGGTTCGCAGCCGATGTGGCGGCCCGACGCCTTCGCCGCGCCGGTGTGTGGGCGGTGGCCGACCTCGCATCGGTCGAGGGGTCACTGCCGCCCGCAGCCAACCTCACCGTCATCGGCATCACCGCGTCAGGAGGCAGCGGCGAGACGCTGGCCCAACTCGAGGCGCATCACGGCGTGAGCAACACCGTGGTGCTCACCAACACCGACGGCCTGTCGTTGCCGGCGCGGCACACCATGCTCATGCATGCCGGGCCGGAGGCGGGCGGTGTGGCCTGCCGCAGCTATCTGCACACCTTGGTGTTGCTGCTCCATCTCGAGCACCAACTCACCGGAGGACTGCCCGAACTGCCCGCCCAGGTGTTGCACGCGGCCGAGGCGATCGAGCACCTGCTCGACACCCGGTCGACCTGGTTGCCGCCGGTGCTCGACGTGCTCGACGGCCCGCAGGGCACGTGGCTGTTGGCGCCTGCTGAACGACTCGGTTCGGCACTGCAGGGCGCGCTCATGTTGCGCGAAGGCCCGCGGCGGGCGGCCGACGGATGTGAGACCGGCGACTGGAACCACGTCGACGTGTACCTCACCAAGAGCCTCGACTACCGCGCCCTGCTGTTCCCCGGCTCGCGTCACGACGCCGCCGCCGTGGAGTGGATGCGCGAACGCGGGAGTCGCCTGGTGGTGTTCGGCAAGCCATCGGCGTCGGCCCCGGCCACCCCGACCTGCTCGCTGCCGGCCATCGGGTGGCCCCCGACGAAGCGGGGGTGGTCGCAGGCGGCCACCAGCGGCGCCTTGACGCCGGCCACGTCGGTCACCACCGCGGTGCCGCTCCACCGCCCGGAGGTCAGCACCTCGGAGACCACCGCCGGGGTCACGTGCACCGGGGTGGCCACCACCACCAGGTCGGCGTCGAGGTCCTCGCCCTCGGCGTCGAGGACGCCGAGGGCCACCGCCCGGGCGGCCACGCCGGGGGCGGCGTCGGTGCCCGAGACGTGCCAGCCCCGGGACCGCAGGGCGAGGCCGACCGAGCCGCCGATGAGGCCCGTCCCGATGACCATGGCCCGTCCGGCCGACCCCCGGCCGCCGGCCGGCTCAGCCGGGGAGGTCGTCACGGAGCCCCTGGGCTCCTTCGAGGTAGACGTGGCGGATGTCGGCCCGGCTGCGCTCGGTGGTGGCGTGCACCATCACCCGGATGCACCGGGGGGTCGACCCGGTGATGGCCAGCTCCCGGGCGCAGATGAGCGGGACCGCGCCGAGGCCCATGGTGCGGGCTGCGGTGGCCGGGAACATCGACACGATGTCGTCGGTGGCCGTGAAGAGGATGGAGATCAGGTCGTCCTCGGCCAGGTCGTTGCGCTCGAGCACGGCGCCGAGCAGGGTCACCACCCGCTCCGTGATGGCCTCGGGTGTGTCCTCGTCGACAGTGGTGGCGCCACGGACGGCGCGGACGGCGGTCATCGTGTCGGCATGTTAGCCAGGGCCCGGCTCGGCGGCGGCGGCCAGGGCCCGCACCTCGTCGAAGGTCAGCGGCCGGTAGGAGCCGGGGGCCAGCGACGGGTCGGCCAGCGGACCGATCCGGGTCCGCACCAGGCGCTCGACGGGATGGCCCACGGTGTCGCACATGCGCCGCACCTGGCGGTTGCGCCCCTCGTGGATGACGATGCGCAGGAGCGACGGGGCCACCACGGCGACCTTGGCCGGGGCGGTGGGCCCGTCGTCGAGGTCCACGCCCTCCCGCAGGGCCCGCACGGCGGCCGGCGACGGGGTGCCCGACACCTGGACCAGGTACTCCTTGGGCACCCCGTAGGAGGGGTGGGTGAGGCGGTGGGTGAGCTCGCCGTCGTTGGTGACGATGATGAGGCCCTCGGAGTCCATGTCCAGGCGACCCACCGGGAAGGCACGGGGCTCGGCCGGGACCAGCCCGACCACCGTGGGCCGCCCGTGGGTGTCCTCGGCGGTGGAGACCACGCCCGGCGGCTTGTTGACCAGGTAGTGCACCAGTCCCGGCCGGACCGGCACCGGGACGCCATCCAGCTCGATGAGGTCGGTCTCCACATCGACCCGGCGGCCGAGCACGGGGAGCTCCCCGTTGACCGTGACCCGCCCGTCACTGATGAGGTCCTCGCACACCCGCCTGGACCCGAGCCCGGCCCGGGCCAGCACCTTCTGGAGTCGCTCGCCCTCGTGGCTCCCGCCCGGTCCGCTCGGCGGCCCGTCGTCAGGCATCGGCGGCCGGGCGCATCTGCTCCTCGATCTCGGCCAGGGCTTCGGGCCCGGGCAGCAGGTCCTCCACCGGGGGCAGCTGGTCCAGCCGGTCGAGGCCGAGCCGCTCCAGGAAGGCGTCGGTGGTGGCATAGAGGACGGCCTGGCCGGGACCGGGCGCCCGGCCCACCGGGGTGATGTAGCCGCGGTGCTCGAGCAGCCGGGTCACCCCGTCCACGTTCACCCCTCGCAGGGCGGCCACCTGGGCCCGGCTGACCGGCTGCTTGTAGGCGATGATGGCCAGGGTCTCGAGGGCCGCCGCCGACAGGCGGGAGGAGACGCCGACGTTGGCGAAGCGCTCCACGTAGGGGGCGAGGTCGGGATGGGTCTGGATGCGCAGGCCGCCGGCGATCCGCACGACCTCGAAGCCGCGGCCACCGTCCCGGCACGAGGCGATCAGCTCCTCGCACACAGCCTCTACCTGCTCGACCGGCAGCTCGAGCAGCTCGGCCAGGATGCCGGTCGGGACGGGCTCCACGGCCACGATCAGGACCGCTTCGACGGCCCGGGCTTCGGGGGAGAGCGGCACGGTCATCCTTCGTACTCGTCGGTGGCGTACTCGCCGGTGGCGTAGGCGTCGGTCGGGAGGCCGGTCACCGAGAGCCCGGTGGGCGCTCCCTCCACCCAGGCCACCTCCAGGTCGCCGAAGGTGTGGCCCTGGTCGAGGGCGACCCGGCCCTGCTTGCACAGCTCGAGGAGGGCCAGGAAGCGGACGATGATCTCGATGCGGCTGGTCAGGTGGCCGGTGAGCTGGCGGAACGTGGCCCGGCCGGCCCCGGGGAGGCGGCGGACCATCTCGGTCACGGCGTCGGCCACCGTCACCGCGTCCACCGTCACGTGGTAGAGGTCGACCACCGGGGCGGGCCGCTCGGCCGTGGCCCGCATGAAGGCGGCGGCCACCTGCTCGGGCGTGACGCCCTCGAGGAGGTCGGGGGCGTGGACCACGAAGTCCGGGTCGAGCCCGGCGGTGCGGGGGACGGCCCGGGCGGCCTGCTCGATGAGCAGGGCGAACCCGTCGGCCGCCGCGGCGTAGGCCTGGCACTCCAGGAGGCGGGCCAGCAGCAGGTCCCGCTCCTCCCAGCCCACCAGCTCCTCGTCGGGCTCGATGTCGCCGGAGCCGGGGAGGAGCCGCTTGGACTTCAGCTCCACCAGCATGGCCGCCGTGGTCAGGAACTCCGAGAGGACCGGGAGGTCGACGGCGTCCCAGGCCGCCACCTCGGCCAGGAAGGCCTCCACCACGTCGGCCAGGGGGACCTCGAAGATGTCCAACTGGTGGCCGGTGACCAGGTGGAGCAGGGCCTCGATGGGGCCCTCGTAGGCCGGGACGGAGACGGTGGCGACCACGGGCCGCACCCTATCGGCTCCGCCGGCCGGTCCCGTGCACCAGCCGGTCCCGCCTACGATGCGTCCTCATGTCCCGCGTCCTCTCCGGCATCCAGCCCAGCGGCGACCTCCACCTGGGCAACTACCTGGGGGCCATCCGGGCCTGGGTGGCCGACCAGGACGTGCACGACGCCTTCTACTGCATCGTCGACCTCCACGCCCTCACCCTGGACATCGATCCGGCCGCCCTGCGCTCCCGGACCCACGACACCGCCCTCGACCTGCTGGCCGCCGGGCTCGATCCCGAGCGGTGCACCCTCTTCGTCCAGAGCCACGTGCCCGAGCACGCCCAGATGGCCTGGCTGCTGGAGTGCACGGCCACCATGGGCGAGCTCCGCCGGATGACCCAGTTCAAGGACAAGAGCGCCGGCCAGGACTCGGTGCGAGTCGGCCTGTTCACCTATCCGGTGCTCCAGGCGGCCGACATCGTCCTCTACGACGCCGAGCGGGTGCCCGTCGGCGACGACCAGCGCCAGCACCTCGAGCTGGCCCGGGAGGTGGCCGGCCGCTTCAACCACCGCTTCGGCCCGGTGCTGGTGGTGCCCGAGGCGGCGGTGCCCGCCGCCGGCGCCCGGGTGATGGACCTCCAGCACCCCGAGCGGAAGATGTCCAAGTCGGTCTCCTCCCCCCTGGGCACCGTCCTGATGCTGGACAGCCCCGAGGAGGTCGTCCGCAAGGTCAAGAAGGCCGTCAAGGTCAACATCGCCCGCAACCTGGCCGCCAACAAGCCCGCCGCCAAGGCTGCCGGCGTGGCAGTCACGGAGCTCGGCGTCACCGGCGGCGACCATGAGGGCGGCGTGGTACAGCGGCTGGCGGGAGAGGGCGCGGGCTTCCAGTTCGGTCATGCCCTTGGCGCGGCGGCGTTCGTAGAGGATGCGCCAGTAGCGGTCATTGGGGGCGGCGTCGACGAGGATGGGGGTGGCCAGACCGTCGGCGGTGAGGCGGGCGGCGGCTTCGCGGATGCGCGGGTCGGCGCCTTCGGGGAAGACGATGCGCTTCAACGCGGGGAGGCGGCGGAGGCGCTCTTTCTGGCGGTCAAGGAACGATACGGCGGAATCCGGAAGGGCCATTTGTCCCCATTGTAGCGAGGCGTGCCGGAGGGATTCTGCGATAGACTCTTGGTTTGGGAGTCCCAACGAATTATGCGTAAAAAAGTAACAGTCATCGGCGCCGGCAATGTCGGCGCGAATTGCGCTCTGCGCATTGCCGACAAGGAGCTGGCGGACGTCGTTCTGCTCGATATTGCCGAGGGCATTCCGCAGGGCAAGGGCCTGGACATTCTGCAGTCCGGTCCGGTGCAGGGCTACGACGTGAACATCGTCGGGACCAATGATTATGCGGATACGGCGAACAGCGACATCGTCGTGATCACGGCGGGCATCGCGCGCAAGCCGGGCATGAGCCGCGACGATTTGCTGGCGATCAACAACGACGTCGTTCGTTCGGCCGCCGAGAGTGCGATTAAGCATTCGCCGAACGCGATTCTGATCCTGGTGACCAATCCGCTGGACGTGATGTGCTGGGCGGCGTGGAAGGCGACGGGCCTGCCGAAGA
>CAXBRB010000155.1:0-6627 GCA_963977795.1 uncultured Acidimicrobiaceae bacterium
GGGCGGCGTCCGTTGGCGGGACCCGGTCCGTGCCCGTGCGGACGTGGCCCTCGAGGGCGGCCAGCCACGCCGAGGGCGTCCGCTCGACGGTGCGGCCCGATGCCGTGGTCCGGCGGCGGGCCCAGGAGCAGTCGAGGTGACGGGCGGCCCGGGTGAGGGCCACGTACAGGAGGCGCCGCTCCTCGGCCTCGGCGGCCGGCGTGGCGGCGTGGACGATGGGGACGAACCCGTCCTCGAGTCCGACCACGCACACAGCGTCCCACTCGAGCCCCTTGGCCCGGTGGAAGGTGGCCAGCTCCACCCACCCGCCGGGCTCGGCGTCACCCCGGGTGACGGCAGCCGGCCGACGGGACGGCGCGGTGCCGGGCGACGTCCCGACGGGTTCCCCGTCGGACTCGGCCGGCGGGGTGAACCGGCACGGGACCCCGGCGGCCTCCAGGGCCCGGCGCACCGTGGCCAGCTGGTCGTGGGTCCGGGCCAGGACGGCCTGGTCAGACCAGTCCGTCCCTCCGGCGGCCCGGGCCAGGACCTGGGCGGCCACCCCGGCGGCCTCGGCCCGCTCGTCGGCATACGCGGTGAGCGTGGGAAGGGGCCCGTCGGCGGCGTGGGAGCGGGGTGCGGCCACCGGCACCGGCCCGAGGGCGGCCGCCGCCGCGTCGGCCACCTGGGGGGTGCAGCGGTGGTTGGCGTCGAGGTGGACCACAGCCATCCCGGGCACGAGCCCGGGGAGTGCGTCGAGGAGCCCGGGGTCGGCCCCGTTCCAGCCGTAGATGGCCTGGTTGGGATCGCCCACCGCGCAGAGGTCGCCGTCGGGGCCGAGGACGGCCCGGAGCAGGGCGTACTGGGCCGGGGTGACGTCCTGGAACTCGTCCACCGAGAGGTGGCGGTAGCGCCAGCGGACCTGCTCGGCGAAGGCCCCGTCGTCGGTGATGGCCGCCGCCGCATGGGTCAGGAGGTCGTCGAGGTCGATCTGGCGGCGCCGGGCCAGGCGCTCCTGGTAGGCGGTGTAGACCGTGGCGATCTCGTCCGCGGCCACCGGTGGGCGTCGGCCCGCCCGGGCGGCCTCACCGGCGTACTCCCCGGGACCGAGACCCCGGGACTTGGCCCACCCGATCTCGGCGTCCACGCCGGCGGCAGGGCCCGGGGCCCCCAGCAGGTCGGCCACGTCGTGGCGCCGGCGGTCCGAGACGACAGGTGGCGGCCGACCGGCGTCGGCTGCCTGCTTGCGCAGGAGGGCCAGGGCCAGCTGGTGGATGGTCCCGGCCCGCACGCCGGGCGACGGCGCCCCGCCGGCCGGTCCCGGCACGGAGACATCCACGCCGTAGGCGGCGAGCCGGTGGCGCAGCTCACCAGCCGCCTTGCGGGTGAAGGTGCAGACCACGGTGTGGTCGGCCTCGGCCGTGCCGTCGAGGATGCGGCGGGCCACCCGGAGGGTCAGGACCCGGGTCTTGCCCGATCCGGCTCCGGCCACCACGCAGAGGGCGCCGGTGTCGAGGTCGACGGCCCGGCCCTGGGCCTCGGTCAGTGCGGACCGGGCCCGGGCGTAGGCGTCCCGACCTGCGCCTGTCCGATCGTCGTCGTCCCCGCTGTCGGACTGGCCCGGACCCGGGCGGTGGGTGGGCTCCACGGCAGGGAGGCTACCGGTCGGGTGCGCGCCGTCCCGATGCGGACCCAGGTGGCCGCAGTGGCAGGCGCCGACGCCGTCGTCGGCACCGGGGCCGCCAGGAGCATCGGTAGGGTGGGGTGGTGGTCTCCAACGACGTCACCGGGCGCACGGCGGCCCGAGTCGCCTGACGCCGTGGCGCCCTTCCGCCTGCTGCTCCGGCCCGACGAGGAGGTCCTGGTCGACATCCGGCCGCACTGGTCGTTCCTCTGGGGGCCGCTGGTGGTGGCCCTGGTGGCCGTGGGCCTGGCCATCGCTCTCGACGTGAGCCTGCCCGACACCCGCATCTCGGTGCACTGGGCCGAGGGGATCGTGGCCGCCGCCGGGTCGGTCTGGCTGGTGGTCCGGTTCGCCCGGTGGCGCCGCACCGGCGTGGTGCTCACCACCGAGCGCCTGATCGACCAGTGGGGGGCGGGGCGGCGCAACCGGGTCGAGATCCCCTACGACGCCATCGAGCAGGTCGTGGTGGACCAGGGACTGCTGCGCTCGCTGGCCGGGACCGGGACCATCGAGGTCCTGGTGTGGGGCGAGGGGCCGCTGCACCGCATCGAGGACGCACGCAAGCCGGTCGTGCTGGCCCGGATCATCACCCGGCGCCTCGGACCGGCCCCGACGTGGGTGGAAGGGCCGGCGGCCTGACCCGTCTGTCCCGGCGCCGGCCCGGCCTCGGCCGGTTCAGACCGGGCGCCGGGCGAGGGTCCCGTCGACCGCCGCCACGGCCCAGGCCGGCAGGCCGAGGCCTGCGGGATCGACGGCCCCCCGCTCGGCCAGGAGCACGAAGCACCCCCCGAAGCCGGCTCCGGTGAGCCGGACGCCCAGCACCCCGGGGACCGACCGGAGCTGCACCGCCATGGCGTCGAGGGCCGGGGTCGACACCTCGAAGTCGGCCGAGAGGCTGGCGTGGCCCTCGTCGAGGAGGGCGCCGGCGCCGGCCAGGTCGCCGGCCGTGAAGGCGGCCGCCACGGCGTGGACCCGCTCGCACTCGGTCACCACATGGCGGGCCCGGCGGTGCTGGACAGGATCGGTCAGGGCGGCGAGGTCCGCCCGTGTGGCCAGGCCGAGCGGGCCGACAACTCGGGCGGCCGCCTCGCACTCGGCCACCCGGGCCGCATAGGGGGCGGTGCGCAGGTCACGGCGGAGGCCCGAATCGACGACGACCACCTGGCTGTCCGAGGCGAGTGCGACGGGCCGGGTGGCGCCGGTGGCGAAGTCGATGCACAGGGCGTGCCCGGCCCGGCCGCCGGCGCAGACCAGGGGGTCCATGAGGCCCACCGGCACCCCGATGCAGTGCTCGGCCTGCTGGCAGACCCGGGCGATCCGGTCGGCCGGCCCGGGCACGGCGAAGACGTCGGCCAGCGCAACGCACAGGGCGGCGCTGGAGGACAGCCCGGCACCGGTGGGCAGGGTGGAGGTGAGCTCCAGGAGCCCCCCTGTCCCGGGCCCGGCCACCTCGACCATGGCGGCCACCAGGCGGGCCCACGCCGGCTCGAGGTCCGAGCGTGCGTCCGGGTCCGGTGCGGCGGCCATGACGACCTCCGCTCCCGGGTAGGCGTCGGAGCGGACCACGATGCGGTCGCTCCCGTCGGGGGTCCAGGCCGCCGAGACGCCCAACCCGATGGCCATGGGCAGGGCCACTCCGGCGTTGTAGTCGGTGTGGTCGCCGATCAGGTTCACCCGACCCGGCCCGAACGTCCTGATGGTCTCTGTCACCCGCTCCTCCTCGGCGGCCCGGGCCGCCCGTCCCGGCTGACGGGCCACGCTACCGGCGCCGCAGCCGTCTGGACGGCGCGACCGGTCGCCCGGTCCGCCTACGATCTCGCCGATGCTGGAGGATCTCCTGGCCGCCAACGAGGCCTACGTCGCCGGGTTCGCCCTGCAGGGGATCGCCCCTGCGGCGGCCCGCGGGTTCGCCCTGGTGACGTGCATGGACAGCCGGATCGAGCCGCTGGCCATGCTGGGGCTCGGGCCCGGCGACGCCAAGATCATGCGGAACGCCGGCGGCCGGGTCACCCCCGACGTGCTGCGCTCCCTGGTGCTGGCCGTGGCCTTCCTGGGGGTGACCGAGATCGCCGTGATGCAGCACACCAACTGCGCCCTGGCCGACCGGAGCGACGACGAGGTCCGCATCCGCCTGGCCGAGGTCGGCACCGACGGCGCCGGAGGCTGGGAGTTCCTGGCCATGCCCGACCCGGACGCCGCCCTGGCCGCCGACGTGGCCCTCGTGCGCTCGTGCGAGCTTCTTCCGGCGGGGATCCGGGTGGAGGGGTGGCGCTACGACGTCGACACCGGCGCCATCCGCCGGGTGATCCCCACCTGACCGTCGCCGACGCCTGCCCGGACCGCATTTGACCCTCGGTGCGGGGTGGGCCACCATCCGCCCATGTCGAATCAGCCTGTGTCCCACCCGTCCGCCGCGGCCCCCCGGGGAGCGACCCGATGAGCGGGCCCCTGGAGGGCGTGCGGATCATCGAGCTGGCCGGCCTGGGCCCGGCGCCGTTCGCCGGGATGATGCTGGCCGACGCCGGCGCCGACGTGGTGCGCATCGACCGCTCGGACCGGGCCACCTACCCGCCCCGCGAGGAGCCCCACGTCGACCTGATGAACCGGGGGCGGCGGTCGGTGGCCGTCGACCTCAAGCACCCCGACGGGGTGGCCCTGGTCCTCCGCCTGGTCGAGCAGGCCGACGGGCTGATGGAGGGCTTCCGGCCCGGCGTGGCCGAGCGCCTGGGCCTCGGCCCGGACGACTGCCTCGGCCGCAACCCCCGCCTGGTGTATGGGCGCATGACCGGGTACGGCCAGGAGGGCCCCATGGCCCCGGCTGCCGGCCACGACATCGACTACATCGCCCTCTCGGGCGCCCTGGAGGCCATCGGCCGGGCCGGTGAGCGCCCCGTGCCGCCCCTCAACCTGGTGGGGGACTTCGGGGGCGGCGGCATGCTGCTGGCCTTCGGGATGGTGGCGGCCATCCTGGGCGCCCGGGCCACCGGTGCCGGCCAGGTCATCGATGCCGCCATGGTCGACGGTGCGGCGGCCCTCATGACCATGACCTACACCCTGCGCTCGGCCGGGATCTGGGGTGATGAGCGGGGCACCAACCTGCTCGACACCGGCGCGCACTTCTACGAGGTCTACGAGACCAGCGACGGCCGGTACATGGCCGTGGGGGCCATCGAGCCCCAGTTCTACGCCGAGCTGATCCGCCTCCTCGGCCTCGAGGGCACCGAGCTCCCCGGCCAGATGGACCGGGAGGCGTGGCCGGCCATGAAGGAGCGGTTCGCCGCCATCTTCGCCACCCGCACCCGGGACGAGTGGGAGGCCGTCTTCGCCGGGAGCGACGCCTGCGTGGCCCCGGTGCTCTCACCGGCCGAGGCCCCCGGCCATCCCCACAACCAGGTCCGGGGGACCTTCACCGAGGTGGCCGGCGTCGTCCAGCCGGCGCCGGCACCACGGTTCCTGGGCACGCCGGGTGCCATCCGCCGGCCTCCTCCCAACCCGGGCCAGCACGGCGACGACGCACTCGGGGAGTGGGGGCTCAGCGCCGACGAGGTCGCTGGACTGCGGGCGTCGGGCGCCATTCGCTGACGGCCGGGGAGCGGGCTCTGGCCCCGCTTGCTCAGGCTCCGGTGCCTCGGGCCCTGTTCCCTCAGGCGCCGTCGTCCGCTGGGCCGTCGGCGTCGGCGGGTGCGGCCGGAGCGCCGCCCTCCAGGTTGACCACCGGGCAGGTGATGGTGCGGATGATGCCGTCGATGCGCTGGATGGCCCCGACCACCATGGCCCCGAGCTCGTCGACGCTTCCCGCCTGGCAGCGGGCGATCACGTCGTAGGGCCCGGTCACCCCCTCGGCGGACACCACCCCGGGCACCCCGGTGGCGGCCCGGGCCACGCCGGCGGCCCGGCCGACCTCGGTCTGGATGAGCACGTAGGCGGTGACGGGCATCGGTCGCTCCTCGGTGCGCCCTGGGGCCGTGGCGGCCCGGAGCCCATCATGCCACCGGGCGGTGCCGGGGGCCCCGGTGCCGCCGACCTACCATGCCGCCATGGGCGTACGGGCGCGAGGTGACCAGTTCCGCCGCCTCGTGCGCTCCGCCCTGGCCGACCTCTTCGACCAGCGCAGCCCCTTCGGCCGCCTCGCCCTGACCCACGTCCTCATGACGGCGGGGGACACCCTCTTCGCCATCTCGCTGGCCGGGTCGCTGTTCTTCTCGATCTCGCCCACGGCGGCCAAGGACAAGGTCCTCCTCTACCTGCTGCTGACCATGGGCCCCTTCGCCGTGGTGGCCCCGGCCCTCGGGCCGCTGATCGACCGGAGCCGGGGGGCGCGGCGGGCCATGGTGGTGGCCTCGGCGGTCGGGCGGTGCGTGCTGTGCCCGTTCGTGGCCCGGGACATCCACTCGCTGCTGCTGTTTCCTGAGGCGTTCGTCATGCTGGTGCTGTCCAAGGTGTACCTGGTCACCAAGGGCGCCCTGGTGCCCGAGATGGCCGAGCTCGAGCTCCACGGCCCCGAGGGCCTGGCCGCTGCGCCCGCCGGGCCTGTGAGTGGGCCTGCTGCCAGCTCGTTGCTTGCTTTTGATGAGCTCCTCTGTGCGCTTTGCTGATTGATTAAAATACGTTCCAACGTCACGCACTGCCGTTGTAATATCTTTGAAGAGAGTGAAATCCTTTTCCAGCCTCTCGGCAACAAGATTCAGACGGTGAGCAAAGCAACTCATCTTGATGGAGTGTGGGCAATCATATCGGATGCGACTGAGAAGGCCATTATCTGATCCTTGCATGACGCTACACCCATCAGCAGCCACTGCCACCAACTTGTTTCTCATTTGGTGCTTTGAAACCCCTGCAAATTTTTCCATGCATTCATACAACAATTCCGCCTGTCTTTTTGCTGATGGATTACTCCCCAAGGGCAACATCCCAACGAACACAAGCTGCAGCCCATTCTCGTTCCATAACCTTGCTTCAACACC
>CAXBRB010000156.1:0-6509 GCA_963977795.1 uncultured Acidimicrobiaceae bacterium
AGCAGAAGACGGCATACGAGATGTAGCCGTGACTGGAGTTCAGACGTGTGCTCTTCCGATCTGGGACGACGACGACCGTGACGGCCAGGATCACGTTGACGTCGGGCCCCGAGGCGGGCGTGCCCAGCACCTCGATCCGCTCGACCACCTTGGGCTCGGCCTTCCCCTTGGGGGGCAGCAGGGCGGTGACGGTGGTGCCGTCGAGCGTCGTCTCCACCTCGGCCCGGAGCACGGCGCCGACGGCGGTGCCGGCCGGCACCAGATCGGCCGAGACGGTGCCCCGGGGCAACTTGGCTCCGGCTGCCCGCCACGTCCACGTGGCGCCGTCGGTCTGACTGGTGAGTTCGACTTCGATGCGATGGCCCATACCGGCGGACAGGCTAGTGGGGCCGGGGCCGGTGCACGAACGGGTCGCCCGCAGGGCCACCCGGGGGGCAGCCCCGATCGGTCGGCCGGTGGTGCCGGGGTCGTAGCCCGGTGGGCCGTCCGTGGCAGGATCTCGGGCATGGCGACATCCGTCGGGAGCGGCCCGTTGGGCGAGACGGCATCCGGGGACCTGCCGTTGGCGTGGGTGTCCCGTCTGACCGCCGTGCGCCATGAGCCCGATCCGGCCGGTGCGGCCCCCGGGGCTGATGACCTTGATGCCATCTTGACCGTGGCTGCATCGGTGCCCGACCACGGCGGCCTGCGGCCCTGGCGCTTCGTGGTGGTCGAGGGCGCGGGCCGGGAGCGCTGGGCCGACGCCCTCGAGGCCGGACTGGTGTCCCGCTCGGCGGATCCGCCCAGCCCGGGTGCGGTGGCCAAGATGCGGGGTAAGGCCGTCGCCGCACCATGCGCCGTGGTCCTGGTGTCCTCGCCCGACCGCACGTCGACGGTGGCCCTGTGGGAGCAGGAGGCCTCGGCCGCGTGCACGGGGTACGCCGTGGTGCTGGCGGCCACCGGTCTGGGCTATGGCGCCGTGTGGAAGAGCGCCTCGGTGCTGGAGTCCGAGCCGGTGCGCCGGTTCTTCGGCCTGGCCGAGGGAGAGCGCCTGCTCGGGTGGGTCAACCTGGGCAGTCCGGCCCCGTTGGGACGGGCCAAGGCCGACCGGCCGGCCGACGCCGCCCGCCAGGCCCTCGAGGGCAAGGTCCGGCGCATCGCCGGCTGAGAAGGCGTCCGGCGCATCGCCGGCTGAGAAGGCGTCCGGCGCATCGCCGGCTGAGAAGGCGTCCGGCGCATCGCCGGCTGAGGGCACGTCCAGCCCGGGCTACCAGCCGAACTGCGCCAACGGCGGACCCACCCCGGTCTCGGCGGCGCACGACCCGCAGAGGTCCATGCGCCGGGAACCCGGTCGGTCCGAGGCGGCGACCCGACGCCATCCGTAGCGGCGGGCCTCCTCGAGGCAGGCAGACTCGCTCCGCCGTGGGGTGGTGCGGGTCCCGCACCGCCCACAGGTCCGGTAGAAGGCCCCCTCGTCCTCGCCGTCCTCGGCGCGGAGGCGGTCGAAGAGCGCCTGGAGCTCGTCGAGGGCGTCGTCCCGGCTGCGTCCGCCGTCGGGCCCGTCGAGGGGATGGTCGTAGGGGTCGTCGTGCGCCACAGGAGCCTCCGTATCGAGCCTACCGGGCACGCTGGTGCTCCCGCCGGGTCCCTCAGCCAGCCGGGACGAGGTCCCTAGGCTGGGCCGATGACCGATGACGATGCCCCGGTCCGCTGCGGGTGGTGCCACCGGCCCCTGGCCGCCCGGCCGGGGGCAGGGCGGCCCCGGCGCTTCTGCAGCCCGTCGCACCGCCAGCGGGCCTACGAGGCCCGGCGCCGGGCCGCCGCCTCGGGTCTGGCCGAGGACCGCTGCATCGTGGCCACGGCGGACCTGGCCCGCCTCCACGACCGGCTCTACCGGCTGGAGTCGGCCGTCGAGGACGTGGGCGGGGATCTGGCCGAGGACAGCAGCACCGCTGCCGTGCGGGCGGCGCTCGACCACGTGCTCGACGCCGCCGGGGACCTGGTGGGGTTCACCGTCGAACCGGTGCGGGGATAGCGGGCCCCCTGTCGGCGTCGACGTGGGGCGCGCGGCCGGGGTCAAGGCCGGCGCCCTGCGTGCCGATGACGCGGGTGTCGGGACGGACCCGATCGGAGGGGCAGGCGCACGAGGGGTGCGTCGGGAGGTGGCGTCATGACGGTGATGGAGTATCAGGACGTGTTCGATGTGAGCTACCGCATCAGCGAGGCGCTGGAGGCGGCCCGGGAAGGCGTGCCGGTCTCCCTGGTGCAGAACACCCGCCGGTATGCCCTGGTCGACGTGGAGCGGCTCCTGACCGCCTTCGCTGCGGCCAGCCCCCAGGCCCGGGTGGTCCACGACGGCGGCCGGTGGTGCCTGTTCGTGCCGGGGCTGCCCGTCCTGGCCGAGGGGCCGACGGTGAACGACATGCTCGATGACGCCGTGGGAGTGCTGCGCGAGTACGCCGACGACTGGATCGACGGGCTGTGCGAGCCGGAGGAGTCGGACGCCCAGTGGGCCCTGGTGCAGCTGGTGTCCCTCTCGGACGACGAGCAGCTCCGAGGCTGGCTGGTCGGCGCCTACGGCTGACCGGGCCGCCGGGACCCGACACCGGGGCCGCCGGCGTCGGGGTCCCGCTTCCCGTGCCATCGGGCACCGGAGGCCAGCGGTCGGAGGCCGTCGGGACCGGCGCGGCCACGGAGGCTGCAGCGACAGCCGTGGCCCCGCCGCCCATCGGTAGCATCGGGGCATCGTGCAGGTGCTCCTCCTCAGCCCGGTGGCCGGTGTCGACGTCGGCGGGGGTGACGTCACCTACACCGAGGCCCTGTTGGCCCACCCGCCGGCCGGGGTGACCTACACCACCTACACGGACGCCCTGGAGGCCGGGAGCCTCGTCGAACGGGGCCGTCGGCTCCGCCACGGCCGTCCCCGGCCGGCAGATGTGGCCATCCTGGGCGCCCGGGCAGCGGAGGCCGTCCTGCGTCGGAGCGGGGTGCTCTTCCGGGAGCCCTACCGGTTCCTCACCGTGGACCCCGATGCCTTCGACCTGGTCCACGCTCACGTCTTCGCCATGCGGCAGGTGGGCTCGGACGTCCCCCTCGTGACCAGCTCGGGCTTCCCCCTCCCGGTCCTCTACCGTGACCGGTTCGGCTGGCCGGCACGGCGGGCGGCCGCCGTCGGGGGTGGCGAGCGGGCCGTGGCCGCCCTCCTGGGCGCCGAGCTGCCCTGGCGCCCGCCGAAGCGGGCCCGGCGGACCATGGTCCAGTCCGACCACTTCCGTGAGGTCCTGGTGGCGGCCGGCGGCGACCCCCGGCGGATCGACGTGCGACCGCTCGGGCTGGACGGCGCGGCGGGTGCCCCCCGTCGCGGCCCGGTCCGCACGGTGGGCTTCGTCGCCACGACCTTCGAGGAGAAGGGCGGCGCCGAGGCTGTCGCGGCCGTCGCCGCCCTCGGCGACCGGTGGCCCGACGTGCGCCTCGAGGTGGTGGGGAGCACCCCCCGGGACGGCATCCCCGACGGCCTGACCGGGGTCACCTGGCGGGACCGGGTTTCCCGGGAGGAGCTGCTCGGCCCGGTCCTCGCCGGCATCGACATCCTGGTCCTGCCCACCCGGTGCGACTCGGGCCCGCCGTATGTGGTGCTGGAGGCCCTCCAGCGGGGCATCCCCGTGGTGGTGTCCGATCTGGCCTGGATCGACCACGGGCTCACCGGGCCGGGGGTCCGGCGGGTGCCGCCCCGGTCAGGCCCGGTGGCCGAGGCGCTGGCCGAGCTGTGCGATCCGGCGACGTATGTGGAGGCCTCCCGGGCCGCTCTCGACCTGTGGCGGACCCGCTACGCCATGGAAGTGGTGGCCGCGGCGGTCGGCCAGACGTACCGGGCGGCCCTCGGCGTGCCAGGCTGACGGGCCCGGCCGGTCGTCCCGGCCGACAGACAGGCCCGGCCGGTCGTCCCGGCCGATAGCCGGGCCCAGCCGGTCGTCCCGGCCGACAGACAGGGAGGGACCATGGGAGCAGCGGCTCGGTACGGACGGGGCCTGGTCGAGGTGGCCGACGGCGTCCACGCCTACCTCCAGCCCGACGGGTCATGGGGCTGGAGCAACGCCGGCCTCGTCGTCGGCGGGGAGGCCTCGCTCCTGGTCGACACCCTCTTCGATCTCGCCCTCACCGCCCGGATGCTCGACGAGATGGCCCCGCTGGTGGCCGAGGGGCCCATCGCCACCGTGGTCAACACCCATGCCAACGGCGACCACTGCTACGGGAACCAGCTGGTGGACGGGCCCGGGGTCCGCTTCGTGGCCTCGGCGGCCGCCGCCCGGGAGATGGACGAGGTCCCGCCGGCCCTCCTGGCCGCCGTGATGGAGGGGGTGACCGAGGGCGAGCTGGCCGACTGGCTGCGCCACGCCTTCGGGCCCTTCGCCTTCGCCGGCATCGAGGTCCCCCCGGTCACCGATCCGTTCAGCGGGCGGACCTCGTTGGAGGTGGGCGGCCGCCGGGTCGAGTGCTACGAGGTCGGTCCGGCCCACACCGGGGGTGACGTCCTGGTCCACCTGCCCGACGAGGGCGTCCTCTTCACCGGGGACATCCTCTTCATCGGGGGCACGCCGATCATGTGGGCCGGCCCGTCGGCCAACTGGATCGCCGCCTGCGACCGGATCGTCGAGCTGGCGCCGGGGGTGATCGTCCCGGGACACGGGCCGCTCACCGACGTGGCCGGCGCCGCCGAGGTGGGGGAGTACCTCCGGTTCGTGCGGGCCGAGGTGGCTGCCTGCCGGGAGGCCGGGGGGACGCCCGAGGAGGCGGCCCGGGCCATCGACCGGGCGGTGGACGCCACGCCGTACGGCACCTGGGGCGACCGGGAGCGCCTCATCGTCACCGTCCACGCCATCTGGCGGGAGCTCGACCCCGCCCACGAGGCCCCCGACGTGCTCGGCCTGCTGGCGGCCATGGCCCAGGCCTACGCCGCCCGCCGCTGACCCTGCCCTCGGCGGCCGCTACCAGCCGGTGGCGGCGATGATGGGAGCGTTGAGGTGGGCCCCGGCCATCGATCCGTCGTTGGGCGCCGAGCCGTAGTTGAAGAGGCTCCCACCGGCGGCGGCCACCCAGTAGCCGGTCCCGTCGGCCGTGGCGAACACGGCGGTGGCCGGATTCGTCCCGCCGACCTGTCCAGATGGCGAACCCAGGTAGGCGGCGTCCCCGAAGGCGGCGACCTGGCCGCCGGCGTAGCAGATCCAGTAGCCACGGCCCGAGGGCGTGCGCACCGCCGAGGTCACCACGGACCCGGTGGACCCGCCCGACTGGGGCTTGGGATGGGCGTCGCCGAAGCCGTAGACGTTGCCGGTGACGGTGACCAGGTAGTAGCCGAGGCCCGTGTCGTCGGGCATCACGGCCACCGCCGCCCCCGAGCAGCCGCCGATGCCCGGGCACGAGCCGGCGAAGTGGGCATCCCCGAAGGCGAACACCCCGCCGTCGGAGGCCACCATGAAGTAGCCGCCGCCGTCCGAGGAGGGGACCATGGCCACGATGGGCGCGGCCAGCTTGGGCACAGGGCCCGGCGTGCCGGCCGGGGCCAGGCCGATGCCCGGGATGGACCCGTAGAAGCCCGAGTCACCGAAGGCGAAGATGCCGCCGTCGGTGGCCACGAGCCAGTAGCCGTTGCGGCTGTTGGTGGGGGTGATGCCCACCACCGGCCGCTGCAGGACCAGGTTGCCGGTCGAGCCGTGGAACTGGGCCGAGCCGAAGGTGAAGATGCCGCCATCGGCCCCGACGAGCCAGTAGCCGTGCTGGGCGACGGTGACGGTGACCGCCCGGGACGTCCCGGTGATGGTCGGATCGCCGACATCGGTGGCGGTCACCGTGCGGCTCCCCACGGTGCGGAAGGTGACGGTGACGGCCCGGGTGCCGTGGTCGACAGCGGAGAAGGTGAGGGACGAGGGGAGGGTGGCCGCCGGGTCGGTCGAGGTCAGGTGGACGGTGCCGGCATACCCGGTGGCCACGTTGCCGAACGCGTCCCGTGCGGTGACGGTGACCGGCACCGGGCTGGCTGCCGCCGCCGAGGCCGGGGCGGAGACGACCAGCGTGGCCGCCGGCCCCGGGGTGATGGTCTCGGTCTGGGTGGCGGGGAGGTAGGTGGCGGCCCGCACGGTCACCGTCGGGCTCCCGGCGGTGCGGTCGCCGACGTAGACGGTCACCGATGAGCTGCCGGCGGGGATGGTGACCGACGTGATCGGCGCCCCCGAGGGAGTCGCGGCGAACAGCAGGGTGGCCGACGACGCCGTCAGCTGCACCACGGTGTCGGCGGGAGCCGGCCGGGGCGCGCCGTCGACCCCACGCAGCTCGACGGTGAGCCCGGCCGTGGCGGACGCCGAGGCCGGCAGGCTGACCGGCGCCGAGGAGATCACGACGTGCTGGGATGCGCCCTGGACGGCACCGGCATAGCAGGGGGCGCCGGTCGGCGATGCGACACCCCGCTGGTCGGTGGCCGGGCAGAGGGCCACCGACGCCCCGGCCACGGTGACCGTGGTGGGGGCGGGGATCAC
>CAXBRB010000157.1:0-6494 GCA_963977795.1 uncultured Acidimicrobiaceae bacterium
GCCGGTGGCGCCCTCGTCGGGCGTCTCGGGGGCGGACCGGGTCGGCGGACCGGGCAGGCGTGGCAGGCGGCGGGCCATGGGGGCACCTCCGGGGACAGACGGGCGGAGCGGACGGGGGTGTCGGGCCGGAGCGGGCCAGGGGCGCGCTCAGTCCGGGCACGGGACGGCGTCACGGTGCCGCAGCGGGCACGGCCCGCCGTCAGGATCCGGGGAGGGGCGCCGGGGGCGCGACCTCGCCCGGGACCGGGTCAGGCGGTGCGTGCGGGAGCGTGCGGCACGCGGCGTCTACTGGGGGGTTCACCCTGCTGCACCGGTCGCACCTCCCTCCGTCCTCCGGCGGCCCGGGTCCGGGCCGCTCCGTCGCCCCCGCACCACAGCCCCACCTATGCAGGGGGACGGCCACGGGAACAAGTCAAGGATACCGCGCCCGTCCGGCCGGCCGACAGCCCCCGTCGGACTGGGGACGGAGCGGGGCGGGGCGGTAGTCTGCGGCCATGGACCTGAGCTACCCGCCCGAAGCAGAGGCCTTCCGCGCCGAGATCCGCCAGTGGCTGACCGAGAACCTCCCCGAGGGGTGGGGGACGCCCGGGTTCTCGATGCCCCGTGAGGAGCGCAAGGCGTTCCTGGCCGACTGGACGGCCAAGCTGTTCGAGGGCGGCTGGATCTGCGCCTCGTGGCCCAAGGAGTACGGCGGCAAGGGCCTCTCCACCATGGAGGCCGTCGTCCTGAACGAGGAGTTCGCCCGGGCCGAGGCGCCGCTGCGGGCCGACTTCTTCGGCGACACCCTGGTCGGCCCCACCATCCTCCAGTGGGGCTCCGAGGAGCAGAAGCAGCAGTTCATCCCCGGCATCCTGAAGGGGACCATCGCCTGGTGCCAGGGCTTCAGCGAGCCCGATGCCGGCAGCGACCTGGCCTCGCTCAAGACCCGGGCCGAGCTCGACGGCGACGAGTGGGTCATCAACGGCCAGAAGGTGTGGACCACCCAGGCCCAGTACGCCGACTACATCTTCCTGCTGGCCCGGACCGACCCCGAGGCCCCCAAGCACGCCGGCATCTCCTACCTGCTGGTGCCCATGAAGCAGCCGGGCATCGAGGTCCGGCCCATCGCCCAGGTGGACGGCTCAGCCGAGTTCAACGAGATCTTCTTCACCAACGCCCGCTGCCCCAAGGAGAACGTGGTCGGCGGGGTGAACAACGGCTGGAAGGTGGCCATGACCACCCTGGGCTTCGAGCGGGGCACCTCGGCCACCACCGGCCACCGCCGCTTCGCCCGGGAGCTCGACGCCATCATCGCTGCGGCCCGCAAGAACGGGAAGAACGAGGACCCGCTCATCCGCCAGCGCCTGGCCGAGGCGTGGTCCCAGGTCAAGATCATGGAGATCAACGGCTTCCGGTCGCTCACCGACACGCTGAACGGGACCCACCACATGGCCGCCCTGGGGGCAGCCAACAAGATGAACTGGTCGCAGTACCACAAGAAGACCATGGAGCTGGCCATCGACATCCTGGGGATGGACGGCCAGATCCTCACCGGGGACCCCGGCGACCTGGGCGACGGGCCCAACCGCCGGGGCCGGGACGACTACCCGGTCAGCGAGCTGCAGGCCTACTTCTTCTTCTCCCGCTCCGAGACCATCTGGGGCGGGACCTCGGAGATCCAGCGCAACATCGTGGGCGAGCGGGTCCTCGGCCTCCCCAAGGAGCCCAAGCCGGCCTGACCCCACCCGGCCTGCCCTCGGCGACTGGACTGCGCGCCCGGGGCCACGCTGGCGGGCGTCACCGCCTGACGGAGCCGGAGCGTCCGGCGCGCGTGCTCAGGGCTGGATGGTGATGGCGAAGTTCTTGAACGTCCGGTGGCCGTTCAGCTCGGCGTAGACCCGGATGGGCGCCGTGCGGTCTCCCGTCACCGGCGTCCCGGCCAGCGTGGCTGTGCCGTCGCCGTTGTCGGTGAAGGTCAGCCCGGTCAGGTGGGCCGGCACGGCCGGCACCGAGAAGGCCACCCCGGGCATGCCGGCCGGCACGCTGAACGTGGCCGAGCCATAGGTGCCCATGGTGAAGGTGGTCCCGACGGGCGGCAGGAAGCCCACGATGTCGATGGTGACGGTCTGCACCGCCGGGGAGCCGTCGCCGTTGTCAGCGGTCAGGGTGAAGGAGACCGGGCCGATGATCGACAGCGGCGGGTTGCCCGAGAGGTGGGCGGTGCCCGGCGCCCTCTTGGGCGAGCCCGGGCTGACGTGCAGCCACGACGGCTGGCCCTGGGCGGTGACGACCGGCGCCGGGGAGCCCGTGGCCACCACGTGGAAGTTGATCATGGCGTGGCAGGCGTCGACGATGGTGGCCGACGAGGTGAACGTCACCGGGGTGGCGGCCCGGGCCGGGGCGGCCAGGACGCCCACCAGGGCCACCGGGGCCACAGCGGCGACGAGCAGGGTGCGGATGGAGCGGGCAGGCGAGCGCATGGCCCCTCTTCGTAGCCGACCGGGCGGGCGGATGCCCGACGGGAGGGCCGGATCGGGTCACGTCAGCGGGCCCGGGCCTCGGCCTCCTCCTCGACCACGGCGGTGGCCTCGGCACGGCGGGCCTCCGGGGACGGTGCACCCTCCGGACCGATCGTCCGCCGGCGCTCCCACAGCAGGGCGACGGCGAGGAAGATGGCCGCGGCACCGGCCAGCAGGGCCATCCGGGGGCTCGTCCACTGGGCGATGGCCCCCACCAGCGGCGCCCCGATCGGGGTCGTGCCCAGGAAGGCCATGGCGTACAGCGCCATCACCCGGCCCCGCATGGCGGGCTCGGTGGCCAGCTGCAGGGTGGCGTTGGCCGTGGCGATGAAGGCCAGCGAGACCGCCCCCATGGGGACGACCAGGAGCTCGGCCACCAGCAGCGTGGGGGCCAGGGCCACCCCGGCCAGCAGGACGCCGAAGGCCAGACCCAGGCGTTGGAGGAGGCGGAGCGAGGGCCGGCCCCGGTGGGCGGCGGCCAGGCCCCCGGCCACCGCCCCGAGCCCCATGCACGAGGTCATGCCGGCATAGGTGCCGGCCGTGCCGTGGAAGGTGCCCTTGGCCAGCAGGGCCAGAGTCACGGTGAAGTTGTAGGCGAAGATCCCGATGATGGTGACCGTCACCAGGGTGGTGCGCACCACCGGGGTGCGCCAGGCGTAGCGGACGCCGGCCCGCACCTGGCCCTTGGCCCGGGCCACCGGGTCGGTGGGGTGCAGCTCGGCGGTGCGCATCATGGCCAGGGCCACGATCACCGCGGCGTACGAGGCGGCGTTCACCAGGAAGCAGGTCCCGAGGCCGGCCACGGTGATGATCACCGCCCCCAGGGCGGGGCCGACGATGCGGGAGGCGTTCATCACCACGGCGTTCAGGCTCACCCCGTTGGGCAGGTCGTCGCGGCCGACCATCTCGATCATGAAGGTCTGTCGGGCCGGGTTGTCGAAGAGGTTCACCACACCGAGCACGGCCGAGAGGGCGTACACCTGCCACAGCGCCGCCGACCCGGTCACCACCAGGAGCCCGAGGGCCAGGGCCTGGAGCCCACCGGCGGCCTGGGTGACGAAGAGCAGGGTGCGCTTGTCGGTGCGGTCGGCCACCAGGCCGCCGAGCGGGCCGAAGAGGAGCATGGGCAGGAACTGGAGGCCCACGACGATCCCCACGTCCACCCCGTTCCCGGTGAGGTGGAGGACCAGCCAGGCCTGGGCCACCGACTGCATCCAGGTGCCCGACACCGAGATCATCTGGGCGATGACGTAGAGCCGGAAGTTGCGCGCAGCCAGCGAGCGGAAGGTCTGGCGCATCGCGCCCCGGACCGCCGTCACGAGTGCCCCTCCCCGTCGGTCAGGCGCTCGAGCAGGCCGGTGAGGCCGGCCAGGGCCCGGCGGTCGGCCGGGGCCAGGCGGTGGAGGGCCTCGGCCAGGAAGGCGTCCTTGGCCGAGCGGATGCCGGCCAGGACGGCGGCTCCCTCCGCGGTGAGCGAGACCCGGGCCACCCGACGGTCGGTGGCGTCCGACGAGCGGGCCACCAGGCCCTGGTCCTCGAGGGCGGCCACGATGCGGGTCATGGTCGGCGGCTGGACCGACTCCCGGGCGGCCAGCTCACCCAGGGTGGGCGTCCCCAGGACCTCCACCCCGGCCAGGGCCGAGGCCTGGGACGGGGTGAGGCCGCCGCCGGCCTGCTGGCGGAGGCGCCGGTGCAGCCGGGTGACGGCCATGCGCAGGCGGGCGGCCAAGACATCGTCGTCGACTCCCAGGGCAGCGGTGTCCGTCGTCGTGGCGGGGCCGGTCGTGGTCACGTCTCCCAGTTTAGTTAGTTGTGCTAACTAATGTGTCGCGGACCCCCCCCACCCGTCACCGCCCAGAGGTGCTGTGGGCCAGCGCGGCCAGCTGCGGCAGCACCAGCGGAGCCAGGTAGGCGCCGCCGGCCACGGTGGTGTGGACCCCGTCCCCCTGGCGCACCACGGCCCCTCCGATGGTCCAGGTGAACCGCCCGCCGGGGTCGAGGTAGCGGTGCAGGGGGATCAGGGCCACCGAGCCCGGATGGCGGGCCGCCACCTGGGCCAGCAGGGCGTTCAGCCGGTCGACCCGGGCCGGATCGTCCTGGGGCCACCGGGACCCGTCAGGCTGCTCGCCGGTCTGGAAGTAGGGGGCGGTGAAGAGGGCGAGGCGGGCCCCGCCCGAGGTGAGCAGGGCCACCGCCCGCTCCAGCTGGGCCGTCTCATAGGCGTCGAAGCCGGGCTGGCCGAGGTGCTGCCAGCGGCCGTCGACCATGCGGTCCTGGACCTCCCAGAAGCCGATGATCAGCCCGACGACCTGCGGGTGCAGCTGGGCGATGTCGTCGGCCCACCACGTCGGCCAGGTCTGGCAGTTGCCGAAGGGGTCGCCGACCACCCCGTGGTCCGACAGGGGCAGGGCCGTGGCCACCCCGCACCCGGTGTGGGAGCGGCCGCCGAGCTCCAGCCCGTAGGCGGCGGCGTAGCGGGCCATGCCCACCCCCACCGTCAAGGCCAGCGAGTCCCCCACCAGGAGGACGTGGGCCTGTCGGGTCGAAGCAAACCGATCGACGTGGACGGCCTCCCATCCGGCCGCCGTGGCCCGGGACCCGGCAAGACCCGACGGCGTCCCAGCCGCCTCGGGGGCCGCCGTCCCCACCGTAGAGACGACCACCACGGCGACCGTGGCCGCCACCGCTCCCGCCGCCACCGCCACCGACCGGGGCGTGCGCCAGAACCGGCCCTCGAGGATGGGCCGCTCGACCAGGGCGAAGCTGGCCGCCGAGACCACCACGGTGACCGCTGTGCGCACCAGGCCGAGGGGTAGGCCCGACAGCCCGGTGCGGGCCCCGTCGAGAAACACCCCCACCGGGAAGTGCCAGAGGTAGATCCCGTACGAGATGGTGCCCACCCAGACCAGCGGCCGCAACGACAGCACCCGGGCCAGGGGGCCGGCGGGCACCACCACCACAGCGGCCACCACCGCGGCCGTGGCCAGCGCCACCACCAGGAACCCGCCCCGCCAGGTGGCCGGCGAGGCCGCCCCCAGCGCGACGGCAGCGGCCACCACGACAGCGATGCCGACCACTCCGGCGACGCTGAGGGCCCGTCGGCTGCCCGCACGATGGGCCACCGGGTCCATGCCAGCCTCACCCCGGTGGCGGGCCACCAGAGTGAGGAGGCAGGCAAGGGCGGCACCGACCAGGACCGACTGGGCGTGGGTGTCGGTCCCGAAGTAGAGGCGGGTGGTGGACGCCCCGGGGCGGTACCACAGGGCCATGGCCGCTGCCGAGGCCAGCGCCCCGACCACCGAGAGGGCGATCAGGGCCCGCACCCCCCGGAGGAACCCACGGGCCATGGCCAGGACAGCCAGCACCACCAGCGGCCACACCAGGTAGAACTGCTCCTCCACGGCCAGCGACCAGGTGTGGGTGAGCGGTGAGGTGGCGGCGGTGACGGCGAAGTAGTCAGCCGACTTGGCCACCTGCCACCAGTTGGACACATAGAACAGGGCCGAGAGGGCGTCGCCGCGGAAGCCCGGGAAGCGCCCGGCCGGGGCGGCGAAGCGCACCAGGACGGCCACGGTCACCACGACCAGCACCAGGGCCGGCAGGAGGCGACGGGCCCGACGGGTCCAGAACGCCCCGAGCCGGATGCGGCCGGTCCGTTCCCGTTCGGCCAGCAGGAGCCCGGTGATGAGGAAGCCGGAGAGGACGTAGAAGACGTCGACGCCGAAGAAGCCGCCGCCCAGGCCGCCCAGGCCGAAGTGGAAGGCCAGGACCAGGCCGACGGCCACGGCGCGGAGGCCGTCCAGGGCGGTGATGCGTCCGTGTCCGGTGGCCGACGGCCGCTCCGCCAGGTCGTCGGCGCCGACGCCCAGGAGGCCGTGGTGGGAGGCGGAGGGCGTGGTGCCGGGCGGTGGGTGCCGGTCGAGGGTGGTCATAGATCGGAAGAGCGTCGTGTAGGGAAAGAGTGTAGATCTCGGTGGTCGCCGTATCATTAAAAAA
>CAXBRB010000158.1:0-6468 GCA_963977795.1 uncultured Acidimicrobiaceae bacterium
AACAGTTGAAGCCCGCGACGACTCAACTCCCTTGGAAAGTTCATCGAAGCGGATTGCGGGGCAACAAGAGCCTCAAACGAAGGTGGAGTGAGTGGTGGGAATGAACCCGCTCACTCCGACGCTTCGCGCCACCGTTTGAGGCTCTTTTGATTTTTCTGTTTTCAATCAGAAGCCCGCGCGCCGGATCCTGAACACCTAGCCCTGAGGTTTCCAGCCCGCCGCGGCGCCCACGGCCTCCCGCGCGGATGAAACGCCCAGCGTTTCCAGCGCCCCGGGAAGCGCCTCGATGGCGCGGATGGCGGCGCCCGGGTCGTAGAAATTCACCGTGCCCATCTGCACCGCCGAGGCTCCGGCCACCAGATAATCCATGACATCGTCGATGGTGGCGACGCCGCCGATGCCGACGATGGGCAACCCCGGCACGGCGCGCGCCACATTCCAGACGCAGCGGAGGGACAAAGGCTTGATCGCCGGCCCGGAAAGGCCGCCGGCGCCATTGCCCAGGTACGGCCGCCGGCGACGCCAGTCGAGCACGATGCCCGGGAAGGTGTTGGTGAGGCTCACGGCATCGGCGCCGGCCTCCGCGGCGGCGCGCGCCACCGCCAAGAGCTGATCCGCCGGGCAACGTTCACTGACCTCGAGCACCACGGAGCGGGCGATCGGCTCCAGCGGCGCGTCGGAGCCCACCAGGAGTCCGTCCTGCGCGTCCATCGGGTGCATGTTCACGAACAGCAACGCGCGCTCGGGAAGATCGGCGATCGACTCGCCGATGCGACGCAGCACGGTCCGCGCGAATGCCGGACGCCAGCCGATGCGCTCCGCCGCCTCCTGCACCTGGGCATGCGTGGCAAAGAGATCCTCAGCGCCTCGCGTCAGCGCTTCGTAGCCGAGGACCGTCCGGCTGCTGACGGAAACGATCGGTTGGAACACGATCGTGATGCGGTCGAAGGCACGCGTCAACGCGGCTTCCAGCGTCGCGCGATCGCCGAACGGCAGGGGCTCGATCCCGGACTTGGCGGCCGACGTCAGCGCACTGCGCTTGAGTCGTGCCAACTCGCCCAGCGCAGCGGCCCGCCCGACCGATTGCACCAAGGCATCGGGCTCCACCGGCTTCAGGAGATACTGCTGAGCGCCGTAGGAGATCGCGTCGAGCGCCGAGTCCAGCGTCGGGCCCGCCGTCATCAGGATGACCGGGACATCCAAGTCGTAGCGGCGCATCTCACGCAGGAACTCCACCCCGGAGAGTTCGGGCATGATGATGTCCGAGAGCACGACCTGGTACCGCCGCGTCTTCAGCAACTCGAGCGCTTCTGGTGCACTCGACGCCGTATCCACCGAGAACCCATTTCGCTCCAGCAAGAGACCGACGACGCGGAGGACGGCGAGTTCGTCGTCTATGACGAGGACGCGGCGCGCGTTCGGAGAGGGAGCGACGGGATGAATCATCCCTAATTATCGTTCGTAGTTCAGGTTCGGCGCTAGCCATCGCTCCGCTTCGGCCTGCGAAACGCCCTTGCGGCGCGCATACGACTCCACCTGATCGCGCTCGATCTTGCCGACCCCGAAATAGCGGCTTTCGGGATGGGCATAATAGAAGCCCGACACCGAGGAGCCCGGCCACATGGCATAGCTTTCGGTCAGCTTGACCCCGATCTTGTGTTCGGCATCCAGCAGCTTGAACAGGGTGCCCTTTTCCGAATGTTCGGGCTGGGCGGGATAGCCGGGCGCGGGCCTTATGCCGCGATAGGCTTCCTTGATCAGCGCCTCGTTGCTGAAATTTTCATCCGCCGCATAACCCCAATAATCCTTGCGCACCCGTTCATGCAGGGCTTCGGCAAAGGCTTCTGCCAGCCGGTCGGCCAGGGCCGAGACCTGGGACGGGGCCCGGGCCACCACCACCGAGCGGCCGGCCAGCGGGCCGGTCATCCCGGGCCGCCGGCGTCGCTCTCGCCGGTCCCGTCGCTCCCGGCCGGCCCGTCGAGACCGGCCAGCACGTCGAGGCCGGCCACCGGCCCGATGACGATGGTGGCCGGCGGCCCGAGGTCCACGTCAGGGAGGCCGGCCAGGGTGGTGCGCACGACCTCCTGCTCGTCGGTGGTCCCCCACCGCACCACGGCCACCGGCTCATCCAGAGGGCGGCCGGCGGCCAGGAGCTCCTGGACGATCAGGGGGCGGCGCCCCATCCCCATGAGGATGACCAAGGTTCCCCCGGCGCGGGCCAGCGAGGCCCAGTCGACCCCGGGCATGCCCGGGCCGGCGGCGTGCCCGGTGACCACGGTGACCGAGGTCGAGACCGTCCGGTGGGTCACCGGGATCCCGGCGGCGGCCGGGGCGGCCAGCGCCGAGGTCACACCGGGGACCACCTCGACGGCGATGCCGGCGCGCCGGAGGACCTCAGCCTCTTCGCCGCCGCGGCCAAAGACGAAGGGATCGCCGCCCTTCAGGCGGACCACCCGCCGGCCGGAGCGGCCGTGGGCCACCAGGAGCTCGTTGATGTCGGCCTGGCGCTCGGACTGCCCCGAGCCCTTGCCCACGTCGATCAGCTCGGCGTCGGCCGGCGCCAGGTCCAGCAGAGCGCGCCCGATGAGCCGGTCGTAGAGGACGACCTCGGCCGACCGGAGGAGCTCCGCCCCCCGCAGGGTCAGGAGTCCGGGGTCCCCGGGCCCGGCGCCCACCAGGGCCACGCTCATCCGGCCGGGCTCCACGGTCCGAGTGCCGCCCCGCCGGCGTCGTCGAGGAGGAAGCGGGCCACCCGTCGGCCCAGGGCGGGCCCGTCGGCACCCTGGTCGTGGTGGCGGAGGACGATCCGCCCATCGGCGGCCGCCAGCACGCCGGTCAGGGCGAGGGTGCCGGCCGGTGCCCCGTCCACGGCCGTGGCGTGGGCACCCACCGGCAGGGTGCACCCGCCGCCGAGCTCGGCCAGGAAGGCCCGCTCGGCCTCCACCAGCGCCCGGGCTGCCGGATCGTCGATGGCGCCCAGCAGGGCGGCGGTGCGACGGTCGTCGGCCCGGCACTCCACGGCCAGGGCCCCCTGGGCCACCTGGGGCACCACGGCCGACGCCGCCAGGGTCTCCACCGGGACACCTTCGGGCGGCTCCCATCCCAGACGGTCGAGGGCGGCCCGGGCCACCACGACGGCGGCCACGCCGTCCCGACCGGCCCGGGCCAGGCGGGTGGCCATGTTCCCCCGGAGGTCGGTGAAGGTCAGGTCGGGACGCAGATCGGCCAGCTGGACCCGGCGCCGGGCCGAGCCGGTGGCCACGGTGGCCCCGGTGGCCAGACCGGCCAGAGTGCCTCCGACCAGGACGTCCCGGGGGTCGGCCCGCTCAGGGACGGCGGCCAGGACCAGATCAGGCCGGACCAGGCCGTCCGAGGCCGGCAGGTCCTTGGCGGAGTGGACGGCGGCATCGGCATCGCCCCGGACCACGGCGGCCTGGACCTCGGTGACGAAGACCCCCTGGCCGCCGAGGGTCGAGAGCGGGACGTCGGTGCGACGGTCGCCCTCGGTCTCGACCACCACCAGCTCGCTGGCCACGCCCGTGGCGGCCAGCAGTGCGGCCACCCGGTGGGCCTGCCACCGGGCCAGGGGCGACCCGCGGGTGGCCAGGCGCAGGGGAGGGACGTCACTCATGGCGACGGGCGGGACGTCGTCCATGAGGACGGGCGGCCCGACGGTTCCCGGTCCACCACCGGTCAGAGGTCGAAGAGGATGCGGAGGGCCTCGGTCAGCCGCTCGCCCCGGGGCGTGCCGGCAGCATCCTTCAGCGCCACGGTGGGCTGGTGCAGGAGCTTGGCCACCAGGGCCCGGGTGGCCTGGTCGACCTGGTCCCACTGCTCGGCGGTTAGCTCGGACCGCTTGGACCGCAGCCGGTCCAGCTCGGCCTGCCGGGACGACTCCACCAGCGACCGCAGCGCCGAGATCACCGGAGCGGCGTCGCGGGCGCGAGTGGCGGACCGGTAGCGGCCCACCTCCTCGCCGACGATGGCCGAGGCGGCCGACACCTCGTCCTGGCGCCCGGTGATGGCCTCGGCCACGGCGGCCCGCAGGTCGTCCATGTCGCACAGCTCGACCCCGCCGAGGCGGCCGGCGTCGGGCGCCACGTTGCGGGGCACCCCGAGGTCGACCACCAGCAGCGGGTCGCGCCCGCGCCGGCCGGCCAGGGCTCCCTCCAGCAGGGCGCGGTCGATGATGGGCTGGGCCGTACCCACCGAGGTGAAGACGACGTCGGCTGCGGTCAGCAGGGCGGCCAGGTCGTCGAGGGGACGGGTCTCCACCGTCCCGGCGGCGTCGGTCGGGAGCGCGCCGGCCAGCGCCTCGAGGCGGTCCGAGGTGCGGTTGGCCACGGTGAGGCGGTCGACGTCGTGGCCGGGCAGGGCCTGGGCCACGCCCGCTCCCATCTCCCCGGCGCCCACGATGACCACCTGTGCCCCGGCCAGCCCGCCGGGGCGGCGCTCGGCGGCCAGGGCCACCGCACCGTGCGAGAGGGAAGTGATGCCCCGGGCGATGGCCGTCTCCGAGCGCACTCGCTTGCCGGTCTCCACGGCGTGGCGGAAGAGCGCGCCGAGGACAGGGCCCGAGGACTCCTCGGCCCGGGCCCGCTCCCAGGCCCGGCGGACCTGGCCGAGCACCTCGGACTCGCCCAGGACGGCCGAGTCGAGCCCCGAGGCCACCGCGAAGAGATGCCCGGGGACGTCATCGTCGAAGCGGATGGTGGCCAGTTCGGCCAGCCGGTCCACCGGGATGCCGGCCAGGTCGGCCAGGAAGCCCTGGATCTCATCCACGCCGTCGTGGAACCGCTCCACCACGGCGTAGACCTCGGTGCGCAGGCAGGTCGAGAGGAGGACGGCCTCGGTCAGGTTGGGCTGGTCGCGCAAGCGGCCCAGGGCCTTGGGCAGGTCGGTCTCCGTCACCGCCACCCGGTCCAGGAGGTCGAGGGGGGTGCCGGACTGGCCCAGGGCGACGACGATCAGCGACACGGCGGGGCCGTCTTCCCTGCTGGCACGGTGGCGGTGTCGGTCACGGGCGGTCCTCGTCGGGCCCGAGCGGTGCTGCGGCCCGGGTTCGGTGGAACGGACTTCGGGCACCGGCCGGATGACCGGTGCGTGCGGTCAGCCTACCGACCGGCCGGGGTGCGGTCGCCCCGGCGCCCGCTCAGCCCGGCGCCGGGGTGCGGCCGCTGGAGCCGAGGACGGGCATCGGCTCGCCGTCGTCGGATGCCCCGTGGGTGCGCTGGGCCTCGAAGAAGCTGAGGATCTGCAGCTCGATGGAGAGGTCCACGTAGCGGACGAGGACGTCGTCGGGCACGTCGAGGACCTGGGGGGCGAAGTTGAGAAGCGAGCGGATCCCGGCGCCCACCAGGAGGTCGGCCACCCGCTGGGCCACCGCGGCGGGGACCGTGACGACGCCGATAGCCGGCCGGGCCTCCTCGACCACCGCCGCCAGGTCGTCCGGCGACCGCACCACGACGCCGTCGACCACCTGGCCAATGACCGCCGGGTCGGTGTCGATCAGGCCCACCACCTCGAAGTTGCGGGAGGCGAACCCCTGGCTGCGGGCCAGGGCCCGGCCCAGGTTCCCGACCCCGGCGATGACCACAGGCCAGGCCCGGTCCAGGCCGAGGCGCCGGTCGATCTGCTCGATGAGGAAGGCGGTGTCGTACCCGGCCCCCCGCGTGCCGAAGGAGCCGAGCAGGGAGAGGTCCTTGCGCACCTTGGCGGCATTCACCCGGGCCGCCGAGGCCAGCAGCTCCGAGGAGACCGTGGTCAGACCGGACCGGAGCAGCTCCTCCAGCGTCCGCTGGTAGACGGGGAGCCGAGCCACGGTGGCCTCCGGGATGCGCCGCCCCGCGGGCAGGACCCCGTCGTCACCCCCGTGCTCGCTCGGCATCCGGTCATCGTAGGCCGGGGGCAGGACCGACCCCGGGGAGCCGCAGGGCCCGCCGGACCGGCCCCGGGCTCAGCGGCCGAGCTGGCGGGAGCGCTCGACGGCGGCGGCCACGGCCTCGATGTAGGCCGAGCGCACGGCCTTGAATTCGAGCGTGCGCACGGCGGCCGCTGTGGTGCCACCGGGCGAGGTGACGTTGGCGCGCAACTGTGCCGGGTTGCCCTCGGCCTCGAGAAGTGCCGACGACCCCACGAACAACTGCGTCACCAACGCCTCCGAGTTGGCCCGCGACAGGCCCGCCAGCACACCCGCTTCGGTGAGCGCCTCGGCCACGAGGAACAGGTAGGCCGGGCCGCTGCCCGCCAGGCCCGTGACTGCATCGAGTTGACGCTCCGGCACGCGCACCACGATGCCGACCGACCCGAGAATGCTCTGCGCCCAGTCGAGGTCGGCGTCGTTGACGGCGTCGTAGTCGAGCGGTTCGTCCGTCGCCTGGCGGCGGACGAACGCGGTGAGCGGATCGCCAGCGGCGAGCGCGGCCTGCGCGAGCACCGAGACCGGATGCTGCAGCGCGATCATCTTGA
>CAXBRB010000159.1:0-6415 GCA_963977795.1 uncultured Acidimicrobiaceae bacterium
TAGCCGTGACTGGAGTTCAGACGTGTGCTCTTCCGATCTGAGGGTCTGGGACTCGGCCCGCTGGAGGAGGTCGGCCTCGGCGGCGGGGTCGACGGCCACGGCGCCGGCCAGGGCGGCCGCCTTGCGCCGGGAGAGGCGGCCCTGGCGCATGGCCCCGTCGATGGCCGGCTGGGCGGAGAGGGCCTCACCCAGGCGCTCGGTCTCGATGGCGTCTCCCACCGAGTCGCCGGTCTGCTCGGCCAGCCAGTGGGCCGTCGTCCGGTGCCCGCCGGCCCGGTGGACCTCGGCGGCGGCGGCCCGGTGGGCCGAGAGCGCCTTGCCGGTGGCACCCATCCGCTCGATGCGCACGAAGAGCCGGAGGAGTGATGCGGCGTCGGGTCCGGTGACCCGGTCCGGCTCGTAGCCGGCCAGCAGGGTGCCGAGGGCATCGGCGATGCCGGTCAGCCGCGTGTGGAGCCCGTCGTCCGCCGAAGCGCCATCTGGAGCATCCGCCGTCCTGGGAACCGCCGCCATGGACCGATGGTGCCAGGGAGGTGTGTCACGCCGGGGCGGGCCGCAGGCACCCACGCCCCGGCCCGGCCAGCCGGCGGGGAACCTCAGCCGTTGGGGTGGAACTCGCCGAAGACGCCCCGCAGGACATCGGAGACCTCGCCGAGGGTGGCCATGCGGGCGAGGGCCACCTTCATGGGGGCCAGCAGGTTCTGGGTGCCCCGGGCGGCGGCCTCGATGTCGGCCAGGGCGGCGTCCACGCCATCCTGATCGCGCTCGGCCCGGACCCGGCCCACCCGCTCGACCTGGGCCCGCTGGAGCTCGGCGTCGATGGGGAAGACGTCGGCCGGCGCCTCCACCTCGTCGACGAAGCGGTTCACGCCGACGACGACCTTGTGGCCCGAGTCGATGTCCTTGGCGTAGGCGTAGGCGGCCTGCTCGATCTCCTGCTGCATGAACTGGCCCTCGATGGCGTCCACGGCTCCGCCGAGCTCGTCGATGCGACCGAGGTACTCCCAGGCGGCGGCCTCCACAGCATCGGTCAGGGACTCGACGAACCACGAGCCGGCCAGCGGATCGACCGTGTCGGCGATGCCCGATTCGTAGCCCACGATCTGCTGGGTGCGCAGGGCGATCTTGGCCGCCTTCTCGGTGGGCAGGCCGAGCGCCTCGTCGAAGCCGTTGGTGTGGAGGCTCTGGGTCCCGCCCAGGGCGGCGGCCATGGCCTGCACGGTGACCCGGACGATGTTGTTCTCGGGCTGCTGGGCGGTCAGCGTCGAGCCCCCGGTCTGGGTGTGGAAGCGCAGCAGGAGCGACTTCTCCTTCTTCGCCCCGAACCGCTCCGACATGATCTTGGCCCACATGCGCCGGGCCGCCCGGTACTTGGCGATCTCCTCGAAGAGGTTGTTGTGGGCGTTCCAGAAGAAGGAGAGCCGGGGGGCGAAGGCGTCGACGTCGAGCCCAGCGGCCAGGGCGGCCTCGACGTAGGCGATGCCGTTGGCCAGCGTGAAGGCGATCTCCTGGACGGCCGTGGAGCCGGCCTCGCGGATGTGGTAGCCGGAGATGGAGATGGTGTTCCAGTTGGGGATGTGCTCGGCGCAGTAGGCGAAGGTGTCGGTCACCAGGCGCATGGAGGGCCGGGGCGGGTAGATGTAGGTGCCCCGGGCCACGTACTCCTTCAGGATGTCGTTCTGGATGGTGCCGTTGAGCTTGTCGCCGGCCACGCCGTTCTCCTCGCCGACCAGCTGGTAGAGCAGGAGGAGGATGGCCCCGGTGGCGTTGATGGTCATCGAGGTGGAGACCTCGTCGAGGGGGAGGCCGGCCAGGAGCAGGCGCATGTCGGCCAGCGAGTCGATGGCCACGCCGACCTTGCCGACCTCGCCCTCGGAGCGGGGGTGGTCGGAGTCGTAGCCCATCTGGGTGGGCAGGTCGAAGGCGCACGACAGGCCGGTCTGGCCGGCGTCGAGGAGGAACTTGAAGCGCTCGTTGGTGGCCTCGGCCGTGCCGAAGCCGGCGTACTGGCGCATGGTCCACAGCCGGCCCCGGTACATGTCGGGACGGATGCCCCGGGTGTAGGGGAACTCGCCCGGGGCGCCCAGCTGGGTGGCGGGATCCCAGCCCTCCAGCGCCTCGGGCCCGTAGACCTGGTCGATGGTGATGCCGGAGTCGGTCACCCGCTCGCCGGCGGGCTTGTCGGAGGACTGCGCTGCTGCCATGACGGGACAGGTTACGGCCTGGCCTGGGGCGTTGGCGAAGCCGGCGAGGTCCCGTCGGTCACCGGGTGACGTCGGCCTGTCAGCCGACCGGCCCGACCGACCATCGCCCGGGACATGCCGCCAACCCTTCCGCTAGGTCGTCGGCGGTGATGCCGAGGTGTCGGGGTCGGCTTCGGCCGCCTGCTCGGCGGCGAACTTCGGCACCGGCGGCGTCGTGATGTCGTAGCGGATCACCACGAACCGCAGCACGAGGACCACAGCGATGCAGGCGGCGCAGGCCCACGCCGAGGACCAGTGGACGATGCCCAGGTAGACCAGGATGCCCACCAGGCCCACCAAGCCGTAGGGCGTGGAGGGCTGGAGCAGCTTGGGCCGCTCGTTGCGGAGGACGGCGACGATGACGCCCCCCGACAGGGAGGCGAACATGCCGACGAAGATCGCCCCCACCGGGCCGATCTTGAAGGAGAGCGCCTTCTGGGTGCCGATGGCGGCGTAGAGGCCGAGCGTCAGGGCGTCAAGGGCCACGAAGGTCCGCCCGTCGATGGGGACGTGGTCCCCCACCAGGAGCATCACGGCCAGGGCCACCAGGACCATCGTGAGGTACCAGGCATTGGAGAGGGCGGCGATGGGGTACGCCCCCAGCATCACGTCGCGCACCATGCCGCCCCCCAGGCCCAGGAAGAGGGCGAAAACGGCGGTACCGACGATGTCCACGTTGGCCTTGTGGCTCCGACCCAGGGCGGCCCCCTGCAGGGCCCCTACCAGCGTCGTGATGAGGCTGAGCCACAGCGGCACGTCGAGGTTCTGGTGGGGGAACCAGGTGGTCACAGCGCCCAGCATGTCACCCTGGTCCTGCCGCGCTCCGGCGATCTTCAGCCGGCCGGCGCCTCGATCACGTGAGGCATGCAGAGGTCGTCGTACTCGGCGATGACGATCTCGCCGGCGTCGGGCCCGCACGCCGGGCACGCCGGATCCCGGCGGACCTTGAAGGTGCGGAACGACTGCTCGAGGGCGTCGTAGGCCAGGAGGCGGCCCTGGAGGGTGTCACCCATGCCCAGGAGGACCTTGATGGTCTCGATGGCCTGGATGGAGCCGATGATGCCCGGGAGCACGCCGAGCACACCGGCCTCTGCGCAGCTGGGGGCCAGCTCGGCCGGCGGCGGCTCGGGCAGCAGGCAGCGGTAGCACGGGCCGTCGTAGGGGTTGAAGACGGTGGCCTGGCCCTCGAAGCGGAAGATGGAGCCGTGGATCACGGGGATCCGCTTGAGCAGCGAGGCGTCGTTGACCAGGTATCGGGTCGGGAAGTTGTCGGTCCCGTCGACGATGGCGTCGTACCCGTCGATGATGTCGAGGATGTTGTCGGCCCCGAGTCGGGTGTCGTAGGTGACCACGTTCACGTCGGGGTTGATCAGGGTGAGCGTCTTCTTGGCCGAGTCGACCTTGCGCTCCCCCACCCGGTCGGTGTTGTGGAGGATCTGGCGCTGGAGGTTCGAGGCGTCCACCACGTCCATGTCGATGACCCCGATGGTGCCCACGCCGGCGGCGGCCAGGTAGAGGGCGGCCGGCGAGCCAAGGCCGCCGGCTCCCAGCATGAGCACCTTGGCGTCGAGCAGCTTCAGCTGGCCGGCCTCGGACACCTCGGGCAGGAGGAGGTGGCGCTGGTACCGGTTGCGCTGCTCGGGGGTGAGCGAGCGGGGGGCCGACCAGGCCCGGCCCTCGTCCTTCCACCGGTTGAAGCCACCGATGACCGAGCGGACGTCGGTGTACCCGAGCTGCTGGAGGGTCTGGGCGGCGAAGGCCGACCGCACGCCGCCGGCGCAGTAGACGACCACGGTGGCGGACTTGTCGGGGATCCGGCCCTCCACCGAGGTCTCCAGCGTCCCCCGGGGGATGTGGAGGGCGTCGGGGAGCGCGCCCTGCTCGTACTCGTCTGGCTCCCGGACGTCGAGCACGACGACAGGGCCGCCGGCCACCACGGCCTCGGCCTCGGACGGCTCGATCTCGGTGACCTCGGCCTTGGCTGCGGCCAGCATCTCGCGGAAGGTGGGCACGTCGGACTCCTCGTGGCGCCGGTGGACGGGATAAAGACTACCAGCGGGGTCAGGTATTCCTCCCGGCCGGGCCGGAGCCCGGCGGTAGCGTGCCGCCCATGGAGTTCGACGAGGCCGTCCGGCGCCGGCGCATGACCCGGAGCTTCGACGGGTCGTCGCTGGCCGCCGAGGTGGTCGACGGACTGCTGGCCACGGCGCTGGCCGCCCCGACCGCCGGGAACACCCAGGGCCGGGACCTGGTGGTGCTGGAGGGCCCGGAGGAGACGGCGGCCTACTGGGAGGCCACCACCGACGAGGCGTGGCGGGCACGATCCCGGCGGTATGCCGGGCTGCGCCGGGCCCCAGTCGTCGTCCTGGCCCTCAGCGACCCCGAGGCCTACGTCGAGCGGTACCGGGCGCCCGACAAGGCCCGGGCCGACGGCGCCGAGGTCGACTGGGTGGTCCCCTTCTGGCACATCGACGCCGCCTACGCCGTCCAGACCCTCCTCCTGGCCGCCGCCGACCGGGGCGTCGGGGCGGCGTTCCTCGGCAACTTCCGGGGCGAGGGAGCCCTCAAGGAACGGCTGGGCATCCCCGGCCGGATGGCCTGGCTCGGGGCGGTGCTGCTCGGCCACGGTGACGGCGGCGACCACCGGTCGGCCTCCCTGGACCGGCCCCGGCGCCCGTTCGACGAGGTGGTCCACCGGGGCGGCTGGTAGCCCCGGAGCACCTCCCCGACCGCGGGCGCCCGGAGCGTCCGGTAGAGCCGGGCGACGACGCACTCTGCGCTCTACCATCGGGCGGCGAGGATCCACGTCCGTCGAGGAGGTCGAACCGTGTCCGACACCGTGCTGGAGGCGCCGCAGGCGCCCGGCGGCCCGCCCCCGGGCATGGCCGGACCGCCGCCTGTTCCCGAGTTCTCGGTCATCCCCGTGCGCGGGCTGCCTATCGTGGCCGCCGTCCTGATCGGCCTGATCGTGGCCATCGTCTCCAACTCCCTGTGGGCGCTCACCTTCTTCCACGTGGCCGGCGGCGGCCTCTGGACGAGCATCGACCTCTTCGTCGGCCTCATCGTGGGACCGATCACGGGGAAGATGGCCGTGCCGTCCCGGATCGACTTCACCACCCGGTTCATGCCCAAGATGCTCCTGCTCATGCCCACCTTGGTGGCCATGACGCTGGGAGCCGGGTTCCAGCTGGCCCGCCACGAGGGCAACCTGGCGGCGGACTACCCCCACCACGGGTGGCTGGTGGCCTCCTACGTCATCGTGGGGGTGATGGCCGTCATCGCCCTGGGCCTCCTGGAGCCGGCCAACCTGGCCGTGCTGTTCGAGCTGAAGAAGCCCCGGCCGAACCCCGAGCGGATCGGCCGGCTCATGAAGGTCTTCGTCCTGACCGCCGGGATCACGGGCTGCCTCCAGGTGGCCACCATCGTGATCATGACCTTCCTGGCCAGCCGGTGAGCACGGCAGCAGCACCTCCGACGGGCGGCCCGGCCGGGCACGGCCCCGGCCCGGGCGGCCCCGACGCCGAGGACCTCCGCCAGGCCGGCCTCCCGCCCACGGCCCGGATCGGGGCGGCCACCCTGGTCCTGGTGGTGGCCGGGGGCATCTGGCTGGCCGCCACCTACGGGCACGCCGGGGCCCTGGTCATCCCGACCGTGCTGACCATCGCCGCCGCCGCGCTCCTCGTGGTCAACGTGGCCCTCTTGGCCCGGGTGCGGGAGTTCGCCTGGCCGGTCTTCTTCCGGGTGCTCGGGTGGGCGCTGCTGGCCTACCTGGTCATCGCCGGGATCCTGGAGTTCGTCTTCCTCTTCGATCACACCCCTGGTGCCCGCCTGGTCCTGCTCAGCGGCCTCCTCCTCCTCTTCGCCCTGGACGTTCCGCTGCTGCTCGCCTTCTCGGTGGCCCGGTGGCAGCCGGTGGAGGCCGACGCCGGCTGACCGGCTGACGGGCCTGCGCCCTGACCGGCCGGCGGCACCTGGACGTCCCGCCGGCAAGGTGGCCGGCCAGGCGACGGGCAAACTGCCGCCCGCATCCTCCGGGGGTCCCTTGGCCGCTGCCACCACGGCACGGCCCCGACCTCCCGGAGGCCCCGTGTCCCTGCCCGCCCACTCAGATCGGAAGAGCGTCGTGTAGGGAAAGAGTGTAGATCTCGGTGGTCGCCGTATCATTAAAAAAA
>CAXBRB010000160.1:0-6384 GCA_963977795.1 uncultured Acidimicrobiaceae bacterium
CATACGAGATGTAGCCGTGACTGGAGTTCAGACGTGTGCTCTTCCGATCTCAGCTGGTGCGCTCCGGGTCGGTGCGCACCGGCACCCTGGGCGTGGCCGTGGTCGACGCCGCCCCCGGGTCCGCCGACGCCCCCGGGGGCGGGGCCCGCATCGTCCGCCTCGTCGCCGGCGGGGCCGCCGAGGCGGCCGGACTCGCCCCGGACGATGTGGTCACCGCGGTGGACGGCGCACCGGTGGGCTCCGCCGAGGGCCTGGCCGGCGCCCTCTACGCCCACCCTCCCGGCACCGCCTGCACCCTCACCGTGGACCGGGACGGGGTCACGCTGGTGACCGGCGCCACCCTCGGCTCCTGACCGGGCCGCCGCCCCGACGGGCCACCCCCGCCCGTACGATGGGGGCATGACCCCGCCCGAGCCCGGCGACGCCGCCAACCCCTTCCAGTCGCTGCTCGGCGACCTGATGGGGATGCTGGGCAGCCAGGGCCCCGACCAGTCCCAGATGGTCCGGGCCTTCGCTCTCAACGTGGCCACCGGCGGCCAGGCCGAGGGCAACATCGACCCGCTCCAGCGGATCCAGGTGGAGCAGCTCTCCCGGGTGGCCGAGCTCAACGTCATGGAGGCGACCGGGATGCCGGTGGCCCCCGATGGGCGGCGCCTGACCTGCGTCCCGGTGGGCCGGGGCGACTGGACGATGCGGGCGCTGGCCGCCTGGCAGCCCCTCCTCGACGCCCTGGTGGCCGTCCCGCCCACCCCGCCGGCCGCCCCCACGGGAGACGGCGGCGGCGGTCCCGGCGACCTCGGCGCCCTGCTCGGCCAGTGGGCCGGGATCATCGGGCCGATGATGGCCGGGCTCCAGGCCGGCTCGGTCCTCGGCCATCTGGCCCAGCGCACCCTGGGCCAGTACCCGCTGCCCCTCCCCTGGCCTCCGGCCGACGAGCTCCTCCTGGTGACGGCCAACATCACGGAGTTCGCCACCGACTGGAGCCTGCCCGCCGAGGAGGCCCTCCTGTGGGTGTGCGCCCGGGAGCTGGCCGCCCACACCGTGCTCAGCCGGCCCGACGTGCGGGCCCGCATCGACGAGCTGGCCCTGGCCCTGGCCGCCTCGCAGGCCGCCGCCCAGCAGGACCTCATGGGCCGGCTGGGGGCGCTGGCCGACGGGGACGACGACGCCCTCGGGCCGGGGATGGACCTGGCCGCCCTCCAGGGGATGCTGGGGGATCCCGAGGAGCTCCTGGGCCAGCTGCTCACCCCCGAGACCCGGCGATCCTCCGACAAGCTCACCGCCGTGGCCGTGGTGGTGGAGGCCTACGCCGACCACGTGGCCGGCCGGGTGGGCGACCGCCTGGTCGGGTCCCACGGGCAGATCAGCGAGGCGTGGTACCGGCGGCGCACGGAGCGGGGCAAGGGCGAGGAGGCGGCCGGCGCGCTGTTCGGGCTCGACCTCGACCAGCACCAGGTCGACCGGGGCCGGGCCTTCGTGGCCGGTGTGGTGGAGCGGGCCGGCGAGGACGCCCTGGCCCGGCTGTGGTCCCCCGTGCGCAACCTGCCCACCCCGGCCGAGGTAGACGCACCGGGCCTGTGGCTGGAGCGGATCGACCTGCCGGAGCTCGACGGGCCCGACGACGGGGCCTAGCGCCCCGGCCCGACCGGGGCCGGGACAGCCGGCTCGTTCAGGCCGTGCCGCTCAGGCGGTGCTTCTCAGGCGGTGGCTTCGGCGGCTGCCTCGGCCGGAGCGGCCGGGGCCTCCTCCTCGGGAATGCCGAGGTCCCACTCGATGGCGATGTTCTCGCGCTCGGCGTCCCGGTTCACCCGCTCCCGGTTGCGCCGGTACTGCGGGTCGTGCGGCGGCAGCAGGACCAGACGGGCGTTGGAGCGACGCCGGAACTCCTCGACCAGGGCAGGGTCGCCGTAGTCGGACTGGATGTCCCAGTGGGGTGCGACGGGGCCCAGGTAGACGATGCGGACGTGGGCGACCGGCGGGATCGGGTCGCCGTTCTCGTCGACGTGCATGGGTTCGTCGGGTGCCGGGGTCATGGCAGGGGTTCCTCCTGGGTTCGAGCGCTCCGATCCTACCCGTCGCCGGACGGGCTCCCCGGTCCCCGGCTCTGGCGACCCCCGGGGACCATCCGACACAGGCGGTGGGCCAGCACCCCGACGAGGCGACCAACGACCCTGGCGCTGGTGTCCGGCGAGGCGGACGATTGCCTTGGCGAAGGTTTTTGGTGAGGCAACGAAGCGGAACGGGCGACCTCTCGAGCAGAAACATAAGAAGGCCCAGGTCGGACATAAGAAATCGTTGAGGAAACCTGCAAGATCCACCGATTCCATCGCAATTCCACCTTCTGGGCGCGACACTGGCACAGGAAGGAACGGGAGGGCCCGACCGGAGCGGAAGCACCGGGGAGGAACCGGCCGAACGAGCGAGGAGGAGCGATGGACACCGAGTGGATGGCAGAGGGCAAGTGCAAGGACCTCGCACCGACCATCTTCTTCCCCAGCGACGGGGTCGGTGTCCAGGCGGCTCAGCGCATCTGCGCCACCTGTCCGGTGGCCGAGCAGTGCCTCGAGTACGCGCTGACCGAGCGGGTCGACCACGGGGTGTGGGGCGGCAAGTCCGAGCGGGAGCGCCGCCGCATCCTGCGCCGCCGCCGGGTCAGCCTGGCGTCCGCCAGCTCCTGAGCGACCGGACCCGGCAGACCGGCGTCCGCACCGACTGGACCCGGCAGACCGGCTCCGTACCGACCGGACCCGGCAGACCGGCCTCCGAAGACCTGACGGGACGACGGCCCGGGGGCAGCCGCCTCCGGGTCGTCGGCTCCGTGCCCTACCGTGGCTCCCGTGAGCACAGGGGACGGCCCGGCCGAGTGCGTCATCAACATCAGCGAGGGCCGTGACCTGGCCGTGGTGGCCGCCGTGGCCAAGGCGGCCGGCACCACGCTGGCCGATGTCCACACCGACGCCGACCACCACCGCAGCGTCCTGACCCTGGTCGGCACCCTGTCCGAGGTGGAGGAGGCGGCCCGTGCCGTGGCCACCGCCGCCACCGAGCGCATCGATCTCACCGCCCACGAGGGCGTCCACCCCCGCCTGGGGGCCGTCGACGTGGTCCCCTTCGTCCCCCTGGCCGACCCCGGCGGGCCGACCACCACCTGGGAGGAGGCCACCGCCGCCCGGGATGCCTTCGCCGCCTGGGCCGGAGCGGCCCTTGCCCTTCCCTGCTTCCTCTACGGCCCCGAGCGCACCCTCCCGGACGTGCGGCGCCGGGCCTTCCGGGACCTCGCACCCGATGCCGGGCCACCGGCCCCGCACCCCAGCGCCGGGGCGGCCGCCGTGGGCGTCCGGGGGGTGCTGATCGCCTGGAACGTCTGGCTGGCCGCCGACCGGGCCGCCTCGCCGGACGGGGTCGACGTGGTGGCCGTGGCCCGGGACATCGCCGCCGGCCTCCGCAGCCCGGTCCTCCGCACGCTGGGCCTGGCCGTGGAGGGGGGCGCCCAGGTCAGCTGCAACGTCATCGATCCCTCGGCGGTCGACCTGGCCGACGTCTACGACGCCGTGGCCGCCGGTGCGGCGGCGGCGGGCTGCCGGGCTGTCCGGGGTGAGCTGGTCGGCCTGGCTCCCCGCTCGGCACTGGATGCCGTGCCCGAGGGGCGGTGGGAGCAACTGGGGCTCTCGCAGCGGACGACCATCGAGGCCGGTCGCAGCCGGTAGTCGCTGCTGGTTGCCTGGCCCCGTGATCGGAACCGGTGCTGCGCCGCCAGGGGGAGGCGGGGCGACGGCCTGCCTCACTCGCCTCCGTAGAGGCGCTCGAGGTCGACGATCTCGACATCGGACCGTCCGGCAGCGGTGGCGACGAGCGCAGGATGGATGCGCTCGCCGAAGAGGAGCAGGGTGGCACCGTCGGCAACAGTCCCGAACGACGCCCGGACGGACTCCAGGGCCCGGAGATGCCGATCCTGCAGCTCCTCTCCGGCCTTCGCCTCGCCGATGGCGGCCACCCGGCGGTCCCCGGGGACGTCGCCCGGGCCGGCCACCAGGACGTCGATCTGCCGGTCACGACCGCCGACGTGTGCCATGGAGGGACCGATGTGGTCCCGCACGGGCACCGTCGACCTGCCGGCGAACCGCAAGGTCCAGTCCCGGGCCATCTCCTCGAAGACGGGACCCCGCACCAGCGAACTGAAGACGGAGGCAAGCCGTTCCTCCCACATGGCCGCAGGGTCCCGTCCCCGCAGCAGCGCCCCGTGGGGTTCGAGCACGGCGTAGTGGAATTGGAGGAAGGGATCCGAGAGCGCGTAGAGCGGGCGCCGGGTCCGGACCGGGTCGTCACGCCGGACCACGAACCCGGCATCGATGAGCCTGCGCAGGAAGGGATCGACGTTCGAGACCGGCCGACCGACCCGGCGGGCGATGCCGCCGGGCCGACCGACCCGGCGGGCGATGCCGCCGGCGGTCACCGAGCCGTTGGCGATGGCCCCCAGGATGCCGTGGTGGAGGAGGGCGTTCCGGCCCCCGACCACAGGGTCTTCGGCCAGGAGGGTGGTCGCCTCCCGGTGCAGCGTTGCCGCCGGGCTGAGCACCCGTTCGACGATCCACCGGTCGACGTCGGCCTGGCTGGACGGGAGGTCGAAGGCCACCATGTCGGTGGCGTACCCGACCACGCCCCCGATGACCGCGAACGTCCGCACCGCCGCCGCCAGGCCGGCGTCGGCGGGCAGGCGGGTGGCGGCCACCCGGAAGTCGTCGGGCTGCATGACCAGCTCCAGGCTGGCCCGGCCGCGCAAGGGTGCCTCCCCTTCGGTCAACGCCCGCATGACCGAGATGGCCGACCCACAGACCACGATCCGGGCCCTTCCCGCCGACCGGCCGACGGCGCCCGGCCCGAGCGCTGCGGTGAGGGCCGACTCGACGGAGGGATCGGCTTCGAGGATGTGGCCGAGCTCGTCGAGGACGACAGGGACGGGGGTGTCGGCTCCCTCGCCGAGGCGGATCAGCGCGGCGAACGCCTCCTCCCATCCCTCGAATGCCAGGCGGCCGACCCCGAGGTGGGCGCCGAGCGCAACGCCGAGCCGCTCCAGCTGGACCGGTGTCTCGACCCGGATGGCCTCGAAGTAGAAGCCGCCCCGGGACGCCACCTGCTCGACCAGCAGGGTCGACTTGCCAATGCGACGACGGCCGTAGACGATGCCGAGCAGAGGCCGGTCGACCGGATTGTCGAAGAAGGCGTCGAGGGCCGCACGGTCGTCACCGGGCACGGAGGTGGGACCTTCCGCTCGGATGACCTGCTCGTGTCATGGGGAAATACTATCTCACCACATACTATCTCGTCACATACTATGTGGCGAGATAGTTTCTGTCCCCCGGCGCTTCCGGCAGTGAGCCCATTCCGATGCGACCGAATGCGGCCGCGCTCAGCCCACCTGGGCGATGCGGGGTCCCGGCAGCGGACCGGGGCGACCGTCGACGTCCGCCGGGACGGTCGTGGGGCGGGATCCCGACACTTCTCCGACGGCCGGCCTGCCCCAAGGCCGGCGTCGGGTGTGGCTCAGCTCAGGACGCTGCGGCGGCCCGGCGCTGCATGGCGCGCTGGCGGCGCAGGCGGCGGCGCTCCCGCTCGGAGAGCCCGCCCCAGATCCCGAACTTCTCGCCGTTGGCCAGCGCGTACTCGAGGCAGTCCTCGCGCACCACGCACCCCCGGCAGACCTCCTTCGCCTCGCGGGTGGACGCCCCCCGCTCGGGGAAGAAGAGGTCGGGATCGACCCCCATGCAGTTCGCTTTGGTCTGCCATGAGCGCTCTTGGGGCCCGAACATCAGTGACACCATGTCCATCGCCAGACCTCCCTCCCTGTCATGCATGCGGCAGCACGCGGCTCCGCATGGCACGGATGTAACTACAGGACTGTAATCCTTCCCCATCAGGCCGGGAAACGCAAGAAAAATGCGGGTTCCCGGGCCGCGTAGGGCCGAACGGCCCTAGGGCAGACCCCACCATCGACGGCGGTGCGACCGGTCAGCACCGACTGTGCGGCCGGTCTGTGGCTGCACCGGACAGGCAACCGGCGGGGACCCGGCACGCTCCCTCCGTTCCGTACCGTCACGTCCATGGCCATGCCCCCCACCCTCGGCGACCGCCTGGACGACCGGATGTGGTCGCTGGGCGAGGACGCCGCCGAGGTGGCGGCCATCGTCGGGGCCACCCCGCTCGACGTCGAGCGGTGGGCCGAGGACGCCGACGTGCCCGGCCCGGCGTTCCACTGGGCCCTGGCCGAGTACCTCGGTGTCGACGTGGCCGAGATCAAGCGCCTGGTGCTGCGCACCCAGATGCGCATGGTCCAGCGCCCGGCCCGCCCGGCCGACGGCGCCGAGGCCGCCGGCTTCTGACCGCCCC